>JAJRXF010000169.1 GCA_024276425.1 Actinomycetes bacterium | reverse complement strand
TGACAAACAGATGAATCCCAACTTGAGGGGAACCAGGATCTGCCGATAGACCGTCCGAGCAGTAACGAAACTTCTTACTGCGTTAGGAACCTCAATGCGCTACTCCCGACTCATCCCCGGACTGCTGGCCGCCACTCTGGCTGCTGGCGCTTGCACCAGCGATGACCCCACCCAGGATGCCAACACCAATTCCACCGATCTCAAAGGCCAGGACATCACCCTCACCTCCGCCCTCAGCACCGAGGACAGTTGTGATGCGCTCCTGGGCAGGCTGATCGACCTCGGTTTGGAACGGGTCGGCCCCTATGGGTATGGCAACGGCGACTTCTACCCCGTCTTGTTTGACGAGGCGATGACTGCCACAACCATGCAAGCCAGCGCCGATGCTGATGAGTCCGCCGCGTTCGCTGAAAACGACAGCGCGGGCGCTGCTGAGGCCACTGGCGGCTCATTCTCTGGGACCAACAATCAAGAAGGCGGGGTTGACGAAGCCGATTTTGTCAAAACCGATGGAAAGCGGCTCGTTGTCCTCAACGCCAATACCGTTCGGGTCATCGACACGACGGGAGACTCCCCCGAACTCGTTCACACCATCAAAATGCAGGACAACCTGTGGGTTAGCGAACTGTTTCTGGTCGGCGATCGGGCTTTGGTGATGTCCCAAGGTTGGGTCGAAGAGGCCCTACCAAACGCCAACACTGGCGAAGAAGCGGACTGGGGAGTCATGCCCAGCGGCACCTCAACCACCAGCCTGACCGAAATCGATCTGATCTCTGGCACCGTTGGTGAAACAATCACCTTCGAAGGCGTCTACCTCTCTGGCCGTGAGGTAGACGGCTCCATCCGAGTGGTCATTAACTCTGGTGTTGGCCAGTTCCCCTTTGTCTACGCAAATGGGGAGGCCGCCGAAGAGGCAGCCGAAAAAACTAACCGTGAGCTACTCAAGCAGTCAACCATCGAACAGTGGCTCCCCGGTTTCCGCCTCAGCGATGGTTCCGCAGGCAGCCTCGTTCCCTGCGACCAGATGTACATCCCCGGCGAGTTCTCCGGTTTCGGCACTCTGGCAGTGCTGACACTGGATGTTTCCGAGGGACTGAGGCTCAATGACAGCCTCGGTGTTCTGACCGAAGGCCAAACAATCTATGCCTCCACCGACCGACTAGCGGTGTCAACCACCCGTTGGGAAGGGGACTTCAATTGGGAAGAGGGAATCCCCGCTGATCAGGAGACTTATATCACCTCGTTCCACAGCTTCGATATCTCCGATCCGAGTACCACCTCCTATGTGGCCTCCGGATCGGTTGAGGGCTACCTGCTCAACCAGTACTCGATGTCAGAGTTCGAGGGCTATCTGCGGGTAGCCGTCACCGAAGGTGCCCCATGGGGCGATCAATCCAGCCAGAGCTCGGTGATTGTTCTTGAGGAGCAAGGCAGCGAACTAGTCACTGTCGGCGAAGTCGGTGGCCTGGGCAAGGGAGAGCAAATCATGGCCGTCCGCTTTATGGGAGACACCGCCTACGTTGTCACCTTCCGCCAAATCGATCCGCTGTATGTGGTTGACCTGAGTGACCCAACCAATCCCTCAGTCGCCGGGGAACTGAAGATTCCCGGGTTCTCCGCCTATCTCCATCCCATTGGAGCTGGTCAGCTCGTCGGGGTCGGTCAGGATGGCACTCAGGACGGTCGAATCACCGGTGCTCAGGTCTCCCTATTCGATGTCGCCAACCCGGCCAATCCGACACGGATCGACTCTCTAGCCTTTGGAGAGAATAGTCAAAGTACGGTGGCATGGGAGGCCAAGGCGTTCACCTGGTGGGCTCCAACCCAGACTGCCTTCGTACCCATCAACGCCTGGAACTGGGATCAACAGACTGGCACCGAATCAAACAGTGCCGACATGGTGGCCGTTCGGGTGGATGCCAACGGTTCACTGAGCGAGATCGGCCGAATCTCTCACCCTGCCGCCGGTGGTTGCGAGAGCGGAGACTACTACATCGACGAGGAACCAATTGCCGATGGTGATGCTGAGGCTTCTCTGATCGATTCAGAAGAGTCAGTTGCTCCCGAAGGCTATTGCTGGAGTTACCAGCCCGAAATTCGCCGCAGCGTCATCATTGATGACACGGTCTACACCGTTTCGGAAAGTGGCGTGATGGCTAGTTCGCTCAGCGACTTCAGCGAGCGGGGTTGGGTTCCCTTCAATTAGTAATGCCGAGGACACCCGTCATTGCTCGCCAAGCACGAGTCGGTCAACGGAAAGAATTCCGTCGGCCTGCTCCAGAGAAACAAGAGTCGCCTCTGGCACGGGCTGACGAGTATCCAACAGCATGAGGGCAGAATGGTCTGCCTGGTCGCGTCCGACACCCATGTGGTCAATGTTGATGCCAGACTGGCCGAGGATGGCTCCGACTTTGCCGATCATGCCCGGCCGGTCATCATTACGAATGATAAGCATGTTGTCCGATGGCGGGACCTCAACTCCAACAGAGTCCACCGCCACAATGCGGGGGCGTTGCGCTAAACCGATCAGAGTGGCCGCCATGCGACGACCACCACCACTGATTACTAAGCGATTGACATAGTCCTCACTGGTAGTCGTTGATGAGGCCGTGAACTCCAAGTTGTTCGCAGTGAGCAGCTTGGTGACATTGACGAAGGAGACAGCCTGGCTAATCAAGGGGTCCAACATTGCTTTCGCCGCTGCAAGGGTAACAAGCCGATTGTCATATCCGCCGATTTGACCTTCAAAGGCCAGTTCGATCCGGGAAGGGAGCTTGTCTACCGAACCGAACAAAGCACCAAAAAGCGCGCCAAGCTGGGTGGCCAAGGGCAAGAACGGCCGGATCGTTTCTGCCACCTCGGCCGCCTCGACATTGACGGCAAAAGGAACAAAGTCGCCGGCTAAGGCAAGACCGACCTGCTCAGCGATAGTTACACCAGCCTTGAGTTGGGCCTCATGAGTGGAAGCACCCAGATGAGGGGTGACAACAACATTTGGTAAGTCGAACAACGGCGACTCGATCATCGGTTCGCAAGCAAACACATCAAGAGCCGCTCCCCCGACGATGCCAGACTCTAAGGCGCTCAACAATGCTTCCTCATCCACGATTGTGCCACGAGACACATTGATGATCCGAATGCCCGGCTTGGACTTGCTGAGAAAATCCTCGCCAATAAGACCAACAGTCTCTGGTGTCTTCGTCACGTGAATAGTCACAATGTCCGAGCAGGCACCAAGATCATCTAATGTCATCGTCTCAACCGAAAGCTGCCTGGCTCGCTCATCGGATACAAAGGGGTCATGAGCGACAAGATGCATACCAAAGGCCAGGGCCCGTTCAGCGACTAGGGAACCCACTCGACCAAGCCCGATGATGCCAAGTGTCTTACCTTGCAGTTCGGTCCCGGTCCAGGCCGAACGTTCCCAACGCCCAGCCTTCAGGGCAGCCCCGGCCTGGGGAATGTTGCGGACTAGTGCCAAAATGAGGCCCAAGGTCTGCTCGGCGGTTGAGACAATGTTTGATTGTGGCGCATTGACCACCATCACGCCCCGCTTGGTTGCGGCGTCAACATCGACATTGTCAAGTCCAACGCCAGCCCGGCCAATCACTTGAAGACTCATACCAGCCGCCAGGAGTTCTCGTGTGACCGTGGTGGCCGAGCGGATGATCAACGCATTGGCACCGTTGACCGCATCCAGCAACTCAACGGGGGAGAGTCCGAGTTGTACGTCAACATCATGGCCCGCTTCCCGGAGCAGATCGAGGCCGGACCGGGTGATCTCTTCAGTGACCAAAATGCGGGGCATCGCCATATCCTCGCTCACGCCTGGGCTCAGCCCAACCGAAACAGAGAAAATCTAGGAAATTGTTGAGACGGTTCCGGGATCAGCCTGATTCGATTTCCCGGACCGCTATGGTCCGACATCGTGTCAGGACAGCGAGTGATTGTGGTCGGGGCAGGCCTCTCGGGGTTGATAGCGGCCCGCCAGTTGAACGAAGCGGGGTTTGCCGTCCAGGTTATTGACCAGGCACGAAGAGTCGGAGGGCGCTTGGCCACCAGGTACATCGGCCAGTCTCGTTTCGATTACGGTGCTCAGTTTTTCACCGCTCGATCCAAACGGTTCGGTGTCGAGATCCAGAAATGGCTTGAGATCGGCCTGGTCTCGGAGTGGTGCCGGGGCTTCGGTGAGCCCGATGGCTATCCCCGCTACCGGGTGAATGGTGGCATGGTGCAGTTGGCAAAACACCTGGCTACGCCGTTGGAGGTGCGGACCGGATGCCGCGTGTCTTCGATTATCCCATTGGCACAAGAATGGGCTCTAACCTTTGACCAACCGGAGTTGGAACCAATCCAAACCGATGCTGTGGTGATGGCCTGCCCGGTTCCGTTGGCCTTAGACATGCTGCGAACCGGTGGCGCCGTTCTTGATGCCGCGGCCAAAGCCAAGGCACAGAGTTTTTCTTACCATCGAGTCCTTGCTTTGCTAATCACCCTCGACCACGCTCCCTACCTTGGGTCAAGTGGGGCACGACAACAACACGATCACCCAGTGTTTAGCTTTATTGCTGACAATCAGAAGAAGGGCATTAGTGAGACTCCTGCGCTCACCCTGCACCTGACCCATGCCGCAACCGAGATCTACTGGAAGACCAAGGATGGCGACCTCCGCTCGGCGTTGGCTGAGGAGTTGACAGCCGTATTGGGACAGGCCAAAATCACCGGCTTTTGGGTACATCGGTGGCGTTTTGCCGGACCAGTTGAGCCCAGTGAAGAAGCATCGCTTTTGGTAGCAACAAAGCCCGGTCCCGCGGTTCTTTGTGGCGATGCTTTTGCCGGCGCCAAGGTTGAAGGGGCTTACCTCTCTGGGCTAGAGGCCGCCGAGCGCTGCGCGCAAAGCCAGAATCCAGACCCTGCCTGAGCAGTACAACCAGTCCATGAGCCCGGCAATGCGTCCATGACATCTTGCACCGGGAGGTGGATCGGGGTCTGATCCCCCAGCGTGTTGACCCAAACGATAGAGCCACCAGGGGCCAGCACTCGGTCGATTTCGGCGGGAAACAAAAGCATGTTTACCAAAAGGACGGCCACGAAGGTGCCCGAAGCGAAGGGAAGACTACAGGAGTCCCCCTGGACGCGCGGAGCGGCATCCGCGGGGGCGTGCAACAACATTTCCTTGGCTAAGTCAAGCGCTACCAACTTAGGGAGCCTGCTCCCAAGGAGGCTCGTGTTCCCGCCAGCCCCCGAACCACATTCAAGCCACCAGCCGCTTTGGTCGACGCCTCCCCGGTCAAGCGCGTCAAGAACCGGAGCTTGACGGGAAGGATCGGCCTGACGTTCGGCCCAATCTGGGGCCAGGCCATCAAAAAGCGAGGCGACCTTGGCGGCTCGCTCCGAGTCCCATGCATTGTCAAAGGCCACCTGCCTGGTGAGCTTGCGCATGGGATGATCGGCATTGGCGAAGGGTTCGGGCGTGATGATTCCAGGACCGTCTGGCAGGGTCGTAAGCAAGATTTCAACCTAGTCGAATCTAGTCAAAGGCGAAAACTACTTCTGGATTGCGACCAGCCAAGATCCCATCGAAACGCCCCTGTAGAGCGCGGACCATCTCGGGATGGGTGAAACCCAGAACCTATCTTCGGATCGAGCCAAGCTATTCCAGCTCTCGCCCAAGCTCCAATCTCGATAGCTTGTGGGCATGGTCGCACTCAAGCTCAAAACCTCGGTTGAGCCTTCACCAGACTTCCTTCACCTTCCGTGGGATATCCCGCTCGCAGACTGGCCAGACAATATGGCGGTGCGACTACCGGAGGGGCGCCATCGCCATATCGTCCGCTTCATCGAGCACCAGGGCCAGTACTTCGTGTGCAAGGAACTTCCTTCCCACCTGGCCAAGCGAGAGTTCGAACTTCTGAGCTACCTCAAGGACCACGAGGTGCCGACCGTCGACCTTGTTGGCGTCGCCGATCAGCGTTTCGACCACAAAGGCAACCCGATCGAGGCGGTACTCATCACTCGTCACCTCACCTTCTCGCTCCCCTATCTCCACCTTTTTGCCCGTCCTGGGAGTGACGGACTTCACGACAAACTGGTCGACGCCTTGGCCATCTTGCTTGCCCGCATCCACCTCATCGGGTTGTTCTGGGGCGATTGCTCTCTTGGCAATACTCTCTTTAGACGAGATGCCGGTTGCCTTGTGGCCCACATCGTCGATACCGAAACTGGAGAACTCCACGAAAAACTCTCTGATGGTCAACGCCAACACGATCTCCAAATAGCGGTCGACAATATTGTCGGTGGCCTCCTCGAACTGGAGGCGCTCGGTCGCCTGCCATCGGGAACCGACCCCATCGAAACCGTGGAGCAACTCCAGGTTCGCTACGACGAACTGTGGGCCGAACTGACTCAGCCGGAGGACCTTGGCCCGGACGAACTGTGGCGCATTCGTGATCGCCTGCGCCGTCTCAACGATCTTGGCTTTGACACCACCGAAGTTGAAATGGTCGAACAAGGTGACGGCTCGCACCGGGTTCGGTTCCGACCGCGGATGGTTGAAGAGGGGCATCATCGCAAAATCCTGCACCATCTGACCGGAATAGAGGCCCAGGAGAATCAGGCCCGAAGGCTACTGGCTGCGTTGCGAAGCTTTGGCTCCTCTGTCAGCCAGGCCGAAGGTCGTGACCTCCCTGAGGCC
>JAJRXF010000168.1 GCA_024276425.1 Actinomycetes bacterium | reverse complement strand
CCCCTTCGTCGCCTCCGTCTGAACCATCGGGTTCGCAACCCTGGGAGCCAGACCAGGGTAGTCAGACCGACGGCTGCTCGATCGAGGCCACACTCTCCGTCATTCGCGACCGCTGGACACTACTGATCTTGCGCAATGTCTTTCGGGGAGTCCGGCGCTTCGCTCAGATGCAACTCGACCTCGATATTGCCAAGAACATCTTGTCTGATCGTCTCAACAAACTAGTTGCAAATGGTGTTTTGGAAAAGGTTCCTTACCAGGAGCGGCCAACTCGCTATGAGTATCACCTAACCCCCAAAGGCATCGACCTCTCGCCCGCTCTCATAGCCCTCATGGGCTGGGGCGACCGCTGGTACAAGGGCGGCGAACCACCAACGCTACTGATTCACGAAGCCTGTGGTCAGCCAATTGTTTTGCAGGTTCAATGCCCAACGTGTGATGTCGAGGTTCGGCCTCATCAAATTCGGAGCCAACCCGGCCCAAGACCCCAGGACCCACAATCGTGACCCACCAAGCAACTATCACGTCCTATCAATCGTGGTCAACAGACAAACTCCAGTTGGCGGCCCAAAAGAAGCGCCGTAAAGCAACGGGAACTCGCCTGACCTACTCCCCGAAGGTCTTTATTCCGCTAACGAAGCTCTGTCGGGACCGCTGCGGGTACTGCACCTTCGCCCAGCCACCTGCCCGGACCGAGTCGCCGTTCCTTGAACCCAACGAAGTTTTGAGAATCGCCAAGCAGGGAGCAAGGGCAGGCTGTCACGAGGCCCTCTTTACCTTGGGCGAACGCCCGGAGTTGCGCTACCCGATAGCCGCTCAATGGCTTAGCGAGCATGGCTATGACAGCACCATTGACTATCTCGCCGCCATGTGTCGACTCGTGCTGAACAAGACCGGTCTACTACCTCATGCCAACGCCGGTGCTCTCTATGAGGATGAGCTGGCCCTTTTGCGCTCCGTCGCTCCCAGTCAGGGAATGATGTTGGAAACCATGCGCGACGACCTGGCATGCCACCGGGGTTCCCTCGACAAAGAACCATCGAGGCGCCTGGCCACTCTTGAATGGGCCGGAGAGTTAAGAATCCCGTTCACGACAGGCATCCTGATTGGTATCGGTCAGGATGAGTCCGACTGGACCTCTTCGCTAGAGGCCATTGCCGCCAGCCATGCTAAACACGGTCATGTCCAGGAAGTGATCGTGCAAAACTTCTTGCCAAAGGCAGGTACGGCCATGTGGAAACACCAGGCCTGCGGGCGAGAGGAGTATCTGCGAGCCATCGCCTTGGCACGACTCGTCCTGCCGGCGGACATTCACTTGCAGGCGCCGCCAAACCTGAGCGACAACTTTGGAGTACTGCTCGACAGCGGAATCGATGACTGGGGTGGTGTTTCGCCGGTAACCGCTGACCATGTCAACCCAGAGCGACCATGGCCAGACCTCGAAGTGCTGCGTAGTGTCAGCGAAACCCACGGTTTCCAACTGGCTCCGCGACTCACCATTTACCCCGAGTTCGCCCGGTCGGCCCTGCCGGTCGAGGCAGCTCTTGGGGCAGCCCAAGGCTGGCTCGCTGAGGACCTCGTCTTCCCGGTTCTGGACCGAGCCGACTCTGACATGCTCGCTCGTGATGACCCAGGAGCGGTTTTCCCGGAGAAGGCCGAGTTTGTAACAACCGGAGACGACGGCGCTGACGTTGTCCTGATTGGAGACCGCTCGACGCAGTGGTATTCCGGATCTCCCGCCACTCCACCACACCTAATTGGCGGGAGCCTTCCCACCACAGGGCCTGTCATCGAGGTGATCACCGGGGTGCGTCAGGGCCAAAGGGCCGGCCATGACGAACTCCTTACCCTTTTCGGGGCTCGAGGACAAGAAGTAGCCGCCATTGCTGGCCTGGCCGATGAGCTCCGGCAGAGGGCCGTGGGAGACGATGTCACCTACGTGCAAAATCGAAACATCAACTACACCAACGTTTGTACCTTCAAGTGCCGATTCTGTGGTTTCTCAAAGGGGCCACTGAGTCTGAATTTGCGGGGCGCCCCATACTTGTTGAGCCTGGAGCAAATGCAGCAACGGGTGCTGGAGGCTGTCGAGCTTGGGGCCACCGAGGTATGCCTTCAGGGTGGGATCCATCCGGACTTCGATGGCAACTATTACATCGACGTCGCCCGAGCGGTCAAGGACGCGGCTCCGG
Source organism: Actinomycetes bacterium (assembly GCA_024276425.1). Classification (GTDB taxonomy): domain Bacteria; phylum Actinomycetota; class Acidimicrobiia; order Acidimicrobiales; family SZUA-35; genus JAJRQY01. The sequence continues at coordinate 33,980 of JAJRXF010000168.1, read as the reverse complement.
ACATCCACATACATGGCTTCACCGCCCTCGAGGTGCTCGAAGGGTCAAGGCGACTCGGCGAGCCATTGGCGGACTACCTTCGCCGAGCAATGGATGCCGGCTTACGCTCGCTACCAGGCACCGCAGCAGAGATTCTTGATGACGACATCCGCACGGTTCTGTGCCCGGACAAGATCAACACCGAGGAGTGGCTGGAGGTGCACCGTACTGCTCACCAACTCGGACTGGCATCCAACATCACCATGATGTTCGGATCAATCGAACAGCCAGAGCACTGGGTGCGCCATTTACTGAGGACCCGAGACCTTCAGGAAGAAACAGGTGGGTTCACCGAGTTCGTTGGTTTGCCGTTCGTCCACATGGCGTCGCCCCTATACCTGCGCCGGATGTCTCGCAGAGGGCCAACGTTTCGAGAGAATCTGTTGATCCACGCCATTGCCAGGATTGCCTATGACGGCCTGATTGACAATATCCAGTCGGGCTGGGTGAAGATCGGCGTCGATAGCGTTCGCCAACTCTTGCAGGCGGGCTGCAATGACCTTGGGGGAACCTTGATGGATGAGAACATATCGCGCGCTGCTGGTGCTACCCACGGTCAGGAAATGACCGCCGCCGACTTCGCCGACATTGTCGCTCCTCTGGGAAGGCCTCTACGGCAACGCACGACGCTTTATGGCCTTCCCGACCGCTACGGTCAGAAGGATGAACCGGCACACGTCTAGTCAATGGGCACCCCGATGAACGCGCCCCGAGCTCAAACAACCTTTGGCGACGGCCAGGTAGATCGGCTGATTACCGAACTCGTTTCCTCCGTCGGGTCCGACAAAAACGACGACCTAATACGCCGCATGGTCGTGACGGCTCTGCAGATGGATGCGGTCGATGTTGATCGTCTGGAACTGAAAATTGCCTCTCAAACCATGGCGGAACTCCTCAATGCCTACAAGGTGTTCTCTCAACATCAAGATCGAGCAAAGGTCACGGTGTTCGGATCAGCTCGAACCGGGCCGGAGAGTCCCGACTATCAACTAGCCAGTGCCTTTAGCCGGCGGATGGCAGAACTGGATTGGATGATTATCAGCGGGGCGGGTCCGGGGATCATGACTGCGGCCATTGAGGGCGCTGGCGTCGAGAACAGTTTTGGGGTGAGCATCATCCTTCCGTTCGAGAAAAAGGCCGCAGATCTCATTGAAGGCGACGAAAAGCTGGCAGTCTTTCGCTATTTCTTCACTCGGAAGCTGTTTTTTATGAAAGAAACCGACGCCTTTGCTCTGTTTCCCGGTGGCTTCGGGACCCTCGATGAGAGCTTCGAGCTGCTGACTCTGCTCCAGACGGGCAAGAGTTCACCGGCCCCAATTGTGGTGATGGATCACCCAGAGTCCACCTACTGGAAGGGCTGGACCGCCTTTGTTGAAAGCGAGTTGATCGATGCGGGCCTGGTCAATGCCGATGATCGGGAGCTGTACTTTCATACCAATGACCCCATCGCCGCCGCTGACTACCTCTGCGACTTCTACTCTTGTTATCACTCCATGCGTTTTGTAGGTGGGCGTCTAGTTATCCGCCTGAATCGGGCTCTCGACCCGGCAGTCCTTGGTACCCTCAATGACCAGTTTGGGCACATCATGGCCGGTGGCATTCTGGAACCAACCGACATTAGTCAGACAGAGCTAAGCGATGGAGATCATGTCGAACTTCCCCGATTGGTGATGGGGTTTGACAATCGTTCCTTCGCCACATTGATTCGTTTGGTTCGACGAATGAACGAGCTTGGCGGTGAGCATCGAGCCAAGGCGGCCCGCGGTCTTCCTCATGCGCTTGGACCGAACGTCTTGGAGGTCGACTAGGTTCTCGCCAAGGCTGAACACCGCGCAGAGTCTCCAACCTGAGAGGCCAACTCGGCCAAAATCTCGCTCACCTCATGTTCACCATTGGAAACAACCCACCCACAGGCGGCACGAACCTGCAAGTGCTCGAGACCAACCATGGGCCCTCCAACGACATACTCCAGTCGTTGAACTAAGGCGTTGGCTACGTCTGGACCAAGCAAATCCGGACAAAGCACCGCAAATCGATCTTGACCGATGCGACCGACCGAGTCGGTGCTGCGAAACGTGCCGACGATTCGTTCCGCCACCTCTTCTCGAATCCGGTCCGCGGCAGCAACGGCCATGTCCGGTACCACCTGCCTGGTAGCCACATCAACGACGCGGGAAATGTCAGCTATGAGCACCCCGACTGGCGCTCGGCCTCCGGCCGCTCGTTTGAGGGCGCGTTGTGCGTTGTGCTCAAACGAGCGATCGTTGAGCACACCGGTTAGGGGATCAAAGGCGGCCTGGTAGGCGGCGTCCTCCTCGGCCATTCGCTCCAATGTGACGTCCGTGCCAAGCAGCTCATATCCACTCACCGCTCGGCTTTGATCGTGCAGTAGGCGTTCAGTCCAGCGGACCCAGCGCTGGCGGCCGTGGGCGTCTGATAGTTGGGCTTCATGAGTCGCCAACGGCGCGTCGGGCGACAATTCTTCCATGCGGCCAATCGAGGCCATTAGGTCTGTTCGTAGTCTTCCCCGGTCAAGTTCCAACGGTTGAGATCCAAGGATCTTCGCCGCATCGCATCGATAGAACGAGGCGAATTCGTGGTTGAGGGAAATGATGGCTTTATTGAGATCGAACCGGCAGATCAGTTCGATTGGCTTGTCGGTTTGGCGCCGACCATTCTTGGAGTTAATGATGACGGTCCTTCCCTTTCGCCATGTGTATCGGCGAAAGGCGAGCCATTTCTTGAGCGATCTTGCCAGATAGTCCACAGACGGTCACTTTGACCCATCACTGGTGGCCTTGGCTTCAGGTTGGCTCTCTCAATCCAAGGGCTTGGGCCAGGAGGATCATCGGGTGTTGTGTCGTCGCTCCTTCGGGCTGGAGAAAGCCAGCGCATCCCGGATTCGCGCTAGCAACGATGGACGCTCCACTCCTCTGGATCGATTGATGCTTGCGGTCTCGCACCTCCCGAGCAAGCTCGGGATGTTGGAGGGAGAACGACCCCCCTGAGCCACAACACATTCCTTCATCATCGAGCATGTCGACCGATCCGAATCGACTCAGCAGACGTTGAACCGAATCGTGGGCTCGCTGGGCGTGGCGCAGATGACAGGGATCTTGGATGACAACCCGACCACTCCAGGGAGCCTTGGCCGGTGGAGTGGGCAACCGGTCCGCATGCAGCTCAACATACTCATGAACGTCATAAACCCGGGCGGCGAAGTCCTCGGCCTCAGCAGTTCCAAGCAGTTCGCCGTATTCCTTCAGCGCGGCGCCACAACCAGCGGAATCGACCAGAATTGGAGCCGCTCCGGGGAAGGCCCTCATTGTCCTCGCTGCGAGTTTCCGTGCGGTATTGAGATCTCCGGCATGGTGGTGAAGTGCCCCGCAACAATCCCCGCCCCGCTCCGCCAACCGAGCCCCCAAGTTCATGGCCCCAAGGACGTCGATGACCGCTTGATGGACCGGGCGGTACCAGGCATCCATCACACATCCCGTATGTAGATAGACATCGCGTCCGGTGGCTCGAAGGGGCTGACGACGAAGCGGAAGAGGCGGAACACCCCAGCGTTGTGTTTGTAGTCCAAGACGCTGGGCGATCCCCAGCACACTGGAACCAAGGGCAAGAAGGTGGCGAGAACCCAGCGGCCGCAGTGCCGACACGAGCCAGCGGGGCGAAGTCGAGTGTCCCTTGTCGTTCAGGCTGACAATCGTTGTTTCAATCAGCCTCCCGTATGGCACCGAGGACGGACAAGCGGTTTCGCAGCCACGGCATTGGATGCAGGAATCGATCATTTCAATAAAGCGAGGCGTTATGTCGCCACCTCGATCCTGCACCTCTCGCATGGCCGCGATTCGGCCTCGTGGTGAGGAACCCTCCTCCTTTGTAACCCGGTAGGTCGGGCAATGAGGCAAGCAAAGCCCACAACCAACACAAGCAGCTAGGTCATCAGCATTGAGGTTTAGGCTCACCGAAGCGTTCCTCGGGCAGCAGAGTCGGTTTCCACCGTTCCAGCAAGAACATCACGGCCGGGATTCATCCGACCTGTTGGGTCGAAGTGTTGTTTAAGCCGCCGGTTGAGCGATGCCGCGACACTGTCGATCCGGGGTTTTGGGCCGGGATGAGTGCTGGTTACAACCCCTACTCCTCCCAAGGCGACAAAGTCGACCCCGCTATCAACTCCGGCCCGATATTCCTGCCCCCGGCGACACGAGATCCGGTGTGGCAAAAGAGTCGGCCCTTGGCTCACGGGTTCGAACCCCTGGGTGCCAAGCATTGTCGCTTCGTTCTTCACGTCCATGGCGTGACCTTCTAGAAGCACATAGGTCTGGGTAGGTGTGTACAGGAGGCTGGCGGGAGCGTGGAGAAGGGTCTGGAGCGATGTGGCACTTTGGTCGACTTCAGGTGTCTGCGGATCCAGGGCTTGTGGAGGGCCAACCAGCCACTGGGAGACCGCGGGAATGGGCGTGGCCCGGAGTACAACTTCAGAAATGAATCCGAGTGTTCCGAAGGAGCCAACCAGCAGGCGGCACATATCGAACCCAGACACGTTCTTCACCACGGGCCCTCCGGATTTGGAAATCTGACCTTGGGCGGTTATGTAGGTCACCTCCATAACCGAGTCACGGGGGGGTCCGAGTTTGAGCTGAAGCCGACCCCCATGGCCGACTGCGAGCGCTCCCCCAACAGTGGCCAGAGGATCCGCATCCTGAGGAAGACAAACTTGTTGTCCAACGGCAAAAAGGGCTTGGGCTAACTCAACAAGCGGGGTGCCTGCTCCGACCCTTACTAACATCTCCTCTGGCAAGACATCGACCACCCCACTTGGGGCAGACACCCTGTCTGCGGTTGAGTCGGCGGTCCCAGCTAAGGACCAGTGAGTCTGCCCTCCGACACAGGTAACAGGGCGCGTATCTCCGACTGCGGCTGCGAAGGCCAAGGTCTGCGCAGCCCACGTTCTGGGAAGGTCACCCTTTGATGGGTGGTTGCTGTTTGAGTGTTTTGGTGCCATCGCCTTACTCATGCCCACACACCGTCCGGAACATGGTTCATGTATTGCAACTCGGCGCAGGTCGCTCCCGTCGGAAGGACCTTTCCAGGATTCGAAAGTCGCTCGGGGTCAAAGACCGTCCGTACCAAGTCCTGTTGGGCCAGGTCTATGGAACTAAACATGAGTGACATGTAGGCCTGTTTCTCCACCCCAATTCCATGTTCTCCACTCAGAACTCCGCCCGCGGCCAGTGAGGCTTCCACGATTTCACGGCCCGCTTGGTGGACGAGTTCTAGCCTGCCCTTCTCGCGTGCGTCATAGGCAAGGATGGGGTGAAGGTTGCCGTCGCCGGCATGGAATACGTTGATCACCATCAACTCGTACTTCTCTGCAATTCGGTAGACCTCGTCCAACACTTCCACCAGACGTGTCCGTGGCACCACCGTGTCGTGCAGGTAGTAATCGGGTTGGGCTTGTGAGATCGCTCCAAAGGCTGCCTTTCGCCCCTTCCAAAGGAGCATTCGCTCGGCATCATCGGCGGCGCAGCGAACAGAAATCGCCCCGGCCCCTGTCATCAGGTGGCTGACCTCCTTTGTGGTGGCGGTCACGCCAGCCTCAAGCCCGTCCAACTCCAAAAGCACCACCGCCTCGGCATCCCTGGGGTAACCAGCGTGAACAAAGTCTTCAATGAGTTTCACTGCGTTGCGGTCCATGAGTTCGATTGCGGCGGGAACATAGCCGTTGGCGATTACCGATGTCACCGCCGACGCCGCCTGGCGAACCGTCGGGAATGAAGCAAGCAAGGTTGAGATCGCCGGTGGGTTTGGGGTCAGCTTTACTGCGATCTTGGTGGCGACACCCAGCATTCCTTCGGAGCCAACGACGATCCCACGCAAGTCATAACCGACCGCATCACCACCATCTTGACCAATCATGGCCACACTGCCATCGGGCAAGACCAATTCCATAGCCAAAATGTGGGCGTTGGTTACCCCGTAAGAAAGACAGTGGGGGCCACCGGAGTTGTTGGCCAAGTTGCCGCCAAGTGTGCTTGCCTGCTGGCTTGAGGGGTCGGGAGCGAAGTGGTATCCGAGCGGGGTGAGGTGGCGGGTGAGATCCAGGTTTATGACGCCTGGTTCCACCCAAGCGAGGCGGGCTGAAACGTCAACCTCTAAGATTTGATCCATACCGCTGAGAGCAATAACCACCGGCCGCTCGCCACAGGGAATGGCACCCCCAGCTAGCCCGGTACCCCCACCCCGAGCGACAAATGGGCGTTGGTGCCGATTACAGGCCTCGATGATGGTCTGTACCTCACTGGAGGTGCGTGGCATGCAAACCAGGCCTGCTTGACCAAGATCGAAGGTCGATGCGTCACCACTAAACAACCCAATCTCGATCCGATCGGCACGAACCCGATCCTGGCCAAGAGATTCTTCCAATTCCCGAATCAAGAGATCCACGGCCATAGTGTGCCCGCTAGCCTGCCCAAGTGCAGCATTTTCTCCGTTCTCTTTGGTCGACCCATGCCGCGAACCCTTCACGATTTCTCTCTCCGTGAGCAGTCCACTTTCTGATCAACCTCCTTTCGCCGCCTCGCTCCCGCCGGGAACGACAAGCAGTCACCGTTGGCTTTCCATTGTCGACTCAACCCGAGACCTTTGGCTCTTCGACGTAACGTTCTTGCTCTCGAGTTACGAATGTATCTATGGCGCAGGTTGTCGCTCCATCGAGCCTGAGCCAGATCCAACCGAGACCCTGGGCTGCTGTGTACATGGCGCGCATTTCGTCGATGATGATGACCTAGAAAGCACCGCCGCCTATGCCGCCCTTCTGCGGGAGGATCAATGGCAATTCCGTCGCCGAGCCATTGCCAAAGGCGGTGCATTCAAACGCAAGAAGAAGTCGGGAGACTGGGTCACTCGTAAAGCCGATGGGGCATGCATCTTCCTGAACCGAAGCGGATTTCCGGGTGGACCGGGTTGCGCCTTACACCGAGCGGCCCTGGAGCGTGAAGACCGACCAATGGATTGGAAGCCGGACGTTTGTTGGCAAGTCCCCATTCGCCTCGACATTCATACCGATGATCACGGCCGAGATACGGTCATGGTGCGGGCGTGGGAACGAGCCGATTGGGGTGCCGGAGGCGATGACTTCAATTGGTGGTGCATCGAGGCCCCAGAGGCCTATGGAGGCCAAACCCCACTCTATGAACAGGCCAAAGATGAACTAACGGAAATGGTAGGCCGTGAGGTGTATGACCTCCTATGCGCAGAACTGGATCTCATCCGCGTCGCCAATCAGCAAACGGTCCAGTCGCAAGGAACGAGGGTCCACGTTGAACAAAAGCCCTGATAGCCAATCTTCTGCTCTGGCAAGACGCCTGCAGCCATTGCTTCCTGAAGGCAAAAGCTCACGGTTGCTGGTTGCCTCGGTCGGGCTTGGAGTGAGTGTCGCCGTAGTCGTAGGTCTGTTTGAGTATGTCACGCTCGAACTGCTCTTTCGCCGGGTCAGCGGTCTGCCGATTGCGGTACAGGCGCTGATGCCAATGGTTGGCCTCACCCTCACCGTTCTCGCCCTTCGATATATCGGCGCGGGGACAACACCCTCAACATCGGACGAGTACATAGCGGCTTACCATCAGCGCTATCCCCAACTGCCCGTCCGGCTCCTTCCGGCAAGATTGATCGCCGGTGCGGCCACCATAGGGTTTGGAGGAGCGCTTGGACTGGAGGGGCCCGCAATCTACAGCGGCTCTGTACTTGGACTCAGCGTGCAGGCCAGACTCAATCGCTGGCTCGGTCGCGATGCCGCCAGGCTTCTTCTGACGGCCGGAGCGGCCGCTGGTGTCGCGGCAATTTTTCAGGCACCCGCTACCGGGGTGATGTTTGCCCTTGAGGCCCCCTACCGCGATGACATCGCCCACCGAGCCCTGCTTCCCTCACTGATCGCCTCCGCGGCCAGCTATTTGACCTTTATTTCGTTGCCCTTCATCGATCCGGAGCCTTTACTCGGTCAGGTCACGGCCAATGGGGTTGGTGTGGGTGACCTCCTTGGAGCGGTGGCCATTGGCATCGGCGCCGGCTTTGGCGGTCGGGCCTATGCATCCCTAATCCGCCGAGCCAAAGCCATCGCTAAGACCCATGAACCATTCAAGCTAGCAATCTTTGGTGGAGCACTTCTTGGGTTACTGGCCTTCGCTTCGGATCGTCTCTTTGATGCACCCCTTACGCTGGGTCCCGGCATCCATGTTGTTGACTGGCTGGCTGAGGGGGAGACAACCCTCATCCTGATCCTCCTACTGTTCGTTTTTCGGGCCTTAGCCACGATCGTGACCGTTGGTTCGCGTGGCGCTGGTGGATTGTTCATTCCACTTGCCATCCAGGGTGTGCTCCTTGGTCGAATTGTTTCTGCCGCGCTGGACGAGTTGTCCTTGGGGGATAGCCCAGATCGAATCTGGCCAGTTCTGGGCCTAGCTGCCTTCATCGCCGCCGGCTATCGAACACCGATAGCAGCAGTGATGTTTGTGGCAGAGTCAACCGCAGGCATCGGCATCCAGGGGGTTGGGTCAGCGGTTGTTCCAGCCCTGATCGCGGCTGCGGTCTCTCAGCTTGTTGCCGGCCGGTCCTCGGTGTCTGCGGACCAACGGGTCGAGCGACTTGGGCATCTAGAACAGCGCTTTACTATGCCGCTGGCAGCGGCCCTCACGACCGACGTATTGACGGTTCCCCCGGACGCACTGGTCTCGGAGTTTGTCTGGATCCACGCCTTGGGTCAACGGCGGCGAATCGTGCCGGTGGTCGATGGTCGAGACTATTTGGGGCTTTGTTCGGTCGAAGCCTGCGCGGACATAGAGCGGGCCCTATGGGACCAGACGACGGTTGCGGAGGTTCTGAGCGATGAGATGCCGACAGCCTTACCAACATGGTCGTTGCGCGACGCCGTGGCCGAGATGGATCGACATCACAGCGACATCATTGCCGTCACCGACGGCAATGGCTCCTTTGTTGGCATCGTGCAGGAATCTGAGATCGTCAAACTCGGAGAAATTCTTGACCAGACTGGTGGAAGCTACCTGCCATAAAGGCCGAGCGCTCGCTTAGCCCGGTGCTTGGTAGGTCTTAGTCTTCGTCTTCGTCTTCTTCGTCTTCCAATGACGGGGCATGGGCTTGATCCGTTGTAGGTAACGCAAAAGGATCCTCGTCTATGCGGTCCATGAGCGAGTCAAGGTCGTCAAACGTGTTGCGTTTGAGGGCTCGTGCTTCTTCGTATCGGCGGTGTCGCCCCTTTTTCACGGGACACTCCTCGGAACATACGGTGGCCGGTGGGAAGCGTCTTGTCGGTCCCCGGTGGCAGGTCGAGTGCCTAGTGTAGGTCCCAATCGACCGTTCTGCGAATCATGCCACCAAGAGTTCTTTAGCGAACCTAATCAAAATAGACGTATCAGGACCAATTTAACGATGTTAGAAGTAGGAATTTGCCCGATATATCGTGAATTTTGTACGAATATATTTGGTCGCGCGTCCCTTAGAGATTCAGCGGCACGTTACTTCGAGCTTCCAAGAGCAGTTGTCCCCGACCGCTAAAGGCCAGCGATGCGTCTCCGGACACCAGCGCGCGAATCGGCCCGCCGACCAGTTCGGCTCTCCACCCCTCAGTTAGTCGACAATCTTCCTCTCGGAGCAAGGCCTCGACGTCGGCACGCGTAGCGAGCAAAGCGGGATCAAGATTCTGATTTCGAGCGAGTTGAGAAATCCAAGACGTAACAAGGGTCACGACTGGTCGCAGTTCGCGAGACAACTCAGGAGCTCGCACCGTTGCTGGACTTCGCCTTTTTGAGGTTCGCCCAGCCTGGATGGCCAACAACAACTCCTCGCCCGCTCCCTTGCGAAGATGTCGGGAGTCAAGGCCTCGAATTTTCTTGAGTTCTTCGATGGTCCTTGGTGTTTGTTGAGACAACGCGACCACGGCGATGTCGGGCAGAACCTGACGCACTGGAATATCGAGGGTTGCCGCTCGCCGCTCACGCCACGCGGCGATTTCGGAGGCAATGCGGTGGGTTGTACCCTTTAGAGACCGAGCCTCCTTGATTCGATGGATGGCATCTTCCGGGCTACGTCGATTTCGTGGCCGTTCCCGAAGCAAGCTTGATTCCTCGTAGGCCCAGTCCAGGCGCCCCTTGCTCTCCAACTGGGCACAAATCTTGTCCGTGAGGTCAAGAAGGTGCAAAACGTCTCCGGCCGCATACTCCAGTTGCTCATCGGTGAGGGGCCGATGAAGCCAGTCGGTGAGGCGGTTCCCCTTCTTGATGGAGACCCCCAAGAAGGTCTCGAGCAGTGTCATTAGCGAGCCGGAGGACACCCCAAGAAACCCGGCAGCGATCTGGGTGTCAAGCATGCGGGAGGGGATAGTTTCACACACCAGATCGAGGACCTCCAGGTCTTGGGTTCCGGCGTGGATAACACAAAGCCCTGGACCATCGAGCAGCTTGGCCATCGGTGCGAGATCTACGGCCAGAGGATCGATAAGTACCAAACCTCCGTCCCACGCGAGCTGCACGAGGGCGACATGGGGGAAGTAAGTGCGCTCACGATGGAACTCGGTGTCGAGGGCATAGCGGTCCGCTCGGCAAGCCGCTTGGAGTACTTGGGAGAACCGATCTTGATCGGTAATGAGATCAAAGGCCACGGCGGCCCAGGCTAGGTCGCCGCGCGACGCTTTGGTCAGACGTCTGGGACAATGCGGTCGATGAGAGAGTCAAGAGTTGCTTGATCGTCGGCGTCCAGTAAGGCCTCCTCATCGATTCCAACCCCGGCCCAGGCAACAAGATTAAGAGCGTCACGCATCGAACGATGCCCTTTGGTCACCGCCCGCTGAAGGTCAACGCCAGCTGCGGCGGGCCAGCAAGCTACGGTGGGCTGGGGTACCCCGTTGACGAGGGCGATTGCCGCCTCTTCCCTTCCACTCAGCCAGGATGCGGTCGCTCGATCCACAAGATGCTCAAGATGCTCGGCCCGAAGGAGAGGCACGTCACAAGGCACGACTAGAACAACACCCCCGCCGACCCATTGAAGGACGGTGGCCAAACCGGCCAATGGCCCAAGGCCTGGGCGTCTATCGGGCACGACGGGTACGCCAAGAAGGTGCCCGGCCTCACCGCCGACGGCAACAACCGGATCGGCCCCAGCCAGGCGAAGTTGGTCGATGATCCGAGAGCCAAGAGTCTCCATCGCGCTCTCAACCCGAGCATCTCCCCCAGGACGCGTGAGGGGGGCGAGGGCCTTATCGGAGCCAAATCGACGGCTCGCTCCGCCGGTGAGCACCGCTCCGGTCAATGCAACTTCGGTCTTGGCGGCAACTTCGGTCTTGGCGCCGAGTCGTTTGTTACTCACGCGCCCCATCAATCAAGCCTCGAATGTCCGTCGGAGGCCAGGTAGGGTCTAACTGCTGGAGGAAGTGGGAGCAACGCTCTGCCTCGTCGAGTTCCCCAATCTGGCGCGCCATCTCCTCTAGGCCAGCAAGTGCCCCCAAAAACCCGCGATTGTTCTGATGCTCCCAACGGACATAACCGGATCCTCGCCAGCCATTCTGGCGAAGCGTATCGAGACCCCGGTGGTAGCCAGCCCGGTACGCCGCGTAACGCTCGATGGGGTCTCGGCCGTAGTCACCCAACCGAGCCCAGCCCTCCAGAAAACGCGGCCATCGACTCACCACATCGGCTAACGCATCACGCCGCTGGGCCACGGGCACATCAAGAGCCAAAGCCAAGGCAGACATGGCCTCAGGGCTTTCTGGTTGGAGGATCGTCTCTGGCGGTCCACTGCTATGCATGCTGATGGAGGTCACTCGTTCTCACCTTCTGAGTTGGGTTGGTCAATGTCGAGTTGGAGGTCCTCTTCAACTGACGGAAGCGAACTCGGCCCAGAAACCGGTTCTGAAGTTTCACCCGTCTCGAGAAATCGACTGGAGGCCTCATAGGCCAGTGCTGCCAGTTCCCGGCCAGTGGAAAAGTCATCGAATCTGAGCTGCGGGTTACTTCCCGCCGGAAGACGAATGAGTTCAATGAACTCCGGGAGCTGATCGATTTCGTCTTGCAACCGGTTTGCCCTAGCTGTCCAATACGCATGAATAAGAACATCGAAAGGTCGCTTGGGGGGCTGCTCGGAAGCACGGGACTCTAGATGGCCGGGGTGAAGAAGATATATTTTGGTAGCGCCCAATTCGACGGCGGATGGGATAGGGACCTCGCGAACAACCCCCCCGTCATAATACAAACGTCCTGCGATCTGGACGGGAGGAAAGATTCCTGGGAGCGCCGAAGATGCCAGAAGAGCAGGTAAGAGCGGACCGTCTTGGAACCAGTGTTCTTCGGCCCTATCAATATCGGTGGCGACGCACGAAAAGGGGATGGTGAGATCGTCTATGGCTCCATCGAGAAGCTCAGATTCAAGCAACTCCTTCAGCCCATCTTGGCTATGGAGGCTTTCACCCTTGCGGGCCAACTGAACGGCAAGGGGCAAAAAGCCTCGGTTAGGCATAATATCTGGGTCTCCATCAGCCATTCGAGACCAGATTCGTTCCAGGCGGTGAAGACCACGTTGATTCGGCTCAGCGGCGAACGCGGCCCCGTTAATGGCCCCTACCGAACAACCAACAATCACATCGGGAGTGATCTCGTGTTCGTACAGCGCCCGCAGCATGCCAGCTTGCACCGCGCCAAGGTTCCCTCCGCCCGACAACACAAAGGCAACCTTGGGCCGTCGGAGCCTGCGCCGAAGCGCGTCCAGGCGGCGGGCAGCGGACCGTGCTGGCCCCCGCTGTTGGGCTGAGCGGTGTTGTGCAGACAAGCAGTTCTCCTCTCCTGGGTGTGATCCCCCAAGGATGGGCGACCTAGGGGCAGCGTGCCATTCGCAGAGTGTCGGTCGAGCCGACGGTAGCCGAACTCCCTCCGAGCACGGCAACAACTTCGCCAACCCTTATATGGCCAAGTTCACGCGCCATCAAGAGAACCTTTCTCACGCTCTCGGAGTTGTCGCTGATTTTGTCGATCAGGATCGGGGTTGCCCCCCAACTCATTGTGAGTTGCCGGACCGTACGTTCTTCGGGACTAAAGCCAAGAATGTTGGCGGCTGGGCGGAACCGAGCGATGGCTCGAACGGTGAACCCCGAGCGTGAGATACAGATGATGGTTTTCACCCCCATCTCTGCTGCCGCACGCCACGTTGCCATCGTCATCACATCGGTAACTGCCGCATCAACACCCTGAGGCTCACTGAGCCGGTCGCGGCGAATGTGATGAGCCCAACCGTCATGGTCGAATTGTTCATCCGCTCGCTCGGCGATCCGGGCCATCGTGGCTACGACATGTGCGGGATCTCGACCAATGGCTGTTTCGCCCGAGAGCATCACGGCGCTGGTTCCATCAAAGACAGCATTGGCCACATCCGAGGCCTCGGCTCGGGTTGGTGATGGAGCAGAAATCATCGATTCCAGCATCTGGGTGGCTGTGATGGCAGGTCGGCCAAGGGCTATGCAGCGCCCGATAATGTCCTTTTGCAGATGAGGCAAGTCTTCGATGCTGCACTCGGCTCCGAGGTCCCCGCGGGCCACCATCACCGCCCCCGAGGCCGAGATAATCCCATCGAGGTTTTCCACCGCAGCGCGAGTCTCGATTTTAGCCACCACCAAAGGCCCTCTGGGGGCTGGTTCTAGTCCGACACGGCGAATATCATGGGCCGAACGGACAAAGGAAACGGCGATCATGTCGACACCAACCTCGACAAATGCGTCAAGAATCTTGAGGTCCTGGGGGGTGGGTGTACTGATCCGTAAACGATCCGAGGGAATGTGTAAGCCGGGGCGACCCTGAATATTGCCACCAAAGAGGACACGGGCCTGGAGGGCATTGTCGAGCACATCGGAAACTTCCAGAACGATTGACCCATCGCCAATGGCCAGACGATCACCAACCCGAACATCGGTTAGGAGGGTCTCATAGTCGACCATGAAATGATCTGGCCGACTCGGGCCCTCGCCGGGTTCGAGCAAGATCAGGGCATCCTCAACCAGGTCGCGAGGATCTTGCACCGTTCCAAGTCGCACTTTGGGCCCCGGCAAATCGGCCAGAATGCCGACGGGTCGGTCGAGCTCATTTGAAAGGGCCCTGATGCGCCTGAGGCGCTCAAGCCCATCATCTATGGTCCCATGCGACATGTTCAGCCGAGCGACATCCATGCCAGCCACGATCATCTCCCGGAGCATCGACTCGCTTTCGGACTGTGGGCCAATGGTCGCGATAATCTTGGTTCGCCGTGTCACCTTAACGAGGGTACTCATCCGATGGAACTAATAGTCATACGCCATGCCAGGCCTGAGCGGCTGGTTGGTATCGCCGGGGGCGCAGATCCAGCGTTGACCGACATTGGACTGCGCCAGGCCGAGGCTTTGGCTCGGTGGGTCGCCGATGAGCCCATTGATGCCATCTATGTCAGCCCGATGCTTCGGGCAGTCCAAACCTGCGACCCCCTTGCCGGGGTGCTGGGCATGACCGCCAAAATTGAGCCCGGTGTCCGTGAATATGACGCCTTCCATGACGAATACATACCAATGGAGGAGGTGAAGGCGGACAAAGAGGCATGGCGAGCTTGGCTCGACAGCGACCAGATGACCCCACCCGACTCATTCCACCAAGATGTTCGCGGGGCGGTCACGAAGATCGTGGACTCTCATCCGGGCGAGCGGGTTGCTCTTGTTTGTCATGGCGGCGTGATCAATTCTATTGCCGCCGATGTTCTCGGCCTGGGGCCCCGTATGTTTTTCTCGCCCGACTACACCAGTATCAACCGCTTCCTCTTCTCTTCGCGAGGCCACAAGGGTTTAGTCAGCCTCAATGACATCGGCCATCTGCACGCAGATCCCGACCTCCAGTTGAGCGAATAGATCTCGGGTGGAGTCCTTAGTTCCGGCGGGCCCGGTGCCTACCGGCCGCCTGACGGTGCACCGCCCCCTGCTCCGGCTGCAGCCGGGCCAGCAGGTCCCGTTGTTCTGCCGCCTGATCGAATCGACCCAGTGCCCCCAGGATCTTTGAGTACTCCAACCTTTCCTCAATCGAAGCACCCGGAAGTTCGACTCGTAACTGGAGTACCGCGGCCAGCCGAGAAACATCGCCTTGGCGAAGCGCTGCCACCCGAAGATTTTGAAGCATTCTGGCCCCAATCGACACAGGAGAAACCGGTCTGAGCATCTGCGGATGAAAACTCTGCCCGGGAACCAATCGTTCGAAAATCTCCCGGCATTCTTCTGAGTCAAGGATGCGCCCGCCAGCGAACGGATCGAAATAGCGAGTGGGAACCTTTCCATCGCCAATAAGAAAATGGCCGGGCATCCCAACCGGAGATAGGGTTGCTCCAGCCCGTCGTCCGATTTCGATGGCCACAAGAGCAAGTGTGAGCGGAACACCTCGTCGGGTGACAAGTACGTGCTGAATTAGGGAGTTCTCGGCCTCGTAGTAGCTTCGGGTGTTGCCCTGGAATCCGAGCGTGCCGAAAACGTGGCCGATGACCTCATCGGCGGTGGCGTCAACACCTAACTCCCTAGCAAAGTCATCCATTTGCTGGGCGACAGCGTTCTCTCCCGGGTCGGCCCCAAGGTGGGCGCCTATTACCGCCGCGACTCGATCGAGTTCGACGTCGGGTCTCCCAAGAAGATCGAGGAGTCGCTGAACTGCTGGCATCGGCATCGAGGCTAGGCCCCCCCACCCTTGTTTGAAGCGTGTCGATTCGAATAGTTTTGGACTATCCGGGCTGGTTCGTTGTTCCGCGAACGTTGCCCGTATTTGGATTGGCCCCGATAAGCCCTGTTAGCGTTCGCTCATGTACCCAGGAGCTTTCGCTGCCACCCAGCCAGACCAACCTGCCATCATTATGGCCAACTCAAAGGAGACACTGACCTATGCTGAGTTGGACAATCTGGCAAATCGGATTGCTCGACTGTTCCACGACGCCGGGCTTCGTCCCGGTGACCACGTTGCCTTTTGCCTGGAGAACAGCCTTGCCTTCCTCCCGCTGGCATGGGGAGCTCACTATTGCGGGCTGATCTATACCGCAATGAGTTCTCGACTTAACACCGAGGAAATGGCCTACATCATCAACAATTGTGAGGCCAAGGTCTTCATCACTTCTATGTACAAGGGCGCGCAGGCAGCCAAACTGACCGACCTGATGCCCGGGGTCTCACTGAGGCTCATGCTTGACGGCACAATCGATGGTTACGAAAGTTTCGAGGCTGCGGTTGCTGATCTTGACCCCACTCCAATCGAAGATCGCGTTGCTGGCACCGACATGCTCTACAGTTCGGGAACGACCGGTCGACCCAAGGGCATCATGCCGCAGATGGACAGTACCGCGCTTGAAGAAGCCGAGCATAGTGTCGCCGGAATGCTCAGTCTGCTCATGGGTCTTGATAGCGATGGCGTGTACTTGTCCCCCGCTCCTCTCTATCATGCCGCACCCCTTCGCTTTACTATGGGCTGCCATGCGCTCGGCGCCACCGTTGTGGTCATGGAACGGTTCGACCCTCGGGAGTATCTTGCCTGTATCGAGGAATACCAGGTCACCCACTCTCAGGTCGTTCCGACCATGTTTGTGCGAATTCTGAAGCTCGATGAAGAGGTGCGCGAGTCCTATGACATATCGAGCATGAGAATGGTGGTGCATGCGGCTGCACCCTGCCCTATTCCAGTCAAAGAGAAAATTATTGAATGGTGGGGGCCGGTCGTGCACGAGTATTACGCCGGCACGGAGGGCAATGGCATCGTGTACTGCAACTCCGACATGTGGATGGCCCACAAGGGAACCGTCGGTGTCCCGGTGAATTGTGTGGTCCACATTGTCGATGAGGACGGCAACGAGGTGCCAAACGTTGGCGACGAGGGCACGATCTATTTCGAGGGTGGAAGCAGCTTTGAGTACCACGGCGATGAACAAAAAACTGCGGAGTCTCGTCACCCGAAAGGATGGAGCACCCTTGGGGACGTTGGCAGGCTCGACGAAGATGGCTTTTTGTACCTGACCGACCGCAAGGCGTACATGATCATCTCTGGTGGGGTCAACATCTACCCCCAGGAGGCGGAGAACGTTCTGACTGTGCATCCGAAGGTCTTCGACGTAGCCGTGATTGGTGTACCAAACGAAGACTTTGGAGAGGAAGTGAAGGCTATCGTGCAAGTAGCCGAGGGGGTGCAGGCGAATCAGACGCTAGAGAGAGAGCTGATCCAGTACTGCCGAGAGCATTTGGCCGACATCAAATGTCCACGGTCGGTGGACTTCCGAGAAGAACTCCCCCGTCATCCGACCGGGAAGCTGTACAAGCGGCTGCTCAAGGATGAGTACTGGGCCGGGCACCAATCAAAGATCATCTAGCGGCCTTCGAAACGCGGCGGACGCTTATCCAAAAAGGCGGCGACTCCCTCCTGATAGTCGCGGCTAGCCATGCATCGTTCGATGATGTCGGCTACCGCTGGGCTTGCCGTTGTGAACCCACTCTCCAGTGTGTGAGCCACGGCTACTTTGGCTGCCTCCTGACTGAGTGGTGCACGGCTGGCCATGGTGGCACATTGCTTTCTGACGAAGGCCTCCAACTTGTTCTTGGGAATCACCCGATTCAAAAGGCCCCATCGCAAGGCTGTTGACCCATCGAATAGATCGGCGGTGAAGATGATTTCCTTGGTGACCGATGGTCCAACCAGGTCAACCAGTTCTCGGATTCCATCGATCCCGTAGCCAATGCCGAGCTTTGCTGGAGGAAGCCCAAACCGGCAGTCGTCCGCGGCATAACGGATGTCGCACGCGAGGGCAAGGGCAAGTCCACCACCAATGCAGAAGCCGTGGATCATGGCGATCACCGGTTTAGGTATGGCCAAAATCGCTTGGGATGCTGCTGTGGTGGCCTGGCTGTATATCTCCGCGTTGTCCGGAGTACGTTGTTCGCCAAACTGGCTGATGTCCGCCCCTGCCACAAAGGCACGTTCTCCTGCTCCCCTCACCACAACAACTCGAACCGGTGGCGTGTTGGCCAGTTCTTGACACAGGCTGGGCACCGCTTGCCACATCTCCAGGGTCATGGCGTTTCGTCGCGCTTCGTGGTCAAAGATCAGCCAGCCAATGGATCCGTCGACTTGAATGCTGACCTCGGCCTTGGCGAGTGGGTCTGGATTGCTCACTCCCCCACGATACCTACCTCCTCATGCGCCACCCTAACCCCGCGCCCACCGAGCCAGCACAGCGCCGTAGGGGCCACGAGTCATGTACTAGGGTCCCGGGCAGTGAAGTGGCCCTACCTGCAACATCCAGGGATCCTGGCTTTCGCCCACCGTGGTGGCAACCTTGCGGCTCCGGAGAATACCGTCGCCGCCTTTCAGCATGCAGTCGACGCCGGATACCGGTACCTGGAAACCGATGTCCATCTGACCAAGGATGGCGTGCTGGTGGCCTTTCATGACTCTGGACTCAGCCGGGTGGCTGGAATGGCTGACACGGTCTCCGAAAACACTTGGGCCGATCTTCGGACGGTCGATCTTGGCGGAGGACATCGGATTCCAACGCTAGATGAGCTGCTCGAGACGTTCCCCACTTCCCGTTTCAATATCGATCCGAAGTCTGATGACTCCGTTGAACCATTGGCAAAGGCATTGGGTGCCCACAACGCGCTGGGCCGTGTTGGGGTTGGATCCTTTCATGATTCGCGGATTCATCACCTGCGCCGGATTCTGGGCCCCAATCTCTGTTCCTCACCCGGGCCACGCGATGTCTTCCGACTGACGCTACGTATCTGGTCTCGCCGCACCTTGGACACCGACAGGAACTTTGGCTATGGCTGTGTGCAGTTACCAGTATCCGTCGGTCCCATTCGGCTCGACCAAGGACTCATCGATGGCTACCACCAACTTGGGCTTCCGGTTCATGTCTGGACCATCAATAAGCGAACCGAGATGAATCGGCTCCTCGATCTCGGCGTCGACGGAATCATGAGCGACGACGTTGTCCTGTTACGTGAGGTACTCCGACAACGGGGCCAGTGGGCCAACTAGGAGATACTGAACTTGACGGTAAAGCCAGCGACCTTTACTCGGATCTTCAACTTCCAGGGGTCCGTTGAGCCACGGACTTCCACTGTGAGGATGTCTTTCCAGCCACTCCAACCAAGAGACCAGAATTTGCCCCGGATTTTGGCCTGAGCAGCGATGGATGCACTGGCGTTGATGTTGGCAGTGTTCTGCAGGTCGATGTCGAGGGCATCGGTGCCCGCAGTAGTCTCCAGGCCAGTAACGGTGACTCCGGCGGGAAGATCTTGAATAAGAAGCTGGATGGGCCCTCTCAAAGGGCTGGTGGCCGCGTTGAGGAGGGCGCCCTCAACCAACGCCACTCCGCCAACCCAAAGTGGGGTGATGGCCTGGCCGATGAGGGCCTGATCCGGACCGTCGGGCGCATCCTGGTCAAACACGTCCTCCCCTGTTCGGGCGCCAGCAGGGACTGCGGAGATGGTCAATTCAAACTTCGTCCAACAAATGGGTCAGATGACCTTCCTTCATTCTCACCGCCTATGGTCCCTACAATTGGGGACCAACCAAAGAGCTTGGCCTAGGGTGATAGCCCACCCGGGCACGAGGCGACAAGGATTGGAGTTCAGGTTTTGACACGACACACGGGCTATCGCATCGAAGCAGAACGCTATTCCTCCGGAGCAATGGTCTGCTCAGTTGATCACCTTGCCTCTTCTGCTGGTGTTCAGATGCTCGCCCAGGGCGGGACGGCCGCCGACGCAGCCATTGCTACCTCGGCAGTTCTGGCCGTGACAACCCAGCAGATGTGTGGGATGGGAGGAGATCTGTGGGCACTTGTCCACGTACCGGGCCAGGAGACGCCTCGGGCACTCAACGCCTCGGGTCGTGCCGGGTCAGGGGCCGACCCCGATGAACTTCGGGCTGAAGGACTGAACCAGATGCCGTTTCGCAAGGATCTCCGCTCCTCACCCCTTCCGGGATGTGTCGACGGCTGGCTAACCCTCCTCCACGATTGCGGCCGCCTACCGCTGAATGTTGTCTTCGCCCCAGCCATCAAGCTCGCAAGAGACGGCTTCCCCGCCTCACTGTCGCTCACCAGCGCTCTGCCAGCCATTGCGGGTGCATCCGGATCGGCTGACTTCTTCCCCAACGGCACGGCGGCTCGGCCCGGGCAACGAATCGTGCGGGAAGGCATAGCCAGGTCTCTGGAGGGCATTGCCAAGAGTGGGCGCTCTCACTGGTATGAGGGGGAATTCGGTCGGTCACTGCAGAGGGCCATTCCCGGACAGTTCTCCGACGCCGACCTGGTTCGAGACCAGGCTGAGTGGGTAACCCCTATTAGCGTCGATGCGTGGGATCACCGGTTGTGGACGGTTCCGCCCAACTCCCAGGGATACCTTGCCCTCTCCGCCGCCCGAATTGCTTTCCATCTTGACCTGCCCGAGGACCCCTCCGACCCTCAATGGGCCCACCTGTTGGTCGAATCGTCGAAGCAGGCCGGCTTTGATCGCTCCGAAGTCCTCTTCGACGGGGCAGACGGAGCTGCCTTAGTCGCTGACCAGCGGTTAGAAGAACGGTGGCGCCGGATCGACCCCAGCAAACAAACTCCCGTCTCAGCATCGACCGCCGTTGGCGGCACCATCTATCTATGTGCTACCGACAGTGAAGGCGGTGCGGTTTCCCTCATTCAAAGCAACGCGGCCGGCTTTGGGTCAAATGTTGGGCTGGACGAGATTGGTGTTTTCATTCACAACCGGGGCATTGGTTTCTCTCTCAAGGCGGGCCACCCAGCCGAACTCGGCCCGGGTCGGCGCCCGCCGAGCACCCTGTTGCCAACCCTCATCACCCACCGCGACGGCCGACTGCGGGCTGTGCTTGGGACGATGGGTGGAGATGGCCAACCCCAGGTCGTGCTGCAAATGATGGCCCGATTGCTATTTTCTAACCAAGGCCCCGGCCAAATTCTGTCCGCTCCCCGATTCACACTCACCGTTCCCGCAGCCGTTGGATTTAACACCTGGTCAGACCCCAGCAAGATTGCTGTTGGGCTGGAAGCTGGCTCCGGCTGGTCCACCGGTTTGGTGGAACGTGGTCATCAGGTAAAGGAGATGGAGTGGGGTCTCGGAATGTTCGGCCACGCCCACATGATCGACATCCGCTCCGATCATGTGTCTGGCTGTGCTGAACCGAGGGCCGGCATCGGCGCGGCTATCGGTCTTTAGCGGATCGATCCCGGTCTTGAGCTCGCGGTGGCATCTCTATGGCTGGGAGGCATCTCTATGGCTGGGAGGCATCTCTATGGCTGGGAGGCATCTCTATAACTAGGGGGACGTTTCTCGAAAAATGCCTTGACTGACTCAACCTGGTTGGGCGATCCGATCAATCGCCCGATTTCTTGGCGTTCGGCGGCAAAGCCTTCAGCAACGGTCAGTTTCGGTGCATCATTGAACAATCGTTTGGCTGCACGGATGGCATGAGGAGATTTCTGGGCAATATCGGCTGCGAGTTCAAGCGCCTGCTCCCGTGGATGCTCTGCGAGGTGAGTGGCGAGACCCAATTCGACGGCCTCGCTGGCCTCAACCATCCGACCGGTAAAGGTCAACTCCTTGGCCACGTCAAGCCCGACAAGGTTCACCAGGCTTTGGGTTCCCGTCATGTCGGGGATGAGGCCCCAGCGAATCTCCAGAACTGACATCTTGGTTCCGGGAGCGACAAAGCGAATATCGCAGCTCAGAGCCAGTTGAATTCCTCCGCCCAGGGCATGTCCTTGAATTGCGCCAATCACGGGAACCGGTAGTTCGGTCCAACCAAAACAGGCCTGCTGAGCGAAGTGAGTTATCCGACCGTCTTGGGTAGCACCCAGATCAATGGCCGGAGGATCTCCGGCCTCGCTATCGGCCATGCCCTGAAAGCTCGCAAAGTCGAGACCGGCACAAAACGATGGGCCCTCCCCCGACAAGACAACACAGCGAAGGGCTGGGTCCTTGGCTAGCCGATCAGCGGTTTCGACCAGGGAGACAAACATCTCGCGGTCCAACGCATTTCGTTTGTCTGGCCGATTCAGTCGAACGTCGGCCACACCATCGATCATCGCTACCGTTACGCGCTCACTCATACTTCGGACCCTAGTCTGTTGGATCGAGGGGAACGAAGTTGGAACCAGACGGATAGGGACAATGACGGCAGCCGTTCTCACAACACCAGCCCCGACGCTCAAGATAGCTAGCGGTCATCACAAAGAGTTCGGTGGTCGGATCGAGGTAGCCGTCCTCTCCCCGTTCCTGGGCCGCGGCATGGGCGAAGGCGGCATGGACTAAGTCTGTGGTTTCTTCAGTTGACCCGCTTTGACCCACTTTGCCTCACTTTAGCTTTCTTTGGCTTGGTAGAACTCGGCATTCGCCTCCCATGCAACCCTAGGTAGGTCAGGTTAGGCCAGGGGCCACACTGACTCACCCTTGACAGACCGTCGGATCAGTGGGAGCGTTACCAGGCCTGAGCATGTGTCGAGCGTCACGCTTGATCGCTCCGGACAAACGGGGGTTACGTCAGCCGGTGAGCGAATCAGCTTGCCGGCTGATGGCGTTTTTGGAACCAAACGAGGGCGGAATCTGTGGAAAACCTAGACAATCCACAGGGTTACACCCCTAGCACCCCACAAGGGCCTTGTCGTAGTCTTGGCCTATGGCCCTCTTCAGCGTAACCCTCTCCGACCAAACAATCGAAGACGTCCACGGAGCGGATGCCTACCAACAGGAAGGCCCACTAACCACCTTCTTCGCCCTAGCCGACAATCGGAACGTAATCGACTCTTGGAGCACTCGCCTGGCCAGCTATCGGACCGCTGACATTGTCAAGGTCCGGCGCATCGTTCACGGCGAGGGAACTCCCATGCTTCGCTCCGCCTAGATCGATTGACCCCTAAGAGTTGACCGGCGCCGGGGACGAGGCCTGCATCATCGCGTGGCGAACCAGACCAACGAGGGTGTCGCGAACCGCGGCCCGGTGACGGGCATCGGTCACCAGAACGGGAATGTGGGCCGGTACATCAAGTGCTTCACGGACATCGTCTGGGTGGTGACGCAATACGCCGTCAAAAGCATTAATGGCTACGACAAAGGGCACCCCAGCGCGCTCCATATAGTCAACCGCGGCGAAGCACTGCTCAAGACGACCCGTGTCCACCAGGACAACGGCCCCGATCGCTCCTCGAATCAATTCATCCCACATAAAGTGGAACCGATCCTGGCCCGGAGTTCCAAAAAGATACAAGACAAGCTCAGAACTCAGCGCAACCCGGCCAAAGTCCATAGCCACGGTCGTCGACTTCTTGCTCGTTGCGTCACCGACGTCGTCAACGGCTTCGCTGGCCTTGGTCATGGCCGCCTCGGTTGTCAGAGGATCAATATCGGAGATGGAACCAACAAAGGTGCTCTTACCGACACCGAAGCCACCGGCGATGACGATCTTGACTGGAATGGGGTTAGCTGATGCGTTCATTGGTTCCTACAGCGACTGGAGGCCGTCGAGTACACGTTCAAGCAACTGAACGTCGGGGCGGACAGAGGGGGAGGCGTTCGCAGTATGGGAACCGAGAAAGCCCTCAGAGATCAGGTCGCCAACCAAAACCTTGGCCACCTGAAGATGAACATGGGTCAGAGCTGAGATCTCTGCCAGTGACTGCCGCTCGACGCAGAGTTCCACGATTCGGCGTCGCTCATGGTTCATGCTCTCGATAGCCGCCTGACCAGCAGGGGTGGTCAGGACCAACGCCTCAAGGGGCAAATCAATTGTGCTTCGTGTACGACCACCTGTTACGAGGTAGGGGCGAACCCGAAGTGAGGGTTGCTCTTGGTTGGAGTCTGTCATGGGTTCACCTGGGTCATGGATTCACCTGGATGATGCGATGCCGGAACGTTGTGATTGTTAGCCCTATCGGCGCCGGCATATCGGGAGTTAGTAGTTGCTACAAGAGGGTCGTGGTTAGCGAGGGAGCGAAGCTTGCAGCTCGGCTCGAAGTTCTGGAGTGAGGACGGCGCCGGTCTTTTCAACCAGGACTGCCATCTCGTATGCGACAAGTCCGACATCACATGCCGACTCGGCAATTGTGGCCAAAAGTGAACCATCGCTAATGCCCGTCACGAACAAGAAGGCGTTTTCCATTTCGACGATCACCTCGGTCACGGCACCTCCACCGAACCGACCGGCTGCACCGTAGGCAAGCCCAATCAGGCCCGAAGCAACCGCAGAGAAGCGGTCTACTGCATCACGGTCAAGTCCGGCGGAGGCAGCAATAGGCAAGCCGTCAGAGGAGACAACAACCGAATCGTTAACCCCTGGCACCTGACTCACAAAATTGTTGACGAGCCAGTTTACGTTGCTGGCCTGGCTGCTCATAACGGTCATGACTGGTCTCCAAATGGATTGTTGTTGAGGGGATTATCTGACGACGAAGCTTCGCTCGGGGCTCCGGGTGGCGGGGTCGTTGGTCGACCATGCAGACCGTCGCGATAACGAGCAAGCATGGAACGGATTTCTTCGGGAGAGCGCACGCTGGCTGCGACTGGTCGGCCCTCACTAACAGGGGCGTGGGATTCCGAGCGGTTGCGTTTTACCAAGCCTGTTGAGGTCTTCTCCGGCTCAGGTGCAAGTAGCGAAGCCATTCCCTGATCAAACTCTTGTCCGCTCGGAATTGCTTCTTCCAAGTGAGCGGTTGGCTCGACCGCACTGAAGGGCGCAGTCTCTACCGCAGGAACCCCTCCAGGGCTATTGGAAGGCGTACCGGCTGGATCGTCATAGGAGATCTCGAGTAACGAGGGGTCAAAGATCGGCTCGCTCCAGGGAGCGTTGTCTACTGGCGGCGCTTCGGTAGTTTCCTCCCGAGCGAAGATGCTCGATCCCGCTCCTGGAACCTCAGCCGGACCGCCCCCCGCCACGGTCTCCCTGGTCGGTAGCCCCTCGCTAGGAGTACTCAGCCCCGAAGCACCAGGGTCCGCCGGGGCGGCAGTTGCCGCGGTCGGATCGAGACCGAGTAGTTTGGCAAGAGCAGCCGATGTGGCTGGACCCTGGGCACCAGATTCGTCGGTTTGAGGCATTTGGGGTTGCAACGAAGCAGCCGCGGGTTCCGTCGGCGATGCCGAAATGGCTGGCTCTGGAGCAGCTTCGGATGTACTTTGGGGAATCACTCCGGAATCTGCAGGGGCGCCTAGCGGGTTTGCTCCTCGTTCTGGGATGGTTGGCGGAGCCCAGGAGTCGCCAACCGGGGGAAAGGCTTCGGTTGCCAACGTCGATGACGCGGCTGGCTGAATCTGTGGTGAGGTTTGTACGGTCGCTCCGGGAATCTCCGACCCACCAGGATTGGGGGAGGCCGGTTCGTTGTCGGCTACTCCCGTTTCTGACGGGTTCGCTGCGAGATCCTGGAGCGGATCTCCCTCGACTGATTCTGTAGGATCCGATTCGGTGGGAGTTGCGCCGGAATAGCCATATAGCGCAGCAGCCGGGACCTCAACAATGGCTGTGGTACCCCCACCGGGTGCGGCCACAAGCTCGACGGCGACGTTGAGGCGTTTGGCCAAACGGCCAACAACAATGAATCCAAGGGAACGAGTCAAACCAAGACCAAGTTCGGGTGGACGGACCAGGGTGCTGTTCGCTGCCAGAAGTTGAGCTTCGTCCATACCGATGCCAGAGTCGGTGACAGAGATCAGATACGAACCATCGGGGTGAACCGAGCCAGCAACCTTGACGGGGCTGTCTGGGGGTGAAAATTGGGTAGCATTTTCCAGAAGCTCGGAAACAAGATGAGCCAGATCGACCGCACCTTGGGGGCCGATTTTGGACTCCTCGATCTCTTCCAGACTGATGTGCTGATAGTCCTCGATCTCGCTCATGGCCACCCGCAGGACATCGGCGATGGCGACTGGTCCTCCACGACGACGAGCGGGGTCCGCTCCGGCAAGAACCAGCAAGCTTTCTGCGTTGCGTCGCATGCGGGTCGCCAGGTGGTCCATTCGATAGAGCTCTTCCAGACGATCCGGGTCCTCTTCGGCCGACTCGATCCGGTCGATGACTTCGATTTGTCGATCAAGCAAACTCTGGTTCCGCCGTGCCATATTGACGACAAGATCCTGCAGACCCGCCCTGACAACATCACGCTGTTCTGTGGCCAGGCGAGCGGCGGACTCTTGAACGTCATTGAGGGCTCGAACGAGGTCTCCCATCTCATCATCCTGTGAGACGGTGAGGGGCTCGAACTCCGGTACCTCAACACCAGGATTACGCAGCGTTTCCAAAAGCAGCGGCAGACGCTTCTCGGACAACTCGCGAGCGGCCTCGGTGGCCTGATCGAGTGGGTTCTTGAGGGACTGCCCAATCAGAATCCCAGCCAAGGTCGTGATGATGAACGTGGCGAGAGCCAAGATTCCCAGTGTCTTCACGTCCGATTCAAGATCTGCACCCGCTCCACGTAAACTGAGAAGCAACCCATAGGCAGCGATGACTCCAAGTACAACCAGAGGGGGCGTAGCAAGAGCGATCAACTTCGACCGCAGGCTTAGGTTCTGAAACATTGGCATCTCACAGGCTCGGCAACTACCAGAACCATCGGACTGAGACGAACAAACTTGAGAACCTTGAGGTACGGTTTCCTCTCGTGCATGAGCAGAACACAGTAAGCGGTGACTTTTCCCAACAGTCCTTGAACGAGGTTCTCAACGAACTCGCCCAGGAGAAGGCCACTGGCTTACTCCAGATCAATGAAGTGAACGAGATCTGGTTCCACGAGGGCGAGATTTATCTTGCGGTAACGGCGAGCTCGAGCCCCGTAGCCGATGTGCTTTTCGGTGCAGGGTCTGTCAGTGAGGAAACAATCGGAGATCTTCTTGCCGACAGCGAAGCCAATGCGGCTGGCACTATCGCTGAGCAATACCCTGAGGCTAGTGCGGTTCTGGATCGGCTTCTTCACGAGTTCAATCTCAGCTCACTGTTCGAGTTGATTGTGCCTTCCTCACACCCCTATGTGTTTCATGACGGTCGACGCCATCCCGTTGGGCCTCGTTTTGCTGAGCCAGTGGGCGAACTGATGTCCCAGGCCGAGCGTCGCCTCGCTATTTGGACCAAAATTGCTGCCCGGATCCCCAACACATCAATGGCCTTTCGGCTAACTGGCGTTCTTCCTCGAGAGGAGGAAGAACGGGTGATTACATCCGATGAGTGGCGCTACCTGGCCCTCCTCGATGGACGTAACAGCGTTGCCGATGTCATTAGCCAAACCGGCGAAAGTGCATTTCGGGTCTGCTCGTCGCTCTACCGATTGCTGCTGGAGGGCCTCATCGAAGAGGGTTAGACGCTGGCTGACATGTCCAGGTCCACGCCCGGTTCCATCGCGACCCTTAGTCTGGCGGAAGTTGGCTGCTCCTCAGTAAGAGACAGGGAATGGGGACGGGACAGCGGATCGAGTGATGAGCGGCTCAAGAGCGGTACGTCGTCCGCCGTGAGAATCTCCTGCATCCGCGTGATCTCCCATACCGCTTCGGAAAGGGTAAGCCCAAGGTAGCGAATAAGCAGGGTCGGTAGCGTTGGGTCCTCAATATCAAGCAAGCTCACCAAAAGCGGAAGATCACTCGCCCTCAGGTAAACCGGCTGGCTCGGATCGAGGGACCGCATCAAGCGGAGCGTAGAACCAACCGAACGCACCAGATGCTCATTGCCAAAACCTTCGGGCAGGTGTATTGGTAACCAGCCAAGCCAAAGGATGTTGCCACTCTCATTCAGGTAGGGGGCGACCCGTGGCACGTAGGCACGGGTGCCGAGGCGTTCAGGATCAAGCCCAAGGCGCTCACAAAGCACCTCAAGCAAGCCCTCTGTCGGTGTGCGGAGCCCGGCCTCCAAATGCCCAAGCAAACGTTCGGAGATACCAAGGGTCGACGCTGCGGCTTCAAGCGAGTACCCAAGTCGTGAGCGCGCCTTTTCCAGCGCTCGACCCAGCGGAACGCTGTCGACAATACGTTCGGGTACCTCTCTTGAACGTTGTTCGAGACTCTGGTGCCGCTTCATAGTAGTTTTTCGGCCGGATTCGGCCGAAACTGAGCTTGTAAGTCGAAATCTTTACCGCATGGGGCGATCATTGGGGCCCACTGGCGAAGGAAGCAGTGTTTCTCCCATCAATGAACGATCTACCGCCGCGGCACAAGCTCGGCCCTCGGCGATGGCCCACACGATCAGGCTCTGGCCTCGGCCACTGTCGCCGCACACAAAAACATCACTCACCGAGGACATCCAATCACGATCACGGACGATGTTCCCCCGATTGTCGAGTTCGAGACCGAGTTGAGCGACGACGGTGGTTTGCTCCGTTCCGGTGAACCCCAGGGCCAAGAACACCAGGTCGGCGGCCAATTCGAACTCACTCTGGTCGATCTTGATGAAGTTGGGCCGCCCATCGGCCATTTCCATCCGAACCTTGTGGCCTCGTAGTCCGCTCAGTTGGCCGTTCTCTCCAACGAACTCGGTGGTGCTCACCGAGAACATCCGCTCGCCCCCTTCTTCGTGGGCGGAAGAAACCCGATACATCAGGGGCCAAGTTGGCCAGGGTGTCGAATCTGCTCGTTCGTCCGGTGGACGAGCCATAATCTCCAGTTGGTGGACACTGGCTGCGCCTTGACGCAAAGCGGTTCCAAGACAATCGGCGCCCGTGTCGCCTCCCCCGATAATGATGACATTCTTGTCCTTGGCGTCAATGGCCCCGGAGACGGAGTCTCCATGTTGGATTCGGTTGGCCGACGGAAGGTATTCCATCGCCTGGTGGACCCCGGCAAGTTCTCGTCCGGGGATTGGCAGGCCTCGCCACTGAGTCGCACCGGTTGCCAACACAATTGCGTCGGCATCGGCCCGGAGCCTTTCTACCGGGATCGAACGGTCCTCTTCGATCGGACCCCCGATGAAGGCATTGACCACAAAACGAGTTCCCTCGGCTCGCATCTGGTCCAATCGCCGATCAAGAAGGTGTTTTTCCATCTTGAACTCGGGAATCCCGTAGCGCATCAAACCACCAATACGGTCGGCCCGCTCATAGACCGTGACCTCGTGTCCCGCTCGAGTGAGTTGTTGTGCCGCAGCCAGACCTGCCGGACCGGAGCCGACGATGGCTACTCGTTTTCCAGTCGGTTGAGAGGCGATTACGGGAGTGACCCACCCTTCGGCGAAAGCTCGTTCGATGATGGCTAGTTCAACATTCTTGATCGTGATGGGATCGATGTTGATTCCGGCCACACAGGCACCCTCACAAGGGGCGGGACAGAGACGACCGGTGAACTCGGGAAAGTTGTTGGTTGCGTGGAGCCGCCTCGCTGCGTCTTCCCAGTTGTCGCGATAGACAAGGTCATTCCAGTCCGGGATAAGGTTGCCCAGCGGGCATCCCATGTTGCAGAAGGGAATCCCGCAGTCCATACAGCGCGACGCTTGCGCACGTAGCTCGGCGTCGGCCTGGGATTCATAGACCTCCTTCCAATCCCTGAGGCGCACGGGAACAGGCCTTCGAGCCGGGACCTCGCGCCGGTGCCGGAGAAAACCTTGAGGATCACCCACGAGAGGCCTCCATAATCGCGTCGACTGGGTCCAGATCGTTTTCGATGGCGTAGCGCTCCGCCTCCAGGACTCGCTTGTAGTCAATGGGCATGACCTTCACAAACTGGCTGACCAGATCATCCCATTGGTCAAGGAGTCGCTCCGCCACCGTCGATCCGGTGAATTGGTGGTGCTGTATGACCATCTCTTGCAGTGCTTCTTGATCCGGCGCACCAAGACGATCAAGGTCGACCATCTCATGATTCACTCTGCTGTAGAAGGAGTTGTCCGGGTCATGGACATAGGCGATGCCTCCCGACATTCCAGCCCCAAAGTTTCGGCCCGTCTGGCCCAGCACGGCCACGGTTCCACCGGTCATATATTCGCAACCGTGGTCTCCGACTCCCTCTACCACCGCCGTTGCACCCGAGTTCCTCACACAAAACCTCTCCCCTACTTGGCCCCGAATAAAAACTTCGCCGCTTGTCGCTCCATAGAGGATGACGTTGCCAGCAATGATGTTGTCCTCGGCGACGAAACGGGCGGTAGCAGGGGGGCGGACAATAATTCGGCCACCACACAGACCCTTACCCAGATAGTCGTTGGCATCACCGGCTAATTCAAGGGTTACACCATTGGTTACAAAGGCTCCAAAGGAGTTTCCGGCCTGGCCCTCAAAGCACACCGTGATCAATCCATCCGCTAACCCGGCGCCCCCATGTACCTTGGTTATCTCGTGAGAAAGCAAGGTACCAACGGTGCGGTTCACATTGCTGATTGAGCGCTCGATACGTATCGGCGTATTACGGTGAATGGCACCTTGAGCCGAAGCGATTAGGGAATGATCAAGCGCCCGATCAAGCCCATGATCCTGCAGGGTCGTGGCATGTCTGGAGGCAGCCCCAATGTTGGGCAGATGCAGGATTGGGGTCAGATCAAGCCCGGAGGCCTTCCAGTGATCTATTGCCTCGGATGCATTCAGGTATTCAACCCGGCCAATGGCCTCATCCAAGGAAGAAAAGCCCAGTTGGGCCAGAATCTCTCGGACCTCCTCGGCAATAAACTCGAAGAATGTTTCAACAAATTCGGGCCTTCCGGAAAAGCGGGCCCGAAGCTCGGGGTTCTGGGTAGCGATTCCGACTGGACAGGTATCGAGGTGACAGACGCGCATCATGACACATCCAGATACAACCAAAGGTGCGGTGGCAAACCCAAACTCTTCCGCGCCAAGCAGAGCACCAATGATCACATCTCGGCCGGTTTTGAGCTGACCATCCACCTGGACAACAATTCGATCTCGTAGATCGTTCAGCAAGAGGGTTTGTTGGGTCTCGGCTAACCCCAACTCCCACGGTCCACCCGCGTGTTTCAAGGAGGTAAGTGGTGACGCACCGGTTCCGCCATCATTACCAGATACCAAGACCACATCCGCCTTCGCCTTGGAAACGCCAGCCGCCACAGTTCCAATGCCGACCTCGGACACCAATTTGACGTGGATTCTCGCGTCTGGATTAGCATTCTTCAGGTCGTGTATGAGCTGGGCCAGATCCTCGATCGAATAAATGTCGTGATGTGGAGGCGGTGAAATCAGACCGACTCCGGCCGTTGAATGTCGGGTCTTTGCAATCCAGGGCCACACCTTCCGAGCCGGAAGCTGGCCGCCCTCTCCTGGCTTGGCTCCCTGGGCCATTTTGATCTGGATGTCATCGGCGTTGGTCAAGTACTCTGCGGTCACGCCAAAGCGACCAGATGCGACCTGCTTGATAGCCGAACGCTTGGAATCTCCCAAGCCCATGGTGATGAATCGTTCCGGATCCTCGCCCCCCTCGCCGGTGTTGGACTTGCCTCCTAGTCGGTTCATGGCAATGGCCAAGGTCTCGTGTGCCTCGGATGAAATCGAACCATAGCTCATTGCCCCCGTTGAGAACCTTTTGATGATCTCGGCGGCGGGCTCCACTTCTTCGATGGGAATAGCTGGTCCCTGGGGGGCAAAGGAAAACAGGCCACGCAATGTGGCAAGCCGCTCGGCTTGGTCGTTAACCAGGTTGGTGTACTCCTTGAACACCTCGTAACGCTTTGATCGCGTGGAATGCTGAAGCTTGAACACTGTCTCGGGGTTAAAAAGGTGGTATTCACCTTCGCGTCGCCACTGATACTCACCGCCTGCCTCAAGTCGGCGATAAGTCAACTCTTCTGGCCGGTCGGGGAAAGCCCGACGATGCCTGCTAGCGCACTCCTGGGCAAGCTCATCAAGTCCGACGCCGCCAAGGCGCGAGGTAGTACTGGTAAAGTACTCATCGACCAGTTCCTGCCCAAGGCCTATCGCCTCGAAAATCTGTGCCCCGGTGTAGGACGCAACCGTTGATATCCCCATCTTGGACATGACCTTGATCACGCCCTTGCTCGCTGCCTTTAGGTAGTTCTCTCTGGCGGTAGCAATATCGGCTGATGAGGCGTCCCAGGCGATCCGATCTTCAATGGCTTCCATCGTGACAGAAGGGCAGATGGCCCCAGCCCCATACCCGAGGAGCAGAGCGAAGTGGTGAACTTCGCGAGCATCCGCCGCGTCGATAATGAGGCCAGCTTTGGTCCGGATCTTCTGTCGGACCAGGTGATGATGGACGGCCGAGCACAACAAGAGCGAAGGAATCGGGGCGAGCTCGGTCGTGGCATCTCGATTACTCAGTACGAGGATCGAGGCACCCTGGGCAATGGCGGCTGAAGCCTGGGCGCGAACGTCTTCGATGGCGGAGCGAAGGCCCTCACCCCCATCGGCTACCCGGTAGCGTGCCTTGATCGCCTTGGCTTGTAGCCCTGGGAAGGCGCCCTCATCATTGGCGTGCAGGATCTGGGTCAATTCATGGCGTGTAATGATTGGGTACGGCAACTGGATTTGACGACATGAGTCCGGACCGGGACTTAACAAGTTGGCTTCGGGTCCAATAGTCGAAGCCGCCGAAGTTACCTGCTCTTCGCGTATCGAATCCAGCGGTGGATTCGTCACCTGGGCAAAGAGTTGCGCGAAGTAGTCAAAAAGCATCCTCGGCCGATTGGAGAGCACGGCGAGGGGAGTGTCGGTGCCCATCGAACCGATACTTTCAGCCCCACTTAGCACCATGGGTTCGATAAGCAACTCAAGCTCTTCTTCAGTGAATCCGTTGGCGACCAACTGCGGCATCAGGTCATCATGAACCGGATGGGACACCGGTCGCAGCGGCAGGTCACCCAGGCGAACGTTGGACTGAAGCCACTCCCCATAGGGCCGGGCCGACGCTAGCTCCGTCTTGAGTTCATCATTGTCAATGATTCGGCCCTGAGCAGTATCGACCAAGAACATCTTTCCCGGTTCAAGTCTGCCTTTGGCCACGACCAATTCCGGATCTACATCGAGCACGCCGACTTCGGACGCCATACAGACAGTGCCGTCTTCAGTTATCCAATACCGGCTTGGTCGCAGCCCATTGCGATCCAGGACCGCTCCAATAATGGTGCCATCGGTGAAGGCAATCGATGCCGGACCGTCCCACGGCTCCATCATGGAGGCATGGAACCGGTAGAACTCCTTCCTCGAGCGGTCCATGAAACGGTTCTTCTCCCAGGCCTCAGGAATCATCATCAGAACGGCGTGGGGTAAGGAATAGCCACCGAGGTGGAGTAGTTCGAGGGTCTCGTCAAAGGAGGCTGTATCAGACCCTCCCGGTGTACAAATCGGAAAGAGTTTGGAGATTCGCTCGCCCCAGATGGACGTCTCAAGTAGGGATTCTCGAGTGCGCATCCAGTTTCGATTTCCCATCACGGTGTTGATCTCACCGTTATGGGCCACAAACCGATAGGGGTGAGCAAGGGGCCAACTCGGAAAGGTATTGGTCGAGAATCGGGAGTGGATCAGCGCCAGTGCACTCTCGAATCGAATATCAGATAGGTCGGGAAAGAACTCCGACAACTGGGGTGTTGTCAACATGCCCTTGTAAACGATGGTCCGGCAACTCAGGGACGGAAAATGCGCTGCGGTTTCGGAGGACAACTCGTGTTCGATCCGCTTACGAACAATGTAGATCTCGCGATCGAGTTCTAGGCCACTGAGTGCGGATGGTGACGAAATAAAGATCTGGTGAAATGAAGGCATCGCGCTGGAGGCCTGTTGTCCCAGTGAATGTGGTACGACCGGCACCTCCCGCCAACCAATGACGACCAGGCCTTCCTCAGCCACGATCTTGCCGATGGCCTCCTTGGACTTGTGTTGTAGATCCTGATCAACGGGCAGGAAACCGATTCCGGTGGCGTAGTGCCCGGCCGGTGGCAGATCGGTCATGACTTCTTGGAAAAAGCGGT
>JAJRXF010000167.1 GCA_024276425.1 Actinomycetes bacterium | reverse complement strand
TCGGAGTTGGTGCCCCAGAGGTCCTCTTGACTCAAGCCAGCACCAGCGCCCAGACCACCCACGAAATAGTGGCGATCGCCACCACCCCCCTTCCCGTTCGAGCCAATGGTCGCCGAACCCATGCCGTTCCAACCCAAATCGTTCGCCAAATGGCGTTCCTTTCCCGTCAGGACGGAGTTTCCTTCTCCGACTTGCCAACCGTGCAAGCCTGGGCTGCCAACAAGGAGTTGGCCGAACTCCTCAACATGGATCAAGTGCTCGAACACCATGGGGAAGTCGTTGTCGACACTGGCCTCTGGCATGGAGATCTCACCCCCTGGAACACTGCCTCATCAAAGGGACTGATGTACCTCTGGGACTGGGAGTTTGCTGGCGACTATCGGCCGGTTGGCTTCGATGCGCTCCACGAAACCTTTGAACGGTCTCGGCGGGCTGGCAAACAGAACGAACGTGCAGCTTTAGAGTTAATCGTCCAAGAGGCCGACCAGATTCTGCGCCCATTCATGGACGTGGCGCCACCGAAGAGCAAGATCAACGCCCTCATCGACCTTTACCTCTGTGAGCTCATCGCCAGGGAACACCGCCTGGCCGGTGAGGGATGGGAACCTGGGAATCTTGGGCCATTAGACAAAATGGCCCAGCAAACCCTCGCCCAGCGCCTGGCCAGATGACAAACTCAAGTCCCGGCGCTAGGCCAGCAAACACGGATCGGGCCACTGGTAGTTCCCAGAGTATGGGGGCCGCGTCGGGACTGGCAATGGTCGGAGCTGTTGTGACCACCATTGCCAACTTTGCTATTGCCTACCTGGTCTCCAAGGTTTCGGTCGACTTTGCTGGCATCTTCTTTATCGCCACGGCCGTCATCACCATTCTTGGGAACAGTTCTTGTTTGGGGACCATGACCGGGTTGGTGTATTTCTTGCCCCAGACACTGGACGCGAGCCAACAAAACCCTCGGGACTTGATTGTCAAAGCCTTGGGACCAGTCCTGGTTTTGTCGACCACGGTTGCCATGGTTGTGGGGGGCTCAGCATCTGTCATTGCCAGGCTCCTCACAAAGTCCGGTTCGCCCGATGACCTTGCCTTGATGCTTCAAATTCTGGCTATCGCCATTGTTCCCTTCGCCCTCACGATCACCCTTCTGGGAGCAACCCGAGGCCTGGGTTCAGTTACCCCGACCGTCCTGGTCAACCAGGTCCTGCGCCCCGGTGGGCAGATCGTGTTTCTCGCCATTATTCTGACCCAGCGTTCACCAGATCCTCGCCTGGTTGCCGTCGGCTGGGTCATTCCCGTAGTCGGCGGCCTGGTTGTTGCCACACTGGCGGTCTCCCGGCTTGGTGGCTGGACCAGCAACGGACCGGCTCTCATTTCCAACCGGGACTTCTGGGGTTTCACGCGGGCTCGAGCCCTGTCAACGTCAATGCAGATCGCGTTAGAGCGGATCGATGTCATCTTGGTTGGGGCCATCCTCGGCCAAGGTGCAGCCGGAGTTTACGGAGCCCTGAGCCGGTTCATTTCCGCTGGCAACTTCCTGATGTTTTCGGTTTCTCAGGCCGTGTCCCCATCCCTCCGCCGGGCCATCTCACGCGGCAACTGGGAGACCGCTCAGGGCCTGCTTCGCAAGGCAACTGGCTGGCTCGTTTTGATTGCCTGGCCCTATTTCCTGATCTTGGCCTCCAAACCCGAACCCTTCGCCAAGCTGTTGAACCAAGAGTACGTTAGCGATGCTTCCATCCTGGCTGTTCTGGCCGTCGGCATGATGTTCAGCGCCGCATCTGGGCCCATCGATCTTTGTCTGCTGATGTTGGGACGAAGCGATCTTTCGCTAGTCGGAGTCACGGTTGCCATCGCAACCGATCTCCTGCTCCTTGCCCTTCTGGCTCCTCCATTTGGGATCATGGGGGCTGCTGCGGCATGGGCCATTAGTGTGGCCATCCACAACACCTTCGCCGCCTTCTATGTATCCCGGGAATCGAAACGCCAGAATCCCGCCTCGTGGTCAATGCATGGCCCGAGCCGAGCTTCAGGAATCGCCATGACTGGATCGGTGTTAGCTGTCGTACCCATTGCCCTTGTGCTTGGCAACAGTTTCAGCAGCGTTGTCCTTAGCGGCCTGGCCGCTGGCCCGATTCTGGCCCTTTGGGCGTATCTGTTCCGGGTCCAGCTCGGCTTTGCTGACATCCTCGGGTCTCGGACTTAGATTAGTTCGTCGGTTCGTAGGCGAATGGCTACCGCTGCAGCTCCCAAGATGGCGAACATCTGGTAGGGGACTTGAAGGTAGTAGGGCAACTGGACCAACCCAATAATGATGACCGAATGAGCCCAGATTCCTGCTGTGGTCGGTTGCTTCCGAGTCGTCCAAGCCAGGCTGAAGAGGCCACCCAGGTATCCAAAGGCACCCACAAACCCATAGGAGAACATCACGAACCAGAGCTGGCCATGGGTGCCAACTGGAGGGATATTGCGGTCATTTGGGCGTGGACCCCCCCACCCGAACACGGGCCGCTGGATCGTTCCTTGTACCGCATCAATGGCCAGTTCGGTTCGATCCTGATTGGAGTGTCCTGCGCTAAGTCGTGACTGGATCAGATCCCCCATTGGGGTAATGAACAAGATTACGGCCAGGGAGACCGCGGCGATAATGGAGGTTCGGACCGAGCGGGTCGAACCCGTTGCGCCCAGCCGCAAGGCGACATAGATCAACCCAACGCCAAGGCTTAGCCACAACCCGCGGTTGAGCGAAATAACCGCTGGAACCAGCGATGCGCCCAAAGCCACCTTGACCAAGTTGCGAGAAATCCCCACCCGAGCGTCGTTGAGGGCAATCATTCCAAAGGGGGTCAATAGCGCCAACATCGAGCCCCAGCTGTTTGTATAGGGAAATGGGGC
>JAJRXF010000166.1 GCA_024276425.1 Actinomycetes bacterium | reverse complement strand
TGGTTTCGATATTGAACTCCACCTTGGCAGCTTGGTCCCGTTGGTCCTGGGACTTGTCGTCGGAGACTGCGTAGGCGGCAACAAAGTCGAAGAGTTCGGCCAGGGTTACTGGCTGGTAGCGGTCGTGGGCTAAAGCGGTTGGTGATGAGCTTTGGTCGGGGAATCGGCCAGGATCCGGATTGAGGTCGCAGCGGATATCGGAAAGTTCGGCCACCGTCAACGATGCGATAGCAAAGCCATCAGGCGGGTAGGTTCGATTAGCACTCGCCTCCTGGGTGAAACGACATTTGTCGGCTCCGAGCCGGGGGTCGTGCCACACCACGACCTGGTTGTCTGCGCTGAGATGTAGATCGAGCTCGAGAGTTGTTACACCCAAATCAAGAGCCACCTCAAAAGCTGGAAGGGTATTTTCCGGTTTGAGTCCGCGGGCACCCCGATGTCCCTCGATATGCCGGTCGGCCAAGGTGGAGGCATCCGGGACCGCGGGTCCTTCGCCAGTACCGGACATGTCTCGGTCGTCTGGTTCGGGTGTTTCCCCATCAATGGTCAGCTTGTCCCCTCCACAAGAGGCCGAAAGAAGGCTGACCACGATGAGCGACAGGCTTGCTCTTTGGAGAAGACGAAGACATTGGTGCATCATCCCAGTAAAGCGCGGGTTGTCTCAGCCCGGTACTCTGGTGTCCGCTGGGAGGCACCAGATAGGCCCATGGCAGCTAGTTATTCATTGTGGCATGGGGGCTATTCATCTGGACGACGTTGGGTGTCACCCGGATGAACTCGGCCTTTTCCCAAAAGGATTCGATGGTACGGGCATCGCTATAGCTCATACCTGACCGGACGCCAGCGAGTAGGGAGAATAGGAGCTTGGATACTTCGCCACGGTAGGGCACTGTCCCTTCGACTCCCTCAGGTGCTCGTTGCTCGAAGTACTCCTGGTCAATCGCTTCACCTTCTCGGGCGGCCCTGGCCTCGATTGCCTCGAACGATGCCATACCGCGGACTCGCTTTACCAGCCCTCGTGCCGATTGCTCAACCTCGCCGGGACTCTCCTTCGTGCCAGCAAATAGGCTGCCAATCATGACGGTGCTGGCCCCCGCCGCGAGCGCCTTGGCGATGTCGCCTGAGGTGCGAATTCCACCGTCGGCGATGACGGGAATGCGTTCTCCGGACGGCCCGGTGACGTTGGCACACTCGGCTATGGCGCTGAGTTGAGGAACCCCGACGCCGGCAACGAGTCGAGTTGTGCATACACCGCCCGGCCCGACTCCGACCTTGATGGCATCCGCGCCAGCTTCGGCGAGTTCTTCCGCCCCACGCCTGGTGGCGACGTTTCCGGCGATGAGATCAACGGCGGGATGATTAGCCTTCATGTTGGTGAGCACTTCGATGGCGTGATCCGCGTGGCCATGGGCGATGTCGAGTACTAAAGCATCGACGCCAGCCTCGACCAGCGCTTCTGCTCTAGCTATCGCGTCTCGGTCGGTACCAACTGCTGCACTCACAGGAAAGTTGCCCGCCTCTTTGGCCCGGCGGACCATAGCGGCTTGAGCCGGGACGGTGTTGAATCGGTGGATCGCGCCCATTCCTCCGAGCGCACCAAGGGCAATGGCCATTTCGGCTTCACATACGGTGTCCATATTGGCGGCAATGATTGGCACGTCGAGGTTGATTCTTCGGCTCGCGTATGTGTGCAGGGTGACGTCGCCTCTGGATCGGATGCTCGAGCGTTGGGGCACAAGGAGAACGTCGTCGAAGGTGAGACCGGTTTGCAGTTGGCCCTTGACAAGCTTGGCGCGACTCATGGTGGCTCCTCACAGTACGGAAGGTCGAGGCTCGACCGATCCGCACGGTATCTGATGGTTCCCGGTGTTGGCGGATCTGCGATTGTCTGAATGGGGATGAGGTCCTCGGATGGTTCATGTTTGAGGCCATTGTGCCGATGGAAACGACGTGAGTCGGGCAGATCCAGATGATTTCATGCCATTGCGGCAATTTCTAGCGCGCCATCCATCGGTGGTGGAGGCTACTCGAATTGCGGCATCCCTCCTGAATTCACGCTGCCAGGTTGTCGTGTTTGAGAGGTCGTGGGCCTTCGTCGTCGCCGCATCTGGGGGGGAGGTTCTACAGCCACGGCGTCTGGTCGAATCAGAGTCAGCCCTGTTCGGAGAGGCCCCCCTGGTAGATTCCGTTGACGCGCAAACCTTGGCGGAGATTGACGCCGTCGCTGGGCTGGAAACTCAATCTGACGATTCATCAGAAAGCCATGCTTACCCCATCATCGATAGACGGGGTGACACGGTTGCGGCCCTCACCATTCATGGACCGGTCCGAGACGAGTTTCATGACGGCATGGCGGCCATTGCCCGAGGGGTTACTGGTCTGATTGTATCCCACGCCTTTGATCGTCTCGAAGATGATGATGCGGAGGTTGACCCCGCGGCTATCGCGGATGGACTCCGAGATGCCATTGTCGTTGTTGACGAGGAGTTCGACATCACCTGGGCTAACGAGGCGGTCGGATCGCTCCTCGGTCGAAGCCGATCGGATCTGGTTGGTAGAAACGCGGTTGATCTTATTCACCCCGATGACCTGGCCGACGCTCTCGACGCGGTGGCCAGAATCGTCAAGGGTCTAACTATTTACCGAGTCCGGCTCCGGCTCCAACATGGGGATGGTGGCTGGAGTCGAGTTGAGGTGACTGCCACAGACCAGACAGCAAACGGGAGCATTCGTGGCATTGTGATGTCACTGCGTAGTGATGAGCTCGAACTCGAACTGGAACAAGTTCAGCAAAGAAGTCGCGACATGTCGGCTGCCCTGGTTGAACAGCTCCACGACGGAATCATTGCCACAGACGCGGTTGGCGCCATAACGTTGGTGAACCGGGCCGCGTATCGGCTGTTTGGCATTCCCGAGGGAACTCCTCCTGGGCGGTTGACCTGGCGGGACTTCCCCCTTCTTGACCAGCATGGATCAGTTGTTGATCGAGAGCACCATCCCGCACGTGTCCTGTTTGGCGCGAACTTTGACCCGAGCGAGGAGATGTCCGTTATTTCCAAACTTGGCGAGCATCGTTATGTTTCGGTAACCCAGCGAAGTGTTGTTGGCGACGATCAGACGCTGCAAGGATCGTTTGTGACATTGCACGACGTGACGGCTACTCGAGAGGCCCAGACCGAGCTTGTCTCGCAGGCACTTCACGATCAGCTCACTGGCTTACCCAATCGCCGCATGCTCACCGAACGTCTCGTCGAGCTGAAGGCTCGCAGGACGAGTACTCGACAGTGCGAACGAGAGATCGCGGCTTGCTTCTTAGACCTGGATATTTTCAAGCTTATTAATGACACTCATGGCCACAAGGTTGGTGATCAGATGATCCGGATCGCGGCGGACCGTTTGGCTAGTCAGCTACGTGACGAGGACCTCCTGGTACGTATCGGAGGGGATGAGTTCGTGGCTCTACTCGTTGATGTAGCCTCAGATCAGGCGGCGCATCACACCGCCGACCGACTACGGGCTTCGCTGTCTGAGCCCTTTGTGATTGATGGCCTGCGGTTCGATATCACCGCGTCGGCCGGTGTGGCTCTTGCCACGTTGGAAGAATTGGACGAGGACACCTTGTTGCGTCAGGCGGACATCGCGCTTTATGCCGCTAAGGCTCGTGGCCGAAATCGGACGGAGATATTCGACACCGAACTAGAGGTGGCAACCGAAGTCGAGGAGCGTCAGCGGAGGATGCTTCGACATGCCTTGGACAATGACGGCATTGTGATGCACTTTCAGCCCTTGATTAACTCCGAGACCGGAATAGCGCAGGGCTTTGAAGCGCTCGCCCGGTGTCTCGATTCTGACGGGACCCTTTACGGGCCCGGGGCATTCCTTGAAAGCATCGCCGGATCGGGCCTTATTTGGGAGCTGGATCGACACGCGTTCCAGTTGTCTTGCGAGGCCGCGGCAGTACTTGGGTCTGCAACCGAAGGAGAGCCGCCAATTATCGCCTGTAACTTCTCACCGCTGAGTATTGTCCAGGCCGAATTCGTATCCTTCGTTCGTGAGACGGCTCGGGCTGCAGGAGTCGATCCCCATCTACTCTGTATAGAAATTACCGAGAGTGCCGCCTTCGCCGGTGGTAAGGCCAGCCTTGAGGCGGTAGCCGAGCTTCATGAGGCTGGGTTTCTCATTGCTCTGGATGACTTCGGCACCGGCTACTCGTCACTTTCCCACCTACGAGACCTCCCCCTTAGTTCGGTCAAGGTAGACAAGAGTTTTGTGGCCAAGCTCGCCGAACAGAGCCCCGAACGGGCAATCGCAGAGGCGGTCGTAGGACTGGCCACCGACCTGGGACTCGGGATCGTGGCCGAGGGGGTTGAGACATCGGGGCAGCTCGCTGCGGCCAAGGATCTTGGTTTCAACGTGATGCAAGGCTGGCATTATGCGGCAGCGATGCCTCTCGATGAACTGTTACACAACTGGGTGGCTAGACCGGCCGAGAATCGTCACGATCATGGTCCCGGGGCCGCTATCAACCAGACGGGTTGGGCGAGCGGGGCGAAACGTCCGGTCGATTCATAGGCGGACGGGGCCGTGAGGGAATCTGTTGGCTTCGCTCGAGGTTGAGCTAGGGGTAAAAGACTTTCAACTGCTATTTGTCAGCGGTTCAGCTTTACCGGAAGCTTACGGGGACCACGAATCTGGCCGTTCGCCCACGTCGTTTCCTCGGGCACCTCAACAGCGTAGTTGGGGAAGGCCCGGAGCCACTCTTGTAAGGCCACGGTGAGTTCCATTCGAGCGAGGTTTGAGCCAAGGCAGCGGTGGATGCCTAACCCGAAGGCAACGTGACGGTTGCGCTCCCGATCGAGAATGAACTCCTCGGAGTTCTCAAAGGCCTCGGGATCGTGGTTGGCCGCGGGGAACGTGAGCAGCATCTGGTCGCCGGGCTTAACCGGGCAACCAGCGATTTCTGTTTCACCGATGACCTTGCGTGCCATGGTGACCGGAGCGTAGAACCGTAAGACTTCCTCGACGGCGTTCTGCCACAGCATGTCGTCGTTGTCGGCGGCAACGAGTTGGGCCACCTCGTCCGGGTGTTGGCCCAGATGCCATAGGCCAGAGCCAATGGCACTCCAGGTGGTGTCAATACCGGCCACGATCATGAGCTTCATGTAACCAAGTTTGAGGGTCCAATCAACCTCTTGGCCGTCGATCTCGGCGTGGGCGATGAAGCTTGTGAGATCGTCGGTGGGGTTGGCCTGACGGTCCTCTAGCAACTCACCGAAATAGGCGTCCATTTCGACCCGAACCTGCTCCCGCACGGCATTGTCGCGAGGGCCCAGTTGGAAGTTTCGGAAGATCCAGTCACGGAACATATCGGCATCATCCTCGGGGATACCGAGAAGTTGGCAGATGCCGTGTACAGGAATGTGTTGGGCATATTGCTCGGCCGCATCGGCGGTATTGCTGTCACCGAGATCGGCAATCAAACCGCGGCAGAACTCCCTCATATCCGCTTCCATCGGGGCAATCATCTTTGGGCTAAAGGCGGGGAGAAGTAGTCGACGATGGCCGCGATGATCTGGTGGATCCGAGGTGATCGGCGGGGCGGGGGAGCGAGGTGAATCTGGTCGGGCAACGTTCACCCAGATGGAGGAGAAGTTTTCGGTGTCCTGGGCCACGGCCTGAACGGCTTCCATGGTGACCGGCATGTGGGCCCGTCCGTAACGCTCGGTGGATGCCATTGGGCACTCCTGGCGAACCGAGTTCCAGATCTCGATTGCATTGGCCCCCCACTGATCATCCAACCAGTCCCAATCGTTCACCCAATCGGTCACGGGTGGAAGCTCGACGCTATCGACTTCGTAGGCCATGGCAGTTCCTCCTCAATGGTCCCAGCCTCGACGCTAGAGAATCGAGCCCGTGGAAGCAAATTGGTGTGGTGGCGTGGCGGCTCCGTCTCCAACGTTCGGGCTATACGTTTTGCTCCCGTACCTTGGCCGGAAGGTCTAGTTTGTCGAGACTCACAAGACCTGGAATCAGGGCGGCTACCGCCAATACTGCGATGATGGCACCACTTTGAACGAAGGACCAGGAGTTAATCGTGGGGGTGCAGGAGTTAATCGTGGGGGTGAAGGCAAACTGAGGGGTCGAGAACTGGGCG
Source organism: Actinomycetes bacterium (assembly GCA_024276425.1). Lineage (GTDB taxonomy): Bacteria > Actinomycetota > Acidimicrobiia > Acidimicrobiales > SZUA-35 > JAJRQY01. The sequence goes on along the minus strand of JAJRXF010000166.1, from coordinate 9,144 downwards.
AGAAACATTCCTCCGAGAATCCGACCCAGAATGAGACCAGGCACAACGCCGAGGGCGACGATAACCAGGTTTTCAGCGGTGATCGTGCGTCGAATCCAACTCCGCCCGACCCCGTTCGCCTGTAGGGTCGCGCGACCACGAAGAACTTGGTTGCTGCCAGCAGGGATTTGGTTTGGATGGCGATGGCGATCTGGTCGTTCACGCTGAGAACCTCCTCCACTGCTGCTACTTCGTCTCGCACGCTCCGATGAGCCCCATCGTCGGTGAGGGTAAGGACAATCTCGGTTGGTGGTGTTCCAGTCAGGGACTCCCATTGGCCAACATCGACATAGCTGTATCCTCGAATCGGCTCGTCGGCGAAGCCGATGACGGTGAGTTGTTGCTCCTGCCCGAAGGCCGGGAGGGTGGCCATGAGGGTGTCGCCGAGACCCAGGCCGAGTTCGTCTCGCGCCGCAGACCCAAGAACGATCCCGGGGCCGACCGGAGCTTGGTCGAATGCGTGAGCCAATGTGGCTGGCTCGAAGGCTTGAAGTTGTTGGCCAATAAAGGATGAACCCGAGCGAAGTAGGGGCGGAGTTTGTCCATAGGGCTCGCTTCGTGTCACTCCCGAAATTGAGGCGAACTTGTTCAGTGCCTTGGGGGTGACTGGCTCATTCAGGGCCACAACCAGGTCGCGTTGATCGACTTCTTGGTATTGGCGGGCAAAGATTGAGTTGATCGAGTCGTTCATCACAAAGGCGCTGACGATCATGACAAGTGCCAGAACTACGCCGATCATTGTTGAGGCCGCCCGCCGACGCTGACGAGCGATGTTACGTACAGCGACGATGGCCCGGCTAGGAGAATTCTGTGGCAGCAGTCGTTCAACCACTGTCTTCTTGCCGGTTGATGTATCGCCAAGGGAACGCATGGCCGCCGCTAGTGAAGGACGACAAACTCTCCTGTCTCAAGCTCGAGGTCAACGCGGTCGAGCGCGGTCGAATACCACCCGTCCTAGTGGACCTCGGCCGTCTGGGACTTGGGCGAGCGGGAGGGCAGTTGTGACACGATTACAACCACGACTGCTCCTGCGATGACTCCCACTACGGCAGAGACCGAAGTGTTGGCGATCCAGCCAAGGGCACCACCAATTCCCCCCACACCATCGACGGAGTGTTCCACCTCTTTGAGAAGTTCATAGGGTCTGGCCCAACCTAGTTCATCGGCCCCAACAATGAGGATGTGGCCACCGACCCAGAGCATCGCGCCAGTACCGACAATGGCCAACCATTTCAAAACGATGGGCATGCTCGACACCAGAAGGCGGCCAATTCGCTGAGAGGACGAGGAATCGCGACCAGCGAGGGAAAGGCCGATGTCATCCATCTTGACGATCAGGGCCACGACCCCATACACGATGGCCGTGATGATGACCGCAACAATGGCCAAGATGATGGCTCGTTGCACGAAGGGCTGATCCAGGACCTCCTTGAGCGAGATGACCATGATCTCAGCCGAGAGGATGAAGTCGGTCCGTACCGCACCAGCGATGATGCCGGCTTCGGCTTCCGGGCCTCGCATGGCCACTGGTTCGGCCTTCTCATGGTCCCCGCTTTTGATCTTGTGGTAGATCTTCTCTGCCCCTTCATAACAAAGGTAGGTTCCCCCGCAGATCAGGATGATCTCGACCAGAATGGGGGCGACAGCGGCCAGGAGAAGGGCGATGGGAAGGATGAAGAGCAACTTGTTGCGGATCGAACCGATGGCGATCTTCTTGATAATGGGTAGCTCACGTTCCGCCGCGAGCCCCTTCACATAGGCAGGGGTTACCGCGGTATCGTCGACGACCACACCAGCGGCCTTGGCGCTGGCCTTGCCCGCGGCTGCTCCGACGTCGTCGATGGACGCGGCAGCCAACTTAGCCAGTGCAGCCACATCATCCAGTAACCCAAAAAGACCACCAGCCATCTCTTACCCCATCGGTGCTTGACGAATTGCGTCCTCAGGGTAGGCCAGCCTTCTCAGCGCTCCTCGTTGTCCGACGTTCAGATGAGACTACTCGGCTGAATTGTTGAGATCGGCGAGAACGCCAGCAATATCACACTGATCGGTTTGGTTGTATGGCAGTTTGGACAACATGGCCCCCATGGCACACGTGTTGGTTGCAGCCGAAAAGGTCAACCCGACAGCCACTCCTCCAGCGAGCCATTTGGCACCCGGAACAACAGTGCTGGCGGCGATCCCAAGCAGCGAAATCGATCCGGCAACGAAACGAACTTGGCGGTCCAAGGCCCACCGCTGGATGTCTCCTCGAATGACGTCACCACCGGTGTCTTGCCACGCGGCCATTCCGCCTTCGAGAATGTGAAGAGTCTCCTTGCCAGCGGCAGCAAGTTTCTCGTGCGCTTGACTGGCTCGACCGCCAGATTGGCATACCAGCACCACGGGGTGCTCCACCGAAGCGAGATCGCGGACGTGTTCCCGGAGCGTATCAAGGGGGACGTTGTAGGAACCGGGAATATGAGCAGTCTCATATTCACTTCCTGTTCGAACGTCCAGTATTCGAACATCGGGGTCTTCGAGACGAAGCTCCCGAAGTTGGTTAGCGTTGATGGTGTCTATTGCAGGAAGTGTTGTTGAGGTGGTCATACTCGTGCCATTTCCGGTCGTCGGTCCCAAACGAGTCTACTCAAAGATTAGACTCGCCAGGCCGGACGCAGGGTGAAGCCGGAGTTTCCCCCTGAGGTAGTCTTCGCGGCCAGCACCTGAGTGACGGTTAGTTCGTTCTTCTCGAAACCGAGAGCGGCGGCAGCCATATACAGACGCCATACTCGGGCCCGCCCAATCGAGGTTTCTTCGATGGCCTCTTCCCAACGTTCCTCTAACCTTCGGACCCAATGGCGCAACGTCAAGGCATAGTGTTCACGTAGCGATTCTACGTGTCGGATCTCCAGCCCGCTGGCGTTGATGGCGTCGACAACTTGGCCAGTCCCGAGAAGTTCGCCGTCTGGGAACACATAGCGTGACATGAACCCATTGGGATCGATCTTGGAGTGGGCCGTACCGTCGGAGCGATTGATTGCATGATTGAGAAGGCGACCCGAGGGTGAGAGGAGGTCCATCACCTTTGTCATGTAGGTGATGAGTCGTTGTTCGCCGACGTGTTCAAGCATTCCGATCGACGAGATGGCATCAAATGGCCCGTCTTCGACATCTCGGTAATCTTGGAGGCGGATTTGAACTAGCCCAGCTAGTCCCGCCTCTTGAACCCTCTGTTGAGCCAATGCGTGTTGCGCCTGAGAAATCGTAATCCCGACAACGTCGACCCCGTAGTGACTTGCTGCATGAATTGCCATGCCCCCCCAGCCACAGCCAATGTCTAGCAATCTCATGCCTGGGCGTAGACCGAGCTTTTGGCAGATCAAATCGTACTTACGCCGCTGTGCCTCCTCTAAGGTGTCAGTTTGGTTCTCGAACACGGCACAGGAGTAGGTCATTGTGGTGTCAAGGAAGAGACGGTAGAAGTTGTTCGAGACATCGTAGTGAGCCGAGATCGCCCGTGAATCTCGCTTTCGTGTGTGCAAGATACCCCGGACCCGAAACTCTTCTGGAGGCGCTGGAAGTGGCCTGAGCTTGTTCATGTCGGTGAAGCTGTCCACCCCCAGAACTGCCGCTGTTTCTCGCAGTAGGTCGGTATCGAAACTCGCCGAGCCCATGGAGTCTCGCAATCCTAGGACACCATAAATGTCTCCCTCGAGCACGACGTCCCCAGCAACGTAGGCTCGACTGAACGACAGTTCGCTTCCCCGGCCCGTCGTGATCCGGGAGAAGAAGTCTGGCGAGATGATCTTGAGGACCGTCGTTGCATCAGCGGCTCCCAGAACGGTGCCGTCATAGGTTTCGATTCGTACCCCATTGGTGTCGGTGGTGAAGTAGCGACGCAAGAGACGTTCGACCGGGCTTGGACTTGGCGGCGTCTTGGTGGTGATGAGTCGAGGAGTAGACCGTTGGTCTTGCGGTTCGATTTGCCCGTGGTGCTGGAGATCGAGTGATCTCATTGGTGAGGAACTCATTGGAGTTCTCCGTTCCGTTCACGAAACTCCTCGGTGGAGATGTCACCACTGGCGTAGCGCTCGGCCAGTATTTCCTTGGCTCGGTCATGGGGGCTGCGGGGTGTGGGCGGGGCCGGTCCCGTCGGAGAACCGCCTGCTCGAAAGAGCCATGCGAGAAGGACGACGAACAGAACCATCATGGCTACGCCCCAGAGCCACATCCAGCCACCGCCCCAACCGTTCATGTGATCGAAATCGCCCGTGTCAGCAAATTGTAAGGTCACGAGATTCATCATGATGTCTCCTAGTTGAGAAAGACTTTGTCACCTCAGATTCTGAGGCATGGCGGGTCTCTTGTCGAATATACCCCTACCCCCTACCCCTATCCAACAGTAGGCCGGAATCTCCCAGTTCCTTATCTTGGCTCGCCCTGCGCCTCTAATCGGTACTAGTCGAAGCGTCGATCAGAATGTCCGTTTGGCTAGATGAGGTGACAACGATTCGATCAACCTTTGTGAATGGGGTTGAAGTGGCGCCTGTGAGAGCGGCTAAGCCGGTCGGAGTTGGCGACCAAGTCGCAGTGCTAATCCAGACCCCGCCGTCGTCAACTACCCAAAGCTCGTAGCTGTCTCGCGAGGGGAGACCGGAAAGCTCAACGGTGATTTCGGTCCCCCAGGGTTTGGGGTTCATCCCGATCTTGGCGCTTTGGCTGAGGCTTGAGTTGATGGTTGCAGCGAACGCCGGTGGATCTTGTCGGCCGGGTCGGAACGCGACCACCGCTATCAAGACCACGGCTGCCGCAGCAACGACCGCGGCGGTCTTCCAACGTCGAGCCGAGCGACGCATCCTAACAATCTGGTCTTTAGCCTTGGCCTCGATACGTGCCGCAGACACGGTGTCGGGACGGGCGCGGACATCGGCGGAATCGATCTGGGAAAGAAGCCCAGGCAAGGGGGCGAAAGAAGCAACGTCGGCCGTACAAATTGGGCACGTTGACATGTGGTCTTCAAAAGCACGCCGGTCGGTCCCTTCAAGAGCCCCAAGGGTGTAGGCACCAGACCAGGTGGCGAACAGTTCATGACCATTGCTCATCGCAGTACCTCTCGCTCCTGCAGTTGTGTGCGCAGAATACGCAACGCATAGTGAAGTCTGGATTTCACCGTGCCATCGGGAATTCCAAGCCGAGCAGCGATCTCCTTCGTGGAGTGCCCGTCCCAGTACGCCGCAGCGACTACGGCTTGATGATCACTGGACAGGCTAGCCATGGCGTCAGCGATAAGTGAGCGTTCGGTCACGCGGCCGAGTTCGGTGTCATCGACAATGGAATCGAGGACAGCACCGGTGGGTAGCGAGCGGAGATGGCGCAAGTTGCGTTGATGACGGGTAGCAGCCACGTTGCGACCAATGCCGAAGATCCACGATCGTTCACTGCCGCGGTCGGAGTCGAACTGTTCGTACTTGCGCCATGCCGTCAGGACCGACTCTTGTACAACCTCCTCAGCAATTTGCGCATCGCTAAATCGGCCGAGTAACCATCGGTGTAAGGCCGGACCGTGGTCGTTGTAGAGGCGTCGAGCCAAGAGTTCGGGTTTTGCTTCGGATCGATGACGTGAGGATTTCACTGAAAGTCGTCTCCGCCGGGTCTGGCATCACAATAGGCGAAGACCAGACCCGGGCGAGTTCGGCCAGCCATCGTTGGATGGCTCGATTGTCACTAGCCGATGGTGTAGTCGATGGCGACGACGGCGACCTTGCCATCAGCAGTCATGGCGGGACCATCGGTAACGACGTCTGGAGGCATGAACTCATAGACCCCGTTTGCGTTGGCATCCACGTGGGCCATTGGGAAGACTTTGGTGTCGGCGTCGAGAGGGGTGTTAAGGGTCACGACGACATCGCTTGAGTCTCCAGCGGGGAGTCGGTCAGACCAACCAAGGATGGGTCCCGGGCTACCGCCGTTATCGGCGTGGATGACAACGAAGCCATCGGTTGGGAGGTTGATGCTAGCGACGGTGATGGTGGTGCCGTCTCCGCTTTGGTTGTCGGCGGCAATGCGAGATGGGGCGTTTGGCCCGGTCTCCGCGGCGGACTCTTCCATGGCTTCTTCGGTGGTCACGGGTGTGTCCGTTGCGTCGTCACTGTCGCCTGTGCCGCACGCAGCGGCCACAAAGGACAGCGCGATCGCGGTGGCAAATAGTTTTCTACCCATGAGTGGTATCTCCCTAGTTGAGCATTGGTTGGACCTGGAGGAAAGGCTCCGTGGCCTTCGTTGCTGGGCAAATACACCGCCATTAGCTCCGTTGGTTCAAAAGAATGAGGAATTTCTTCGCCCGGGTCCCAACGGAGGATCTCGGAGCTGGATAGGAAGTCTGGATGGCCGACGCTCAGCGAAGGGGCCGCTGGCTTCAGCGGGCAACCATAACTTGGAACCTTTTCGAGGTTGGTATCACTATCGGCCTTGGCATTGCCGCTCGGTCCTTGGCTTTGGTGGCGTTTGGGATTGACTCGCTGATCGAAGTGTTCGCCTCCTTCGTGGTTTTGTGGCACATGGGGGGAGTCGTTGGCGGGCCACACCGGGACCACCGAGCCCAAAGCTTGGTTGGATGGGCTTTCGCCTTGCTGTCCATCTCCCTGGTTGTGACTGGGCTTCGGTCTCTGATACTCGGTCTTGAACCTGGCTCCTCAGTTTGGGGAATGCTCTACCTGGGAATCACCGCGTTGGTCATGTTCGGGCTTGCAGCTTGGAAACGCTCGATCGGGCGCGTTCTGGAGAGTGGCCCCTTCTTGGCGGAGGCCAGACTTACCTTTCTCGATGGTTGGCTAGCCACCTCGGTTCTCATCGCTCTTGGACTTAACTATGTGTTGGGTTGGTGGTGGGCCGACGCTTTGGCTGCTGTGCTGATTGGAGCGATAGCAGCCAGGGAGGCCTTCGAACTTACACGCCATGACTAGGTGGTTACACGGCTCTTTGGTGAAGCCGATCGACCCGTTGCCAAGTCGCTGCTGCCAGCTTCAACCGGGTCATCCAGGGTAGATCTCACAGTTCCGTCCTTGGGTGCACTAGATTTTTCCAATGGATTCCCGGCTCCAGCTTCCCCACGAACCGAAACAGCCACCTGCGGAGGTGTTCCCCCTCCTCGAACCTTACGATCTTGGGCGCGTCTTGGACAGTGGACCGGTTCGTTCACAATGGTCATCGGGCCAGATTGTTCTAACCGTTCCAGGCATCGTGGTCTGCGACTTGGAGCAATCTGAGGTTGTTGGGATTCGTTGGCAGGATGTGAACGGTGAGGCTCTCTCGCGGGTCAGTGCCGAGACCCAGGTAATCATCTCGTTGGAATCTGATGATGCCGAGAGTGTCGATCTAACTGTCGATGGAGCTCTCGCCGCCAACATGGGAGCCCTGGCCTTGAAATTGGCAGAAATCGACCTGAGCGAATCGGAAGCCTCTCGGCCTGCGGCAGCGGTCAGTTAGTTCGGCCGTCGCGACTGCCAGCTTGGCCCCGGACCTAGAGGAGGTCCACATCGGTGGCGACATCGACAATGACCGGGCCATCGTGTGCCAGGGCATCGGCTAGGGCGGTTTCGAGTTGATCAGAGTGAGTCACATTGATGCCTGTGCCTCCACACAACCGGGCGAACGCGGCGAAGTCCGGATTCACTAGTGACGTCTGCCAGACGTCAAGTTCGGCGGACCGTTGTTCCTTGGAGATCTTGCCCAGTTCGCTGTTGTTCAGCAATACGTGGGTGATGTTCATGTTGTACTTCACGGCGGTGGTGAATTCGAAGCCATACTGGCCAAAGCCGCCATCGCCGCTGATTCCAACGATCTGGTGAGTGTCGCCCATCGCCGCCCAAGCCCCCATGGCGCCGGCGAACCCAAAACCGATGGACCCGAGGTATCCCGACATCAGCACGCGCTGTCTGTCAACCTCAAAGTAGCGCCCAAAGGAATAGGTGTTATTGCCAACATCGACACTGATCACAGCCTCGGCATCAACCTCGTTCGACAGGGTGGCGAACAAAGCGGCAGCACTAACACCTCGGCCACGGTCATCGCTGACCCGCGACTGCTTCTCGGCGCGCCAGATTCGCCAACGGGCCGCAACCTCATTGGCAGTTCCGTGGCTGGCCTTGCCAACACCTTTCGCCATGAAGTCAGCGGTCACACCAATGTCGCCCAACAACGGAACATCGATGGAGTGGAAGCGGCCGAGCGCCATTGGGTCTCTGTCAACCTGGATAGTCCGCTTGTATTCGGCGATGCCAGTGTGGTTGGAGAATGAAGTTCCAAAGGCCAGGATCAGATCACTTTCGTTCATGAACCAGCTAGCGACCGGGGTACCACTCCGTCCCAGAACCCCGCAGCCAAGAGGGTGAGAGTCGCTAATCTGCCCCTTGGCCTTGAAGGTGGTTGCGACGGGGGCATCTAGGTGCTCGGCTAACTTCGTAATCGTGGCCATGTCGGAGCGGGCTCCTGCCCCGACGACTATGAGTGGTCTCTCGGCCTTGTTGATTGCGGCGATGGCTTCTTCGAGAACGGGCGCTGGGGGAGTGACCGCAGTTGCCCCAATCCTGCCAGCAGGGCCCTTGGCTTGAGCATCGCTGGGGAGAGTTTGCACTTCGTCGGGTAGGACAACATGTCCGACCGTTCCCCGAACTAGGGCAGTTTTGCAGGCCAAGGACATGATCTCGGCATGGTCTGATCCGGCCTGTATGGTCTGGCTGTATTCGGCGACATCAGCAAAGGCAGCGTTCAGGTCCAGGTCCTGGAAGGCCCCGCGGCCTCGAACCTTGGACGGCACCTGCCCCGACAAGGACAGGACGGGTGCTCCATCAACCTTGGCGTCGTAGAGTCCAGTCAACATGTTGGTTGATCCCGGCCCCGCAATCCCGAAACAGGCTGCCAATTCGCCAGTGAGTTTGCCATACGCTCCGGCAGCAAAAGCGGCAGCGCCTTAGTGACGGACCCCGAAATAGCGGATATCGTCTCGCTTTTCGGCCTCGCGCATGGCATCGGCGAGCCCAAGGTTGGAGTGGCCGACCATACCGAAAACCGTGTCGACTCCCCAGTTCACCATGGTCTCAACCATCACGTCGGAGACGGTTCTGG
>JAJRXF010000165.1 GCA_024276425.1 Actinomycetes bacterium | reverse complement strand
CTACACCTTCCGCAATCGTGTGCACGGCGCCACAAAAATGACGGGATCCGTCGCTGGATCGTACTTGCTTGCCTTGCTCGATCTATTTCTTGGGCGGGTGGTTTCGGCCACGTTCACCGCCTATGCCCTGGTCGGACTTCTTGGTGCGATCATACGACTGAGCAGTCTGGTTCTGTTGTCCACGGTCGGGATTGGCCAGGCGGGGCTTCTCGCTTTCGAAGTGAGCGTGCTAGCCAACTATTGGCTCAACAATCGCTTCACCTTCGCTCCATTTTCCCGAAAAGGGCGCCATTTCGTGACGGGACTCATTCCATTTCACCTGATTGCGCTCCACGGGCTCTTGGTGCAGGTTGGGATCGCGTCTGCTGTCGGGACGCCGAGTTCGGGGGTTCTGGAGAATAGTTGGTGGATCCAGGCTCTTGGCATCGGGGTGGCAACGACCGGCAACTTTATTGGCAACCGTTCCATCACCTGGCGGCCCAGGCTCCACCGATAGCTCCGCTGGGTGGGATTCGACAGGGGAAAAGTTAGAAGATGGCGACAAAGTCCATGGTAAATGGGCCCAACCGATTCTTGTGAATGGTGTAGTTCTCGACAGCCAAGAAGCCAGTCGGGAAATGCACGTGAGGAAGTTTCGTGTGAGGCTTGATGGCCAACCAGCGGTTCGTTCGGCTCGGTAGGGCAATTCGAAATCTGAGGCCTGAGGAATTCGGACCTACTGCGGCGGGTAAGTCCGCTTGAGCGAAGGGACTAGTCAACTCTTAGACCTGCGGTAACATGTGTGTGGCGTGGATAGGAACCGACGTAGACAGGGCGCAAAATCTGTCGACCAGAAGCTCGATAGCACAACGGCTAAGTCGGGTAATAGCCCTATTGATCGGCGCGTCCGCAACGAACCGACTTGGCCCAGCACCCAATCGCGTCCCGATGGCAAACCGGCAACCAAACCCGCAACCAGCACCAAACCCAAACCCAAACCCGCAACCACCACCATGCCGGGGTTGATCGATCTGACCGATAACAGCCCGACTAGCCCGAAGTCGGCGCCCATTCCGACGGTACAGGCCGAACATGCGGTGAGACCATCCCAAATCCGGTCGAAGCGAGAAGACCAGCCGAGCCCACAAGCACCATCGGTCCGGGAGGATGTCCGCAACCGAAATCTGGTCGCGGCCGCCGTCCTGGTTGGAGTAATCGTCGGCCTCCTGACCTTTTCCATCAACCGATTGGGTACCGAGAAGGCCGAAGCCACGGCCGTCCTAATTCTTGACGAAGACCAAGTGACCTGGCCGTTCTACCGCGCCGCTCACGAACTCGCCGCTTCCTTCGTTCGACAACCAACGACCCTCGCCGAAGCTGCTAAGGGTCTGGCTGATCCTACCGAGGCTATCTCCTTGGATGTCGAACGATCATCAGACCTATCGGTTGTGCGTCTTGTCGCCATTGCTCAGACACCTGAGACTGCCCTTGGTCTCGTTGAGCAAGGCTCCGCTCTGCTTATCGAAAACTCTGAGCGGGAGCGCCAACGAGACTTAGTAGAACTCCAGGCTCGGACAGAACTCGTTGCTCAGCAGTTAGAACAGAAGCAATCTGACCTCCAGACCACCCTCGACAATTCTGAGATCGAGTCCGAGCAAATACGTCTACGCTCAGATCTTCGGCAGGTAAGTGATGAGTTAAACGACCAACGAAGCAAGCTCGTCGAGTTGCAATCGGAGATTGATCGAACAGCTTCCGCCTACCGATTCGTTCGATCGGAGAAGACCACCTCAGGCACACAAACCGCCCTCGCCTCCTTGGCCGCTGGGATCGGGGCCGCGGCAGGCGCCCTACTCCTGCTTTCGTTCTTCGCCAATCCTTCGCATACCGCCGATACAAGGGGGCGAAAATCGGAGTAGGGCTTCGGCCAACGCTGCTGGAGGCCTCGCTGGCTTCCTATCTCGCTGTCTTTGCCATCGACGAACAGAGGTTCCCGATGCAGGGGTGGCTGGTCTTTCTTCGTCTCCTTCTGGCCATTTTCCTTTTTGTTCAGATCGTTTCGCAGCGATCATCGCTGCGCACATCAAGTAAATCGGTGATTGGACCTTCCTCGGACCGTTCCGGACTCCTGCCCTTCATTCTGCTTTCGGCCTGGGTTGTTTGGAGCTTCGTCACCGGGCTCGTGACCACTGACTCTGGTGGACAGAAAACCATGTTTCTGGTCGGAGGATATGGCCTCGTTCTCCTCGGTGCCGCTGTGGTGGTCGACAACCGAGGCCACCAGGCTGTGGCTCGAATCATTGGAATTGGGTTCATTGTCAATCTCGCCCTATCGGCAATCCTCCTCCTTCGAGGCCCGGCCGATCCATGGATGGACAATAGGCTGACGATGGGGTCCCTAGAACCGAATCAACTTGGCAGGGTTGCTGCTCTGTCCACATTGGCGGCACTGTGGTTGGTGGCACAAAACCGCGGGATCGAAAGAATCGGGGCGGCAGCACTTTCAGTAGTGTCAATCGTGACTGTGGTGGCCACCGGTAGTAGAACGAGCGTGATTGGGCTTGTGATCTGCGTTGGTGTTCTGGCGTGTCGACGGTCGCGAGTCCTCCTTGCTGGCCTTTCTATGGCTCTGGTGGCAATGATGATTCCCTTGGCTTTCGCTGCATATGGCGCTAACGAGACACTCGGTTCGATTCGTTTCGGCGACCAATCCAATCAAGAGCTTCAAGACTTTGGTGGTCGATCGACCCTTTGGCCTTTTGTGAAGGACCTGATAGCGGAGTCACCCATCACTGGTGTCGGTCTGGGAAACGACCGAATCCTCATCTCCGACCTTCCCATTGGGTGGAGCCCTCAGCACGCACATAGTCTGGTTTTCCACCTTCTCTTAACTACCGGTTTCATCGGCGCTGCCCTGGTTCTGACCGCCCTCATCCTCGGATTTGTCCGAGCCGCGTTTGAGCAAGCCCCCCTCGCCGTCGTACTCATAACCTTCGTGCTCGTCGATGGAATCAACGAAGCCGTCATTCGTGTTCCAGCCTTTGGCTGGTTCGCTATTTGTGCAGCTGCTCTCTTGCCCAGGTTCGTTGGTGATGGCGAGGAGCCCAAGAATTCAAATACCGACGCTCTAAACGATCGGTCACCACCCCGCGGGACTCATACAGCGGTACTCACCGCGCCGTCCAACATCATCAACGGGCCCCGACCATCAATCCATGAGGTGAGACCCCCCAGTGACGACATAGCCTGATCGCCATGTCGATGCCATCTGACTACCTTCCCGAGGGTGAAGAAAAGCGGTCTGCGGTTCAGGGCCTGTTTGACACGATCGCTCCCCGCTATGACTTAGTCAACCGTGTCATGACCTTGCGGATGGATGTTGGCTGGAGGAAAGCCACGGTTGAGTCCTTAGGCCTTCAGCCAAACTCAAAGGTGGTCGATCTAGCCTGCGGTACCGGAGACTTTTGCCGCCAACTTGACGAACTTGGCCACTTCACCCTTGGCATTGACCTTTCGCTGGGGATGCTGCAATCGGCGAGAACCGGCGTGCCCCTCATCCAAGGGGACCTACTGAGGTTGCCGCTGGCTGAGGAGTCAGTCGATGCAGCAGTTTGTGGCTTCGCCCTCCGCAACCTGGTGGACCTCGAAATATTCTTCGACGAACTAGCGCGCGTTGTGCGACCCGGTGGGCGCATTGGTCTGCTCGATGTCTCCCAACCTGACAACCGCCTATTGGCCGCGGGACACAGCCTCTACTTCAATAAGGCGGTGCCCTTTATCGGTGGCTTGTTGTCGGACAAGAACGCCTATGCCTACCTACCCCGCTCGGTTTCCTACCTACCTCCAACGGAGACAATTCTGAGCCTGTTGTCAACGGCCGGTTTCGAACAGGTCGAACACAGACAACTCAGCCGCGGATTGAGCCAACTCTTCACTGGAGAACGGTCAAGGAAGCGGTTGACCCCTAAACGGGAGGTTCGATCTCTATGATTTCCGGGATGGCAGTGACAAAAGTTGTCGGCCACGCCTTTGCCTCCCGAATCTGATCGACGATCTCATCCGCGATATTCCATGGCAATATCACAATGGTGTCCGGCATGGTTTCGAGCATGGCCGCTGGATCCAAAATCGGAATGTGACTGCCGGGCATGAATTTCCCTTGCTTCGAGGTGGCCGCGTCACAGATGAAGGGAAGTAGGTCTGGCTTGACTCCCGCATAGTTAAGCAGGGTGTTGCCCTTTGCCGCAGCCCCGTATCCAGCCACCACCTTATGTTCTCTCTTTTGCTGAATCAGGTACTCCAACAGGCCATCCTTGATGGAGTCCACATCCTGTTGAAACGAGAGGTAGGTCTCGAGGCGGTTCAATCCGCCCGCTTCTTCGTTCGCCAATACCGTTCCTACTAGGGCGGTTTCGGGCCGGGGGTCGAGCTGGTGGCAACCGAACACTCGCAAACTGCCCCCGTGAGTCGCCAGTTCCTCAACATCGAAAACCCTTAGTCCGGCACGGGCGAAGATTTGTTGCACTGTTTGCAACGATAGGTAGGAGAAGTGTTCGTGGTATGCGGTGTCCCAATACTTGTTTTGTAGGAACTTGAGTAGATGAGGGAACTCCAGGGTGATTGTCCCGTTCGGCTTTAGCGCTGTCTTGAGGCCGGTGGTGAAGTCATTGATGTCGGGGACGTGAGCGTACACATTGTTGCCGATGAGCAAATCGGCCTGACGGCCCTCGGCTAGCAACTGCTGTGCCAATTGTGCCCCAAAAAACTCCCGAAGGACTGGGATCCCGGTTGCTTCTGCCGCCTCGGCCGTGCTCGCTGTCGGTTCTATTCCCAGGCAGGGGATACCTCTGTCAAGAAAGAACCTGAGGAGATAACCATCATTGGATGCGATCTCAACCACATGACTCTGGTGGTTCAAGCCAAGTCGGCGAATGATGTCCTCAACATAGTGCGATGCGTGCTCCAGCCAGGACTGCGAGGCCGAAGAGAAGTAGGCGTAGTCCGCGGCAAACAGGTTCTCGGCCGGGGTGCAATCCTCGGTTTGTACGAGCCAGCAACGCTCACACACATAAAGCCGGAGAGGGAAGTATTCTTCGGGCTGATGAAGATCTGAAGCGCACAAGTAAGCATTCGACGGAGGGGCGTGCCCGAGGTCAAGAAAAACGTTTGAGAGCGGATTCTGACAATGACGACAGTCCATAACGACCTCCAGTGCAAAGACGGAGGACCTTAGGAGAAGTCCGGCGACGTCGGCTTTTCGTTGAGGTGAAACGATCAAGTCACGCGTCGGTTTCCCGGTCCGAATATACGTTAGCGGGTCGAAATCCGAAATGTGGTGACCCTAAGCCAACGTGTTTAGGTGCCTAGTCGTTGCAGCCAGTCGCTAAGCCTAGGATAGATCAAACGGACTCTTCCGCTCCCTTGGAGCGCCAAACCAGCAAGCCACCGCCGGCCGTCAGTACGGCGCCAATGACAGCAAGCCCTACAGCGTCACCGCCAGTTACGGGAAGCTGCTGCTTGCCCTTGACTTCAATACCAGTAGTCCCGGGGAGGCCAGCGGACTCAACTTCTGCTGGCGGATCGGCCTGGGGAAGTTGCCCCGGATCCACCTGATCGGGGTTCGGAGTGGCATCCGGATACGTGGCCTGGGCCCCGGCGGAGCTAATGAGACCCCCGGTCAGACCAACTACCAAACTCGCCGCTGTGATCATCTTTTTCATGGTTCACCCTTCCCGAAGGAATTGACTCACTGCCCAACTACCAAGCTACAACATATCGCGCACATGGGTGGGCCTACAGGGGTAAATGTGTTGATCTACCTAGCCGAACGAACGATGCCGATTGATTCCAATGGCCTGGTGTCGCCGCCGCTAGGGTGCTCCCTGATCGCGGGTTGGGCCTGACTTCGGAGATAAGACCAGTGGTGTTACCGAGGCGGCCGTTTCCGCTGGTCATTCCCCATCGCCTTGCTCGATCTGGTTCTGGGCCCGTAGCGCATTGTTGGCGATCAGGGCACAACTGCTTTGAAGGCTGATTCGCGACCAGTTTCACCGCACCCTAATAATTGTCCTCAACCATTTGGATCAGCGTCCCGATAACCACTTGCATGTTCGGGCGGAATGAACTTTGGCAGAGATGGCGGTCTGGGATTACAGCCGTCGTGGTACTAGTGGCAACGCTCAGTACCTCACCTTCTGCGTCAGGCGCAACTCGCCCTGGTCCGGCTGAGGCGTGTCTCTCCGCTATCCCGGTCACCGCTCCGGCCACCGACTTTGCCGAGGTTGTCGCTCGCCAACCAGAAGGAACGTGCTTTCGACTTGCCGCTGGCACATACCGCTTTGGAGACGTCGTCCCGAAAGATCACATGTCCTTTGTGGGAGCCTCAGCCGCAACGGTCATCATTGATGGATCCGGACGAGAGAACGCTTTCCACGGCACCGCCAATGGCGTCACAATCACGCAAATGACCTTCCAGGACTTCAATGACTCTGGCGGGACCTCCCGACAGGAGCAAGCCCCAATTCGCGGAACAGCGCGGCTCTGGGCCAGCGAACGAGGTCAATTGGCTACCAATTGGCTGATTTCGGACATTGTCAGTCGTAGAAACTACGCAAGTGGGATCTTTCTTGGTGACAACTTCACCGTACGAAACAGCACCTTTTACGACAATGGGGTGACCGGGATCGGGGGCGATGATTTTGTTGGGGGCCTCATCGAGCAAAACACCATCTACGGAAACGGGCGGCAACAAGCTTCCGGGGCTCTTGTGAATGGTGGAGGAATCAAGTTCACCCAGGCCGGAACCCCCTCCGCACCGATCCGTGTCGTCAACAACGAACTCTACGACAACCCAAACATTGCCATATGGTGCGACATCGGTTGCCAGGGCATGGAAGTGCTGAATAACAACATCCGCGAACACGTCAGCCGAGCCGTCATGTACGAACTTTCGGCCAATCTCGTCGTGCGCGGCAACACCATCGTAGAGTCAAACACGTGGACCGGCTTTCGAGGTGATTTCAATGCCGGGGCGATCACGGTAGGCGAATCACGAAATGCCTTAGTTGAGGGAAACCTGATTCGAGGAGCAAAGGCTGGAGTTGTGCTACGCCAGACAAAGCGGCCGAGTCGTGGCGAAGGGTTCCTCGCCAACTACGACGGCGTACAGTATGTCGTAGAAGAAGTCACGGTACGCAACAATAGGTTCGAAGACACCGGCTCAATCGGGATCTCGCTAGGGACTACCGGCGCTGGACTCATCGTCAATCCTGGCTCGATCCGGTTCACCAACAACAGCTACGACAGCCCCGAGACCATGACCTTCTGGGGAATGGACTCCAACCCCCTCACCTACTCCCAGTGGCGCGCTGCTGGCTATGACTTGATCTCATCTGAGACCCCGACGATCGAGCCATTTGTGGCACCGCAGAAGCCATCCGAAGCGCCACCGCCAACAGTGGTCGAAGGGGACCAACCGTCGGGCAGCACGACAACTTCGGGAGTCCAACCGGTAGAGATTCCCTTTCGCCTCAATGCCGGAGGCGGCCGCCTCGATCAGGGCGGAGTGGTGTGGCAAGCCGACTCCTTCTATGTCGACGGGAATGTCGCTCGCCAGGCCGAAGGTATTGAGATTCGACAAACCGACGCCGATGAACTTTACCGATTCGAGCGCTGGGGGTCCTCTGGATACAAGATACCGATCAAGAATGGCACCTATCGAGTCATCCTTCATCACGCGGAAATCTTTGCCGGTTGCCAGGTACAAGATTGTCGTCGATTCAGCGTCGAGATCGAAGGTGTACCAATCGTTCGAGATCTCGACATTTACGACACGGCAGGTGGGTATACCGCCTTCTTGGTTGAGCGTCGCCAGGTCGTCACCGATGGAGAACTGACGATCTCGTTCGCTTCGAGCAAACAGGAATCACAGATCGCCGCTATTGAAATCCTCCCCGTGGATAGCGACGGACCCGTTCCCCAGACGACAGTACCGACATCCCCGGGGAAGGACCAATCTGTCCCACCAGAAACCGAATCTTCGGCCACGACCACCCCGGAGTTCGACAAACAAAACGAGGCTACGTCGAATTCGGTCTCTCCTCGACCAGCAACCATGCCAGATCTCTCCGTTGACACCACGGGCAGCGCCGACTCCCCGACTACTCAGAGTCTCGGTGAAAGTGACGACAATGTCAATCGGCCTTCACTTGAGTCCGACACACCAGCAGGCTTGGCTTTTGTGGAGGTGGGCTACACAGACGAAAAGAAGCCTCTCCGTGAATCGGGACTAATTCTTCTACCAGCTATCCTGTCCCTACTCGTCCTTCGCCTAGTCATTCGGGGACGTAACCGATCAGCAGCCCGGACATAACCAACCATACCTAGGCTATGAGTTCGACCCAAGGAGCTGATCCCGTTGGCCGGTACCAATCCCGATACGAGCAATACGCCTAGCCGCCTTGTTGTCGATATTGCTATTCTGACCTACAAGCGGCCTGACCACCTTCATGCCTGTCTAGAATCGGTGCTCCTACGGGCCCAGGTCTCCGATTCATTCAGCATCAGACAGGTAACCGTTGTCGACAATGACCCGGCATCCTCCGCCAGGAATGTGACCAGAGATGTTGGTGCGACATCTAAGTTAAATGTTTGGTATGTATGTGAGCCTGAGCCTGGGGTTTCGGCTGCACGAAACCGGGCACTACAAGAAGCGCGCGGCGCCGACATCCTGGTTTTCATCGACGATGACGAAGTTGTCACAGCAGACTGGCCCGGAGGTCTGTTGCGTGTGATGGAAGAAACTGGTGCAGCAATGGTGGGAGGGCCAGTTCGAACAGAATTCACCCACACGCCCCCCGCCTGGGTAGTCGAGGGAGGCTATTTTAGGCGTGAAGAACCTCCGAGTTGCACCCCTCAGTCCTGGCTTCGAACGGGAAACCTGGCTCTTCGACTAAATCAAATCGGTTCCCGACAGTTCGATCCATCCTACGGGCTGACTGGGGGCGAGGATGTAGCCTTCTCCTCCGATATCCGCCGGCAAGGGGGCAGCCTCCAGTGGTCGAGCACCGCTGTCGTCACAGAATTGGTGGATGAGACGAGAACAACGTTGGAGTGGGTTGCGTCTCGTCAACGCACCGCCACCGCTAACTACTATCGGGCACACCGCAGCATTTGGCCAGGTTGGAGGCTCCGGATTCGGATAGCACGGACCGTTGGTTCCGTCATACTCTCGCTCGTTCCTCTCCTTGTCAGGCGTCGTGACCCGAACTCACGCATTCATCTGAAAATCCGCCTCGCAAGAGCAAGAGGCGCCCTGGAAGTGCTGTGAGTCTGCCGTGCCGGTTCTGTCCGGTTCTTATCTAGCAAGCGTTCGTGCTGCTGGATTTCTTCTTCGGTCTTGAATCTCCGACCGATGGTCACGGCGGGGTTGCCACCGACAATGTCGTAGGGCGCAACGTTGCTCGAAACCACCGATCCCGACGAGACAATGGCACCACGGCCAACCGTCACGCCCGAGAGCACTACGGCGCCAAAGCCGATCCAGACATCGGGGTCAATAACTAGTTTCCGATCACGTCCGGGACCTTGGTAGTTGGCGTCACCAATCCAAGGTGCTCGCCGTATCCCGATACCGATGGCTCGATGATCATGATCATTTCGACCGACCAGACCAACATTGTTGGCGATCAACACATCATCGCCAATCTCACCATCACAAACAATGCTGCAATACTTGCCGATGTAGACGTCATCCCCAATCGTGAGCCCCTGGCTACTCTCGACCCGAGACCCCGGGCCAAGGTGAAAATCACGGCCGAGAGCCACAGGACCGCGGACAGAGAACCAGAGATGAAGCGGTCTCCACATCTTTTGAGTCAGCGCTCTCAAGAGCAACTTGGGATCAGGTAAAGACATCCGCATTCATTCTACTCCTTCGCCAAAGCCGACGGGGCAAGGTCGGGTTCATCTGCCACAAAGTCTTGGTTGCGCCAAAGATACAGGCCGAACAGGAGTGTCAAGAGTGCTTCACCCACCATGGTAGTGATAACGGCGGTCCTCCACCCACCAGAACGAAGGAACCAAAGGTTGAGACCTACGTTGGTGACGGCAGATACGAGCGTCATGTACATCCGTTGAGTTTGTAACCCCGTCGCATTCAAGACATTTCCGAGCAGGTACTGCAGGGCTCGTAGTGGCGGAAGAAAACTCAGCCACCTTGCGATGAGGATTGTGTCCTCCCACTTCTCACCCAATAGCAACGGAATGGCCGGACCAAACACCCAAAGACCAGCCGACGCAAGACACCCGAGTCCTACCACTGGTGGGAACAACTTCTTGGTCGCCCGCAACGCTGATCTGACTCCCTTGGCCCCAGCTTGAAACACATCGGCGTCTCCAGCCCGCATCACCGAGATCAGTGGCAGATAGGTAAGCTGCACCAAGCGGCCACCGACGGTGTAGAGACCGGCATCTTCCCCACGTCCATAGGACAAAAGCATGGGACGATCAGATGCGTCAAGGAGCCCCTCCGTCGTCCCATTGAAGGCAAACGGGAGCCCCTCTCTGACATCAGCTTTCTTCAACCAACGGGGGGTCAGCCAGACACCAAAGACCCGATTCATGAACCAGATGACAGAAACCGCCGCAACCACGAAGGATCCGAAACTGAACCACGCCCATACGGCGATGGTGTGTTGGGCAAACACAGCGAAGGCAATGAGAAACGAGAATCTTGATACCGCAACGATGGCTCGAATGATCACCATGAATCGCAACTGGCGAAGCCCAACCGCAAACATCACAGCGAGTTCAGTCAGATACAAGAAACTAAGCTGCCCGACCAGCAGTAAAGCGAAGACCAGCGGGGGGACACTTGGAAGGATGAGGGGTCGGGCGGCAATTGCTAGCGCCGCCCCAATGAGGGGACCAAGAATCCCGATAGCCGTCGCGTCTCCCCACGCCTGCTGCCGATCAACCCCCTGCGAGACACGCTTAACCAGGAGGGTGGTCGCACCAAGACTAAATAGGCTTCCGACCGGCCGGGCAATGCCAATCACCGCGCCTAGAACCCCGAACTCCTCTTTCGTGGTGAGGAGCCGGGCCAAGATGAAGAAAAGGACACCCGAACTCAACACCTGGAGTAGTTCTCCGAGCATTGCCCACTTCGCACGCCCAGACAGCCTCGACACAGATGAGTCTTGGACGAGCCTGTGTCGCTTCATTTGCGAAACCTCACGACCACGGGGTCGAACTCAAAGGTCATGGAATAAACATCTCTTCCCTAACATGTCGGCCCAGCCCTGTGGCAGCGACTTGATTGCAAACATCAAACTGTCCTCTTCCTATCGTCGCTACTAGTCACGGTTTTCAGATCTTCGAATCTACCCTGAGCGGATCCTGCCCCGGTTGCGCCGGTCTCGCTTTGTGCACCGTGTTCAAGGATCAGCCCCGTTAAGGTGGGCCCGTAGGAGTCCGAGTGGGCAAAGCGGCAGGCAAAAGCACCCGATTCTCACGGACATGCCACTATTGCACAGAAACTTGCGGCACCATGTACCGGTGAAACTGATCTCTCCGAGGCCAAAGCAATTGACCCCGAAACTGTTGCAGCATCATCATGATGCTCTTATGCCATGATGTTCACAAGCGAAAACACCCATGGCGACTCGGCGCGCCTCGAGGACTACATCCGCGCCATCAAACTGCGAAAGTGGGTCGTGATCAGCCTGGCTCTGCTGGGGCTCGGTGCTGCCCTCTTGTTCACCCGAACCAAAACCAATTTCTATACAGCGACGGCTACCGTGGTCCTTAGTCCTACTCCGGTAGGATCCGTCAATACCAATCTCGTTAGCCCAAATTTGGAGAAGGAACGCGAGATCATCCTTTCCAATCGGACGGCGACCGATGTCGTAGACCAGCTAGGACTCGACGACGAACCCAGAGCACTCCTCCGAAACGTGAAAGTAGCGTTCCGGCCCGACTCAGACGTTCTCAACATCGACTATACGAATACCAATGCTGAGGTGGCATCGGCCTACGCGAATGCTTTCGCCGCGGCCTACGTGGAACGGCGAGAGGAGGTGGCACGTTCCTATTACGCCAGTCGGATAGCTCAAACTGAGGCGAATATTCAAGCACTTGAAGACCGGTCGGCCCAAGTCTCAACCGAAATCGACCGCCTAAAACGTGACCGACTCGACATTATTCTAGAGATCACTGATCCGATCGAACGAGCTGGGCCGCTCACAGAAGTTGACGACCAACTGGCATCACTCCGGGCCGAGCGGACAGATTTACTATCAGAGACGAGAACACTTGGGACCATCTTGCGGCGTGACCAAGGCACCATCGCGTCTCGCTCACCCGCCGCACAACTACTTCGGACCTCCGAGCCCCCAGAAATGCCGGATGGTCTCAATCAGAGCTTGCTTAAGGTGGCCGGTCTCGTCTTTGGCCTGATCGCTGGTGTTGTTGCAGCGTTCTTCCTCGAACGGCTAGATACCACGGCCAGAGAAGACACTGACGTTGCCCTCGCCTTGGACACCGACGTGGTGGGATCCATCCCGACCCTTGGCTTTGGGAACCGCTCAGGATCTTCCGCCCTGGTCATGCTGACCCACGGCGGCTCATCGCGGGTGTCTGCAGCGCGTGAGGCATTTCGTCGCTTGCGGACCTCGATACTCTTCCTCAATTCAACGGAGGGAGTTCAATCAATACTCGTAACCAGCGCCTCGCCAGCAGAAGGGAAAAGCACCATAAGCGCGAACCTATCTCTGGCTTTTGCCCAATCAGGCAAGAACGTCGTCCTAGTAAACGCAGATTTGCGCAGGCCGACTCAGGAGGAACGATTTGGAATTCCCAAATCCAACGTTGGTCTGTCTGAGTATCTCGGGGGAGACGACGAACTCACAGCGATCCCAGTTCCTAACGTCGAGCGACTCTGGCTCCTCCCAGCGGGAAGCACTCCAGCCAATCCCGGTGAACTTCTTGGTTCTCCAAGGTTTAAGAAACTGATCCAAAACCTGACTGAAGAGATGGACTTCATCATCATCGATACGCCTCCGATTTTGAGCACGGCAGACGCTATAGCGGCGGCTGGTGCTGTCGATGGGGTCGTCGCCGTTGTTGACTCACGGAGGACCGAGACCAGTGATCTTCTGCAGGTCAGAGCAGACCTTCAGCGAAGTGGGGCCAGACTGATCGGAGCGGTCCTGAATCGACGCAAACACCGGTCCGGGGGCCTTTTCAAGAGGGACCGCTACGCCTACTACAGTTCCAAAGCCAAGTGATGCTAGTCCACCCGACGACAAGCGCACCCGCCGCGCCATTGACCTTGACTCGCCCCGGGCTGTTCGAGACCAGTCTTGTGCCTATCACGATGTTCGTGTTGCTCTACGGTACACCTCCCTACTGGTTCATCAACAACACAGCCGCCAACGAGGGAGGTGGTGCCCCAATCACTACGGCTGCGACAATCGGCCTCACATTCTTTGCATTCCTCCGGATTGCTGGGAGTTTTGATTTGATGTTGAGGCTTCTTTCATTGGTCCCACCTCTAGTAGCCTTTATCGCCCTCAGCGTCTCATCAATTGTGTGGTCAGCCGACATCGCCATTACCACTCGTCGGGCTGTACTTCTCGTCTCGGTCCTTGCCTATGCTTGCTACCTCTTGCTTCGTTTCGAACTCCCAGCGATCCTTCGGCTGCTCGCACTTTCGTCTATTCCAGGGGTCCTCGCGAACTACGTGTTGATTCTTGCTTTGCCCCAGTATGGGACAGATGTCGGTGGCCGTTGGATTGGTGTGTTCTCACAAAAAAATGCACTCGGATTCAGTGCTGCGGTGACGATTCCCCTTCTCATCATTCTTGCCGGAAGCGATCGCAGTCGTCGACTCATGTACTACCTTTTGGCACTCATGCAAGCTGGTTTGCTGATAGGTTCGCAGTCCAAGACAATGCTTGTCGCAACTATCCTCCCCGTTGCGCTCCTCCCCGTGTTTCATGGATTTCGGGGGCGTAAGACGCTCCGTGGCGCGGTTATTGTGAGCCTTGCGGCCTCCGGAATTTTCACCCTTCTCTTCGTCACCGCGAATCTGGCTTTTATCGCAGAATTTCTCGACAAGGACGTCACCCTCACTGGTCGCACCGACCTATGGGCGGACCTAATTCCAATCGCACTCAGGAGGCCCGTGCTTGGCTACGGGGCCGATGCCGTATTCGGCGGCTATTTCAGTCCCGTCCATGAGGTGTGGATTCAAAATCGGTGGGCTCCCACCCATGCTCACAATGCTATATTGCAGACAACCTTGGAGGTTGGGGTCGTTGGTGCGGGCCTGTTCCTCCTCACCTTCTTTGCCACGCTTGGTGGAGCCATTGAGGTTGTTCGGCGGGTACCGGGACGAATTGGCCTATGGCCATTGTCTTTCATGACAACGACCCTGCTCATTTCCATTAGTGAGAGCGGCGTGATGGCTGCGACTCCGAGTTATTTGCTGTTCGTGATTTGCGTATGGTCGGTCGCACTCTTGCGATCAAAACCAATCACGTACTCCTGGAACGAACCGGACGAAGTGAGGGCTGCGCCCAAGCCCACTCCTATTCAAGTGGGATGACCTCGATTCCCGACACCTGGGGGTTCTGAACAATGGAACCAAACTCAATATCGAGGACACCATCCGAGACCTCAGTTTCCACAATCAACTCATAGGCGGTGTAGCCCCCTACCTCTGAGTAGATGTCGAGTCCGTTGCGGACAACAACACCCTCCACCTCAACATCAAAAACCCGACACCCCTTCTGCTGGCACTCCTCGAAAACCTCCGAATGGTGCAGTACGACCCTAAAGCGACCATTACCAACCGGAAGTTGGTAACCCATCGTCCCCCACCGCTCGACTTGATAGAGACGAGAATCACCAGCCATGTCATCGACAACATTGTGGCTCGCCACCTCTCCCCCAACGAAGTACCGATCGGACAACCATTTCAAACCATCCTGATCTGTAAATCCCTCCCCGCCAGTATTGATTCGCAACGGAAACTCGGGATCATCTGGCCACGAACTTCGTTCGAATAGTGGCGTTCCTGTGCCAGCAAGTTGGTATTGCATCACTGCCGGTGGGGTTGGGACAGCGAGTGCCGTTCCTGGCACTATGTCTTGACCAGCAGCGCGCCATGAGTCGATGCTCATCACCGCATCGTTCCACCAGTACTGAGTCGGGGCCCCCAAATAGGCGTTCTCGGAGAAACTTAAGGTTGCCAACTGGGACTCACCAATGGGTGAAGACCCTACAGACAGTCCGACATTTCCAATATCCTCAAACGTATTGCCAATGACGATCACGTCGGACAACTCGAAAACAGCCCGGGAATAGGAATCCAAGAAATTTTCCTCCGGTCGGGCTGGCCTAACGGTCTGCCGGAGGACAACTCCCGACTCCGCCTCTTGGATGTAGTTGCCACGGACAGTTACGAACCTCGACTCTCCAACGGTCACAGACCCGGCATTCCAGTCTCGAGTAAAATCTGTCCACTCATTGCTTCGAAGAATCCAGTTTCCCTCGATCAGAGCGTTCTGGGAAAGTTCAACCATGACGGCTTGTGAGAAGTGGTCGTAAATGTAATTTCCGATTACCTCAAAGCCGTCGCACCCAATATCACACCAGATACCAATCGATGAGTTTGCGAACACCTCATTGTCACGAACCACGACAGGAGAGTCCGGAGAACCCGCCTGGGTGAACTTGATTCCGCCGCTGTTGACGAGGACGCCACCGGCCCCATCTCTCCCATTGGAGTCAATGATATTTCCCTCGATGAGGCCCCCGACGAAGTCGTCGCCCCCTATTCCAGTCACACCGTTCCCAGAGAACCGGCTATTACGGACCGTGAAGTGATCGCCCACGAATACGCCACCAACCAGGTTGTTGACACTTATGACCTCTTCAATGAGCCAGTCCGTCGCCATCTCACCGCGGTCACTCTTCCACAACGCACTCGTACCGCGAATTGGCGCCTGCTCTTGCTTTTTTTCACCACCATCATCATCGAAACCAACCAGCGTCATTCTGGCAATTGTCACATCGCTAGCTGTGCCGTGAAAAGCATTCTCAAACCCCCGCCCATCCAATACCACTGTCTGGGCATCATCGCCAAGAAACGTCATCATGTCCTTGGGAATGACGTCCCCGAAGCGGTAGTTGCCGGGGGCGAAACGAAAGCAGGTGCCGGTCTCGGCTTGCTCGACGAGCACCGGAAAATCAACGCCAGGCGGGGCCACCCGGACCGACTCTTCGCAGTTCTGCTCCACCGACCGTGTTTCTGAGTCCAACAATTGCCGCCAGTCAATCGTTGTCGTGGTACTCGAATTGATCGGTTCGGTCAGTGGGGAAGATACCGATGGGGGTTGATTGGAAGCAGGCTGCCCGGCTGGAGTTGAGGCTGAGTCCGTTCCTCCTTCTCCTAGAATGATGCGGAGAGCGACCCCGAGAACTACCACCCCGACCAGGACAACCAGAATCGTTATCCACCGATGACTAAAGCGAAGCAAACTCTAACCTCTGCCTGGGAACTTCAACCTATTTGACTGTGCCGAACCAGCGATCCATTTCGCCCCCGGCAGGCCTGCGTCTAAGAACCAGATGAGTTGCAAGAATCAGAACCTTACCCCGGCCAGGCTGCTCAGCGGCTTCGGGCTCTCTGGATCTGGCCTCATGCAATGGTCCTCAGCATCCGATCTCAGTCTAGATCACCTTGAGCGGTCGCTATTTCCAGCCTGTCAATGGCCAGTTACACGGGCCCGCTAACTCTCAGCCAGATCGATCGTTCGTGACTCAGAGTCATCGAAGGGGACACCATCCCAGGACCATTGCACCGCCGGAAAGCGGGCCGACGAGAGCACACGAATAGATTCCCTTGAACGGTCAACCGAATACTGGAAGCGGATGACCTTGGTCTCTCCAGGACCTATCATGATCTGCCTGGAAGAGACCAACCAGACAAAACCATCTGGACCGAAAGTTTCAACCGGCGTCGGAGAATCAAACCTCGCATCGGCGAAGTCGTTCGGGGCGTAAAAGGCCAACCGACCCCGGTACGTCCCAGCCTCGCTGATGCCGAGCGACGCCCATGGTCCCAAAATGTATGGGGCAAGACCGGGTGTGGCTGTGTTGGACGTCGTCAC
Source organism: Actinomycetes bacterium (assembly GCA_024276425.1). Taxonomy (GTDB): domain Bacteria; phylum Actinomycetota; class Acidimicrobiia; order Acidimicrobiales; family SZUA-35; genus JAJRQY01. Next base: position 4,999 of record JAJRXF010000165.1, on the reverse strand, counting down.
AGTAAATGCGAGATTCCTCCGACTGCTTGTCACGGTTGAGGAGACCTCGACTTGCACTCGCAAATGTGGATCCAGCTTGCTCGCCCCGGTGTTGAGCCAAAAGATTCCTGTCTCTTCACCGGTAATTGTCCCCGCGACACCCAACTGCTCCCACGCGGCCTGCTCAGCCGCGTCGACGCTGTACACCATCAGATGTCGGCCGCGTGCAACGGGTCCGAGTGCGCGAACCAACTCCACGGGGTCCCAAGACGTCGACTCGAAAGCTTCCACCGTGGCGGCCGCAAGCAGAGCCAACCGATCTCGTCGTTGACTATTCTCATCTACCGTTGCCTGGCCAAGCTCCTCATACTGGCCTATCAGGAGCTCGTTGAGCAGATTGTCTGGCCCGTAGGACCGTCCACCAACACTTACCTCACCAAGCACTCCTACCAGAGCCTCCAGAACGAACGGGTCGATTAGGATGACTCCATCGAGCTCCTCATTTTGTGTGGCACGCCAGAGTTCGAGTGCTTGGGGCCCAACAAACTTGTCGAACTGCGCCGAGTACCCAAGTTTGCGAAAGTCAGTCTCCAAATCTAGGAATCCCCAAAGCCTCTCAATACTTGGGTCGACCACAGTCGCTCCAGGAACCGGGGCAAGATCTGCAGCCGGGGTGATGTCCAGAAGTTCGAACTCGCCGTCGCTCGTATCAAGGCGTCCGATCGAAAGATGCATCCCTGATCCAATGCGCATCTCCGCATTGTTTGTACCCAAAAGCAGATAACTGCCACCATTGAGGAAAGATGCCAGGCCCGCGGTAATCACCTCATATCGACGACTAAGTCCGTTGAGCTCAAGTAATTGGTCACCAAGCTCAAGCCGAGCTGCGGCCAAGGGAGCTACCAAGTTCTCCTCAGGTCCCAGGTCTGGAGAGTTGGTTGTCTGCTGTATCAATTTGAGTCGCCGAGACAGCCCATTCAAGAAGGCCACCCGATCAAGCGCTTCCGGGTTTGCCTCCGCAGCGCGGGCTTCCTCGACCAAGGGCTCTAGTGAAATCACGGTGTCGAGGGCAACGCTGACCAGAGACCGAGACGAGGCAAGCTGCCGACCAAAGAAAGGAAGAGCCCGAAGGGGGAGGAGAATCGGTGAGCCAAGACGTTCCTGGGCAGCCACTAGCCGTTCACGACCCTGCCGGAGAGCAACAGCAAGTTGATCTAGGTCCGCATCAGACGGTTCGACAATTGCACTGAGGGACCGCAATTCCTCAGCTCCGCTTCGGGCCGCCCGTTGTGCCCGAAGACCGGTCCAGGAGACGAGCAAGATCCAACCCACAAGGGTAAATCCGACCCACCGCACCCAACTTGATCTACGTGACCGTCGTCTCAACGTTGGGGGAGGGGACATTGGGCCCAAGCCTACTCAGTCATGAGCCTGACCCAATAACACGGCCACACCTGGCCCATAGGTTTCGAGGATCGGCCGAACCCGCTTGCCGACCCACATCCGAAGACTGCGGCCGAGCCATCCGACTCACCTACAATTGGGAGCCAGCTGCCGCCACTCTCTTTCCAAACAACGGCCAGTTGCAGGATGTTCACCATGACCCAGATCCTCTTCGCTCTTGAATGGCTACCCAGCTACCGGCTTCCTCTACTTGAAATGCTCAGGACAAAGCTCAGCCATGACGGAATCGCGATGAACGTTGCGTATGGTCAAGCCCCGGGGTCGAAGGCAGACCGAGGAATCGACCGCAACCTTTCCTGGGGGCTCTACCGGGAGAACAGGATCTACCGGCTTGGTCCCCAAACGTTCTGCTCCCAACCGGTGGCTGACCTTGTACGCCAGCACGATGTCGTTATCGTTCAACAAGAAGCCGCCCTCTGGCTGAATGCCAAGCTGGCACTAGGAATCGTCAAACCTAGGTTGGGCTGGGCCATGTGGGGACATGGAGCGCACTTCATCCAACAGGAAACCTCGGCTCCGGCCGAATGGCTCAAGCGCTGGGAGACAAGGAAGTGTGATCACTTCTTTGCCTATACCCGAACGTCCAAAGAGTGCGTCCTCTCCCTTGGCTTGAGGGAAGGGAATATCACCATTGTAAACAACACGCTTGCCACACCCGATACCGGAACTCCATCCGAAGACGTCCGCGCCTTAGCGGGAGCAATCCGGGACAGAACCAGCAATGTTGGGATCATGATTTCTTCCCTTGACAAATGGAAGAGGGTCCCGTTCCTTATCGAAGTCCTCCAACTAACGCGCGCCGCCATCCCAGACTTTGAGTTCATCGTCATTGGAGCCGGAGACTATGACGCTCCCCTCCGAACCCTGGCCAATGAGGTCCCATGGCTCCACCTGGCAGGAAACAAGTTCGACTCAGACAAGGCTGCACTAGCATCGGTGGCGAAGGTGACGATTCACCCCGGATTGGTCGGTCTACACATCATCGATGCATTTCGGCTCCAATGTCCAATGGTGACCACACCTGTTGACTTTCATAGCCATGAAATCGATTATCTCGAAAGCGGATTCAATGGAGTCATGACCTCCAAAAGTGATGACCCCGCCGAAATGAGCCAAGAGGTAGTCCGCATCCTGCAGGACGAAACGTGGCGTTCCAGGCTGATTGCTGGGGGTGAACAAACGATGAAGGGACTTGCAGTCGATGCGTCCGTCGATCGGTTTCGGGCTGGAATCAAGTCAATTCTTGCTCGAGGCTTAGGGCAATGAGCCTCATCGCAGCCGCTGCTTAATTAGCGCCTTACCGAACTCGAATACGAACTGGGAGTTCGTCACTAGGTAACGCTTCCAGAGCCTGCCTGGCTCTTGCTTGAGCCGGAACAACCACTGGAGACCGTAGCGCTGCATCCATTCGGGAGGGGGTTCAAGAGATCCGGCGCCATAGTCAAACGCGGCACCGACAGCCAGCATCGCAGCATTCACTTTCCCTCGGTGATCTGAGACCCATTTTTCTTGGCGCGGACACCCTCGGCCAACGAGGACGACACCAGCACCAAAGGCATTGATTCGATCCACGTCAGCCTGATCTTCTTCTGGAGTCGGATCCCGAAAGCGATCGGACTGATAATCGACAATCGCGCCAGGACAACGGTCGCGAATCGCAGCAGCAAATGCTTCGCAGGTCTGCTCCGTGGATCCAAACAGGAAGATCTTGATGTTCTCCTCAGCCGCAGCCTCGATCACATACCATGTCAGATCCGGCCCATAGACCCGTTCGGACAAACCAACCTTGTAGAGGGCATTCATGGCCCAACGTACTGGCTGGCCATCAGGAGTTATCAGATCAATCCGTTCGACTTGGGCCCGAAACGTCGAATCGTTGACCGCCTCCATGAGGCCATGTACAGCCAGGGCTGAGACCGCGTAGGACTGGTTCTGGCGGGCCGCCACCATGATGCGTTCGGTGGCATCCACATAGTCAGTGATGGTGTAGAAGACACCGAAAATATCAACCTTCTCACCGTAACGGACTGGGGCCGTCTGGTTCGCAGTGACGCTACTCACCAGATGCCCAACGTTCGACACCATTGTCATGGATGTCTTGGAGGATTCCTGGGATGTCATAGTTGAGGGACCATTTGGGGTAGTGGCCTTTGAACTTACGGATGTCAGAGACCCACCAAATGTGATCCCCAATTCGGTTGTCTTCGGCGTAGCTGTGGTTCAACTCTTTGCCAGCAATCTCTTGGCACATCTCGATCGCTTCCATCATCGAGCAGTTGGCCTCTGGGCCACCTCCGATGTTGTAGGCCTCTCCGGGGCGTGGAGCTTGGTGGAATGCTTCAAACGCTCGCACAAGATCATCGGCGTGGATATTGTCACGAACTTGCTTTCCCTTGTAGCCAAACACTGTGTACGGCTCACCGGTGGTTGTGCACTTCATCAGGTAGGCCAAGAAACCATGTAGTTGTGCGCCAGAGTGTCCGGGACCGGTGAGACAGCCGCCTCGGAACACACCAGTGTTCATGCCAAAGTACCGTCCGTACTCCTGAACCATGACGTCGGCCGCAACCTTGGAGGCACCAAAAAGGCTATGAGTCGAGTTGTCAATGGTCATCTCCTCGGGGAACCCGAATTCTGCCCAAGGATGGGCAGGGTCAAGAGCCCAGCGAGTATCCAACTCGACCAGTGGTAGATGGTTGGGAGTGTCACCATAAACCTTGTTGGTGGATGTAAAAATGAAGGTGGCGTTCGGGCAGGAAAGCCTGGCAGCCTCAAGAAGGTTGAGAGTTCCGCCAGCGTTAACGTCGAAATCGGTAAAGGGCTCCTTTGCTGCCCAATCATGGGATGGTTGGGCAGCGGCATGAATGATGAGATCGACATCTGAACGATGCTCCGCTAACAACTTGAGGACCGCCGACCGATCACGAATGTCTACCGAGCTGTGGTGGTAGTTCGCAAGCGTTGCCTGATGCTCGGCTACCGCCCAATCCGTTGAGGCCTCTTGGCCAAAGAAGTATGCCCGAAGGTCATTGTCGATGCCAATGACTCGATCAGCGGACGAAGCAAAATACCGAACCGCCTGGGCACCAATGAGGCCGCCCGATCCCGTAATAACTACCGTTTTCATTTCGTTTCTCCGGTACTGCGTTTACTGGCGTAAATAGAACAGTGGCGTCGGCTCCACCCAGCGGGGCGGATGTTCGGCGGAGCTGCCAAGACAACTCTCGAACGATATCTCAGCTGTCTGCAACAACGCGCATTTGGGCAACGGGGCCAGGCCAATAGCACGAATGGCGTGGCAAGAATCCTTAGCTTCCTGTCCCCTGTCGAAGCACCCCGACCGTGCGGGCCAGGTATCGCAGATCTGTTCTCAACCCGACATTTTGGACGTAGCTATGATCGAGACGAAGTCCACTCTCTAGATCACCCGACCCACGGAGATCAGAAACCTGAAACGGCCCGGTCAGGCCTGGCCGGACAATGTGACGGGGATGGCAGCGGAACTCCTGGCTGGCCACAGCGGCTAGTTCCGGGCGAGGACCAACCAAAGACATGT
>JAJRXF010000164.1 GCA_024276425.1 Actinomycetes bacterium | reverse complement strand
GCCACGTTTGGATGCAAGTCTTGCTGGCTCCGAAGTGGTTAACGGGAAAGAAAGGACTTCGCGTCCTCGATGTATTGGCCGTGTCCGGGGGCCACCGACTTCAGGCGGTAGCTCTTGACCCGAGCTGGCAGATCTTCGGGCACAGCGTCCACCAGAACGTCGCCCGGAATGAGCGAACGTTCTTGTTCCAGGACGTAGACGAACTTGCCTGCTTCCTCATCGATGGAGAACGCGAAGATTCGGAACTCCGTAGCGTCGATCTTGTAGCCGTCCACCATTTCTACATCTGCCCCACGACATCCCGCAGGGGCAATCAACTCGGCTCCAGTCAGTTTCTTGAGGGCTTGGGCACCAGCAGCATTCTCATCGCACGGATCGGTCACAATGATCCAGCGAATGCGATCGCCTCCGCAGCCAGCGAGCACATCGAGGTGTTCGGCGTCTCCAGGGCCTGGATCAATAATCACAATCTCGTCGATGCCGATGAGGTAGGTATTGAGGCCGGGCTCCTCACCCTCACCCTTGTTGGCGATCCGCCGCACAAGCGGGCTTAATGCTCGTGCCACACCAGGGGTGATAGGGGGAAGGGGTACTGGTTCTTCGATAGTCATTGGAATCTCCTCCGCGCCGGGAGTCAGCCCAACTCGGGTTGGGCTGGTGGATGGGCATCTCTGGAGGACGAGTCGTCAACGACGGTGTCATTCACGACAACACTGTCGACGTCAACGAACGTTCGCCCGAAACGCTGATAGGGACGAGTCCACGACTGGACTCGCGATCGAACCCTCGGACGGACCAAAGCCCGAATCGGTGGAACGAACAACAAAACGGCCAAGGTGGCCGAAACAAAACCAGGTAACACCAACAACAGGCAGGCTCCAAGCACCAAGGCCTGGTCGGCCATCTTGTCACCAACAAGTGATTGGCCGCTTGTCACCTGCGCGATGGTGGCCCGAAAGAAGCCAGCTCCTCGACTGCGAAGGGCGAAAACGCCAACCACCGAGCATCCAACCAGTGCAAACGCGCTCAAGAGCACACCAATCGCACCCGCCACTCGAACCAAAACAAACAGTTCGGCCAGTGTCATCGCAAAGAGGAAGACTGCTACCGGAGAGAACATCAGCAGCCCATTCTACCTGACCTTCCACCCTCCGAGACCACACCGTCGACCGGGGCCGTCATCAAATCCCTATCATCGGAGCCAATGGCACAAGCATCCGGACCTCGGCCCGACCAACAATCTGACCCTAAGGCTATTCCGTCAATCGATGAGCGAGCCGACCCCGCGACTCGCCCGCCTTCGGTTGACAAACTGGCTCGCTCCCTTTCCGACAGTGGCCTCCCCCAACCTCTTCGAGTCGAAGTCGCACGGGAGGCGATCGCCTCTGGTCAGGTTCAGGCTGCCAGCAAGAGAGCCAGTGAGCGGCGCCGTCAGTTTCTGACTCCTGTTATCAATGCCACTGGGGTGCTCCTCCATACCAACCTCGGCCGAGCGCCTCTTGCCTACTCAACCCCGGGCGGGGCGTCGAATCTCGAACTCAGCCTGGGGAGCGGTAAGCGGGGAAGTAGGCAAAAGGCTATTGGTGACCTGCTCGCAACGGCCACCGGGGCCGAAGCCGCCATGGTGGTCAACAACTGTGCCGGAGCGGTCCTCCTGGTTTTGGCGGCGTTAGCCAACACGAAGGGTACTGCTGTTAGCCGGGGTGAACTGGTCGAAATTGGTGGGGGATTCCGGGTGCCAGATGTGATGCGCCAATCAGGCTCGCGTCTCGTTGAGGTCGGTACCACCAACCGAACCAGACTGGCCGATTTCGACGAGGCAGTGACTAAGGACAATGTTTCGCTCATCATGCAGATCCACCAGTCAAACTACCGAATCGTTGGATTCACTGAGGCTGTCCCTCTTGGCGACCTGTGTGGGCTCGGAGTCCCCGTCGTTGCCGATATTGGTTCGGGCCTACTTGACGCGGCATGTCCCTGGCTCGACGGACCTCCTCCTGCCTGGCTGGCCAACGAGCCAGCGGCCAGACAGTCGCTGGAGGCCGGAGCTTCGCTGGTGCTGTTCAGCGGAGACAAGCTGTTTGGTGGTCCACAGGCTGGCATCATTGTTGGCAAAGCCGACCTCGTCGAGACCTGTGCTCGCCACCCTTTGGCTCGGGCGCTTCGCCCCGGCAGCCTGGTTCTTGGGGCCCTTCAAGCAGTCACCCTCTCCTACCTGGAGCGTCGGGGCCACGAAATCGACTTCTGGAGGATGGCGACAACGCCGCTTCAGCAACTGAAGGATCGGGCCGATCAACTAGCGTCGCAGAACAGCAACGCCAAAGTTGTTTCCACCGACGCCATCCCCGGTGGAGGAACCCTCCCCGGGGTAGGTATCCCGAGTGTCGGCCTGGAGATCGCTGGCGACCATGTCGAGTTCTTACGGTCTCTCGATCGCCCCATTATTGCGAGGGTGACCGACCACAAGACCACTGTTTTGGATTTGCGGACCGTCGAGCCTGACGATGATGGGCCACTTCACCGGGCCTTTGAGCAGTTGCTAACTCGATGAGTGTTCTCGCCACCGCCGGCCATGTCGATCACGGCAAGTCAACTCTGGTCCGCTTTCTGACCGGAACCGATCCCGACCGTTGGGCAGAAGAAAAGGAGCGTGGGCTTACGATCGACCTCGGATTCGCCAACCTGATCTTGGCTTCAGGTACGGAGGTTTCCCTGATTGATGTGCCCGGTCATATCCGGTTTCTGCGAAACATGCTGGCGGGCGTGGGGGCAGTCGATGGCTGTCTTTTTGTTGTCTCCGCCCTCGAAGGTTGGAAACCTCAGTCTGAGGAACACCTGCGAATCCTCGACCTCCTTGGTATCTCCCATGGTGTCGTTGCCCTCACCATGTTGGATCTAGTAGACGAAGACCTTCTCGAACTCGCGCTCCTTGACGTCGAGGAACATGTTGAGGGAACATTCCTTGAAGGAGCGGCAATCGTGCCCGTCTCGGCCCCAACCGGCCAAGGGCTTGATGAACTTAGGGGGGCAGTCGAATCACTCCTCCACGACATTGGAGAGCCACCCGACCGCGGTCAACCCCGCATCTGGATTGACCGAGCTTTCGCTCCATCGGGTGCTGGAACGGTGATCACTGGCACCCTAACCGGGGGGACCCTGGGTGTTGGGGACGAACTCGTTGCCCTGCCCAGTGGGCAAACCGGGCGGGTCCGGAGCCTTCAGAGCCATCATCGTTCGGTCGAGTCGGTGCAACCAGGAACACGGGTTGCCGTTAACCTCACCGGCATCAGCCATGGCGAACTTGGTCGCGGCCACGTCCTGGTCCGCGAGGGCCAGTGGCACACAAGCCAAATGATTGACGCCGAACTCAATGTCCTAGCGAGCCTTGATCACCCGGTCTCCCGGCGCGGGGCCTTCGCCGCCTATATTGGTTCGGGGGAGTTTGCGGTCAAGGTTCGAGTCCTCGGACCAGACACCCTGCCCCCGGGATCTCAAGGGGCAGTCCGACTACATCTTGGGGTCGCTTTGCCCGTTCTGCCGGGGGATCGCTTCATTCTACGGGAAAGTGGCCGGGATGAAACCGTGGGTGGGGGCCAACTGCTCGACATCGATCCCCGCGTCAAAGCGGCCGAGGCCAAGCCCGATCGGTCAGTCGATCGGGTGATTGCTGAACATGGTTGGATCCGGGCCGATCACCTTCGCCGCCTCACTGGCGAAGCGCTCGTCCCGACGATTGGCGAGTGGCTTGTCGATCCCGACGTTCTGGATCGAACTGCGTCCGCCTTGTTGGACCAGGTAGCAAAAGCCGGACCGTTGGGCTTGGACATCGCGCTGCTCAGCGACCAAGAGCGCACCCTAGCTGAGTCCATGGAGGAGATTGAGATTGAGATCGGTCGGGCAACCATCGGGGAGCCAGACGATCCCCTGGCAGGCCATCCTTGGGTTGTCGCGCTAGAAGCCAGCCCGTTTCGTCCACCTGGATCTGATGGGGTGGAGCGAGCCGAAGTTCGAGAATTGATCCGCCGAGGCACGGTGGTGGAACAAGATGGTGTCTTCTTTGCGCAGAGCGCGCTGGTCCATGCCGGACGACTCTTGGCCCAACGGTTCGCCCAGCAACCCGAAGGCCTGACGGTGGCCGAAGTCCGGGATCTGCTCGATACCAGCCGGAAGTTTGTTCTGCCTCTACTCAACTATTTCGACCGAACAGGTCAGACCAGACGACGCGACGATCTCCGGATTGCCGGCCCTCGCCTACCCGAGCCCTACTAGCGGCTCGCTCCCTACTAGCGGCTCGCTCCTTGGATCAGCAACCGTTGGCGGCGTTGGCTACTTCACGCCGTTCGTTCTCCGTTAGACCGCCCCAGATTCCGTGCTGCTCACGGATTCCCATGGCGTATTCCAAACACGGTCCCTGAACCGCGCACGATCCACAGATCTCCTTGGCTCTTTGTTCCCTCCTGCGCTTGTCTGACCGGCGTTCAAGCCGAGGTGGCGGAAAGAAAATCATTTGATTTGGCCCACGACACGCAGCTCCTTGCTGCCAAAGGTCGCTTGCTTCCTGGATGCTCACCAGCAATCCCCCTATTCGGTTCGCCAGCGACCTTACGCGCTCTGTGACATAGAGCACAAGACCTATGTTCTAGGTCGTTTGGCCTATGACCGCTGGCGGTAGTCCTTGGCCCCACCTTCAACTGGAGCTATTTCTAACAATAGACGACTAATGCCGACAACTACGACGGGATCACCAGCCTTTATTGGAGTGGCGCGATTTGTTAGCGCCCTCCAAGGAGTGCCATCAACTTCGACTGTTCCTTCCGGGTTGACATCAGTGGAGGCGATGGCTTGGGAGCCGATCATCCAACGTCGCCCGATCGTAGGAGTCGAGAATCGTGTGCGAACCATCGACGGCATACCGGTGTACACGTAGAGCAGAATCCCAATGATTCCAAATCCCGTCGTGACAATCGACATTCGTAAGCCTTCGTACAGAAACCAGGACCCGACCGTAAAGAACACGACGCCGACAATCGAGTAGAACCGGGGGATGTTGGTTTGGATATCGACGGCAATGGCAACAAAGGCCGCCAGGATCAAGGCTACCGCCCAGTTCCTGGCCGGGAGGGCAGCAATGCCATAAGAACCAAGAACCAGGAGAAAAACGCCAATTACTCCTGCCACCCCGACTCCGGCGGTGTAGAGCTCGAAAATCAAGATGCCGAGTCCAAGAATCAAGAAGAGATAGGCGACCTCAGGACTTGCCACCGTGTGAAACAGTTGAGCGCTCAAAGGCAGGGTTACAAACTCGGTGGCCGTTATCGACTGGGTGCCTTCGGCCGTGCTTTGCACCTCGAACCCATCGATATAGGAAAGAAACGGGCGCAGCGTCGAGATGTTGTTGAGCGGCCCGGCAGAAATTCCAAGGTCCACCGCCTCCTCATCTCTGACCCGGAAATCTAGGAGCCGTTCATAACCCTCGAAACTGGCCGGAAACTCCTCTTGGGAGAGGCGAGGCGTACCAATGTCCCCGATCCAAGATCCTTGGGGCACCCCGATTAGGTCGGCCGTGACCAGAAGTTCCGCCGTTCCACCCAACGCGGCCGAACCAGTTGGACCAACCCACATGGCGATGAACAACGGCGAATCGCGTAGTCGGGTGGCTAGATCAACAAATCGCTCATCGTCAAGAATTGAGCCATTGGAGTTGATGAGTAGAACCACCGCCAGAATTTCCTCCTGTTCGGCTCGGTCCAGTTCCTTGATCAAGAAGTCATACATCACCGGATCAAGGAGCCCATTGAGCTCCACAACACGAACCTTGTCCTCGGAGGCACCGGTGGATTGGACAAGATGTTCATCGGATTGAACTGCGCCAACCGGGCCAACTCCTGCCAAAAGGAATGCGCCAAGACCAATCAGGGCCGACGCTAGGATCCTGGTCAGTGACTGCTGCTGATTTTTTGACTGCTGCCGATTTCTTCGCTGCATCTCGCGTCCTGATCGTGGCGGGCAAGGGGGGCGTTGGCAAGACAACGGTAGGGGCAACTCTGGGCATAGCGGCAGCCAGCGTCGGACTACGGACTCAACTCATCGAACTGGAAGGGCACTCAAGCCTCGGGTCACCATTTGGACTCCGCCCTCTTCCCTACGAAGAAACCAAGATTTCTCTCCAGTGTCGACTGCAGCCAGGCGGATCATTGAGCGGGAGACGAATAACTCCAGATGACGCCCTTTTTGAGTATCTCGGTGCCCATGGGCTTCATCGTATCGGCGGACGACTGATGCGAACCGGAGCGATCGACGTTGTCTCAACCGCCGCTCCTGGCATTCCCGATTTGCTCGCTCTGGGCAAGATCCGGGCACTCGAACAGTCCGGAGAGTCGGATCTAATCGTCGTGGACGCACCCGCCGCCGGTCATGCTCTCACCTTCCTGCGGTCACCGGCTGGACTCACCGATGCCGTTGGAGATGGACCCGTTCGAGAACAGGCTGAACAGGTGATGGAGATGCTTGGCGACGGCTCTCGCTGCCAGGTGATGTTGGTCACCTTGCCAGAAGAAACCCCGGTGACCGAGGCCATCGAGACCGCATACAGCCTGGAAGAAGACATAGGACTCAAACTGGCTCCACTCGTTGTAAACGGCCTGTTGGCCCCAATCGACGGATTGGGGCGGGCCCTCAGAGAGTTACGAGGGCGCTCTCGCGAAGCCACGGCCCTTCGGGCTGCTGCTCGCTTTCGTCAGGCAAGGGGCAAAAGCCAGGTAGCCGAACGAGAACGGCTTTCGGGCGAACTCCCCCTCGACCAGATTGGCCTAACCCAACTACCCTCGCCCCACTTGGGCGAAAGTGATCTGGTCCTGCTGGCAAGCCAGTTCAACCAGCAAATCAGCCAGCTTGTGAGCTCAGGTGGCCGACCGTCGTGAGGCAAATGTGAAGGCCAATGTGAGCCTTTCTGAGCTGCTCCGTTCTCATTCTGTAGTTGTATGCATGGGGCCAGGTGGTGTTGGCAAGACAACTGCAGCGGCCGCCCTCGGGATCGGAGCAGCCCAACTCGGCCTTCGCGCGGTCGTTCTCACGGTTGACCCGGCCAAACGTTTGGCCGAGGCAATGGGTCTGTCCGACACAGCCGAGAAACCAGCAGCAGAAGAACGCAGGCTCGGCAGCAGCGGCGGACTCGGCAACGAACCGCGGCAGATACGCGGTTCCTGGAAGGGCGAACTGTGGGGTGTCATGCTCGACCCTCAGGCCACGTTCGATTCACTCATCGCCGACCACGCTCAATCGGACAAACAATGCAAGACCATCCTAAGCAACCGGTTGTATCGGAATCTGACCACTACGCTGACCGGAACGAATGAATATATGGCGGCGGAACGACTTCGCTCCCTCCACCTAGATGAGCGGTTCGATCTGGTTATTCTCGACACGCCACCGGCCCACCACGCCATTGATTTGCTTGATAGCCCGGGCCGGCTCAGTCGGTTTTTCGACCATCGGATATACCGAACAGTGCTGGCCCCAAAGCCCGGGGTCTTTCGGGCCATGACCTCCGCGGCCAATGTGGTAGTTCGAGCCATTGGTCAAGTGGTTGGAAGCACCTTACTTGCCGATGCCATCGAGTTCTTCAACGAATTTCAAGGAATGGACCGAGGCTTTCGAGATCGAGCAGCGGAGATTGATCGAGTACTGCGGTCCGACAAGACCGCTTACGTTTTGGTGTCATCACCTCGTTATGAGCCATTGGCTGCCGGTCGATGGATCGCGCGGCAACTCGGGGAACGAACCCGCGGGGTCGATGTCTTAATCCTCAATCGGATGACTCCGACGTTTTGGCCACTCGATGACATGACGCGCTGGGAGGGCCTGACTGACCCACTTTCGAAGAATCTCAGTGAACTGGCCAACCTACGCCAGGCCGAGGAGGCTCTGCTCAGCCAGACCTTAGATTCTGGCGATCTTCAACATCCAAAGGTTCTGATGCTTGATGAACAGGCCGAACCTGTTACCGACCTCAAGGCTCTAGCCCATCTAGCCAAAAAACTCCTGAGTATCGCGCTCTAACTCCAAACCAACTATCTCGACAGAATGTGAAAGACTGAGCTGGCTATTCTGGGGGTTCTTCCAAAGCCTCTTCGGCCTCTTCGAGCGTTTCGGTCACAGGGACAATTCGGTCAAACCCAGTGGTGTGGAGAAGACGAGTCAGCGGAGGCCGATTGCACGCAACCACAACTGCACCATCGGCTTCGCGAGTGCGACGAATCCCACCGATCAATGCCCCAAGACCAGCCGAGTCCATGAACGGAACGTCGGATAGGTCGATCAGCAGACGTTTTGCGTCGGCCAAGTTGGCCAAGGCCTCTCGAAAGGCCCCCACGGTGTAGGCGTCAAGTTCCCCGGACGGACGACACAGTGTGTAGTTTTCAGTTTCTTCAACGTGAATCTCGAGCACGAGCTCCGTCCCCTCTTGATACCTGAGACACACTAGCGACTCCAGAGAGAAGCTTAGTTTCACGACCCAGGAGAATTCGGGCCGTTCACATAGGTGAACGTACCGACCGCAGGATGCTAGCGCTCAATTGGTCGAAGCGTCCCTTTGGTTCTCCTTAGGCAAACGACCGCCGCCAAACAAGGCTAGTCTTTGAGGTGTGACCGGAGTACTGCTCGCAACCGATTCGGACGACCTTTTTGCTGACATTGATGGGATCTTGGGTGACGATGAGACCACGGTATATCGGGTCCACAAGGGCGCTGATGTCATCAAGGTGATCTCGGCCAAGCAACCAGACCTGGTAATTCTCGACCTCCAGATCGGAAACATGGGTGGGGTCGCCGCCTGCATCGCCATTCGCCAAGAGGAAGGGTTCGGACGCCTCGAACCCAGGCCAGTGGCGCTCCTCCTGGACCGAGCCGTCGATTCTTTTATTGCGACCGAAGCCAAAGCAGATGGGTGGTTGGTTAAGCCAATCAACTCGCTCCGCCTCCAGCGAATGAGGAACGAGTTGTTGAGCGGACAGTCGTATTTCGAAGGCGCATCCGCCTCTAGCTGAGATAGGATCCGGGTTCACACACGGGTTGTGGCGCAGCTTGGCAGCGCGCCTCGTTCGGGACGAGGAGGTCGGGAGTTCAAATCTCCCCAACCCGACAACAAGGCTTCGCGGGCTCTGCATCGTTGCATGAGCTGCGAGGTTACCGTTTCCCGCCCGCCTCGGCCGAGCTTGCCTCCACTCGGCCCTCGCTCTGCTCCCCCCCGTTTCCCGCTCCCCCCCG
>JAJRXF010000163.1 GCA_024276425.1 Actinomycetes bacterium | reverse complement strand
GGCTAGCTAGGTTGCCAGTATCGAACAAATGTTCGATACTGGGTGAATGGCACAGAGGGGGACAGTACAGAAGAGTGTGGCGTCAGTTCGGCCGCGGCTAGACGCGGAGTCTCTGGCTAAAATCCGGCCGACAACCCTCTCGCTCGATCGGATAGTAGAAGTTCCAGATCCCCTCAGACCCTTGTTTCCTGCTGGTGGTGTCCAGCGCGGATGGAACGTTGGCCTTGATGGACATGGCTCTTGGGGTGTTGGGATGTCACTGCTGGCCAATGGGTTGGGTGATGAAGGGTGGGTGGCAATCGTTGGTCTTCCGACCTTTAGTCTGGTTGCGGCGGCTTCCTATGGTCTGCGTCTCGATCGAGTGATCATGGTCGATGAACCGGGGCCTGGTCGATTGGCCACGGTGTTGGCAACCTTGTTGGAAGCGGTGGATATGGTTGTCCTTTCCCCCTATTATCGGGTAGGGACTCGTGACGCCCGGCGCCTGGTTGGTCGAGCCAGGGAACAGGAAACGGTCCTCTTCCACCTTGATGGGGGAACAAGCTGGCCAACAACTCTCAATATGACCCTTGTGGCCACGACTCTGAAGTGGGAAGGACTTGGACAAGGTCATGGTCATCTCCGGAAACGGCTGATTCGGGTGGAGGCCAGCGGTCGAGGGGCTGGAGCTCAGAACCGATCGGTGGATATCTGGCTGCCGGATCACACTGGTCCACTTCGGGCCTACAAGCAGAGCCCAATTGGTGCTCTCTCTGCCCCCTCTGCTATCTGTGATGGTGTCCGTCATGTTCCTTCAATGGATCGGGCCTGGTAAAGCGGATGACCGTCACCAGGATGTTGACTCTCTGGTGCCCAGATTGGCCGGTGGTTGCCTGGGGGGTTCCCTTGGATGAGCCATCAGTTGTGGTGGTGGCAAACCGGGTTGTTGCCACATCTCCGGCAGCCCGGGGAAAAGGTATTTCTGTTGGCCAGCGGCGACGCGATGCCCAAGGTCGTTGTCCAGAGGTTGCTGTGTTGGAGCGAGACACAGATCGTGAGGCAAGAAATTTTGAGCCCCTGGCCTCGGCATTGGAGGCCATCACCCCTCGGGTAGAGCTCGGCGGTGCCGGGCTCGTTTCTTTCCCGACTCGCGGCCCATCCCGGTTTTTTGGGGGCGACCAAAAAATTGCGGCTCGCTCCCGCGATGCTGTAGCTGGTCTTCTTGGTGATCGTGGCTTGGTTCGGGTCGGTGTCGCCGACGGGTCCTTTGCTGCTGGTCTTGCCGCCCGGTCGGCTAGTGCCGTGGTTAGCAATACCGGGGCTAGCAGTATTGATCAGGCCGTTCCTTTCGTTGTGCCTCCGGGGGAAAGCCGAGAGTTTTTGGCCCCGCTTCCTATCCAGACCTTGGGTAGGGACAAGCTTGTTGATGTACTTGGACGGCTTGGCCTGCGTACCTTGGGGGATTTTGCCGCCCTTTCTGGGGGCGACGTTGTTGGTCGGTTTGGACGGGAAGGGCAACTTGCTCACCGGCTGGCTTGTGGGATGGACGAATACGCCCCCGATCTGCGGACTCCGGCAAAAGACTTATCAGCCACCTGGCTTTTTGAACCGGTAGCCGATCGGATTGACCGTTGTGCCTTTGCTGCTAAGGCCCTGGCTGATGAGTTACACGGAAGGCTTTCGGCCAATGGGTTAGCGTGTATTCGGGTGGCCATTGAGGCAGAAACTGAAAATGGTGAACACCATCTGCGTCTCTGGAGACACGAGGGTGCGCTGTCGGCCGCGGCATTGGCGGAGCGAGCTCGCTGGCAACTCGATGGCTGGCTGCAAGCGAGTTCCTCCAAGGGGAAACCAACCTCGGGAGTTGCCAGGTTGAGTCTCATCCCAGATGAGGTAGTTCCGGACTCTGGTCGCCAACTCGGGTTCTGGGGTGGTCGGGCTCAGCGGGCCGATCAGTTAACTCGAGCAGTGGCCAGATTGCAGGATTTGCTTGGTCCGGAGTCAGTCACGGTGCCGGAGCGACGTGGCAGCCGGGCGGTGGCGGACCAGATTTCCTTCGTTCCAGCTGCCGCGGTAGATCTTGGCGCACCACGATTGGCAACTGAGGCGGAATGGGTGCAAGAGCCCTGGCCGGGGCAGCTGCCCCTTCCGGCTCCAACCAAGGTGTTGAATGATCCGGTTGTTGTCGATCTTCGGGACGCCACGAACAAGGAGATTGGGGTAAGTGGGCGGGGTGAATTGTCTTCAGAACCCGCAATTGTTTGTTTGGATCTGGTTGCCAATGTCGGCAAACAGATTCGTAACCGGGTGGTTGCCTGGGCTGGTCCTTGGCCGACGGAGGAACGGTGGTGGGATGAGGGAACTCACAGGAGACGGGCTCGGCTTCAGCTCGAACTCGATGACGGGTCGGCTCATGTGGTGGTGATTGAACATGGCCAATGGTGGTTGGAGGCCACCTATTAGATATGTTTCGACTGTCTAACTATAGAAATCAACCATGAAGACCCATCCACCAAGAACTTCATCGACGGCCTTTTCATCGCTCGCCAATCCGGACTACAAGATTTTATGGTGGGCTGGGCTGTTCTCGTTCATGTCCGTGCAGATGCAATTTCTGCTTCGGGGAGTCCTTGCCTGGAATCTAACCAGTCGCGAAGGAGCCCTCGGACTGGTCTATCTCGTCATGGGAGTTGGGATTCTCGTTTGTACCCCCCTCGGAGGGGTCGCCTCCGATCGATACCCCAAGCGGTTGGTTCTGTTGTGGAGCCAAGGCCTGTTGACCGTGGGGGCCTTGTCGATGGGAATTGTTGTGCTGAGTGGTAGGGAGCAGTTCTGGATGTTGCTGGTAGCCTCCGGCATCCAGGGTGTTGGGTTCGGATTTTTTGGTCCTTCCCGGGTGGCCTTTACTGCCGATCTTGTTGGTCGATCCCAACTCGGAAATGCCATTTCGCTTTCGTTGTTGAGCATGAACGGGACCAGGATCTTCGCCCCGTCTCTGGCTGGGGCACTCATTGGTATCCGGTTCGTTGGCCTGGGTGGGGCCTATCTGGTTTCGGCCTCCATGGCCACGGTTAGTTTCCTCTATCTGTTGCGGCTTCCCCCGGGAGGGACAGTCACTACAAGGGAGCGAAAGAATCCTTTCGTTGAGATTCTTGATGGGGTGCGCTATGTCCGGGCGATCCCCAAGCTCAAGCGCCTGGTCCTTACATCCTTTTTTGTGATCATGTTTGCCTTTAACTATGTGGCGTTCATCCCCGCGCTGGTTGAGGGCATCTTCGGACTCTCCGAGAGCTGGGTCGGTCTCATGAGCTCTGCCAGCGCCATTGGCGCAGTCGCTGTTTCCATTCCCCTGGCAGCCCGAGCAGACTCGGGCTTGGCCCGCCCGGTCATGATTATTGCTGGTCTTGGATTTGGGTTTAGCGTGTTGACCCTCGGAGTCTCACCGGGTTTTTGGGTGGCCTTTGCCGTCGTTGCTATCACCGGAGCGGCATCCACGGTCTTTCAAACCCTGTCGAACACCCTGGCTCTGGGGATTTCAGACGATGCCCATCAGGGTCGCGTGCAATCGCTAATCCAGTTGTCATTTGCTGGTTTTGGAATTGCTGCATTTCCTCTGGGTGGGTTGGCCGAACTCATTGGGCTGCAACCGACAATTGTCGCAATGGGTGCGGCGGCGCTGGCCACTATGGCTCTCTACCACTTATTTGAACAGCGTGAGGCCAGGAGATCAGTCGCGCAAGTGCCCAAAACCAGTGGCTAGTTTAGGCGAAACCGTTGTCTAGAATTCGATAACGCTGCGGGTGTGAGCCCCGGTCTTCATTTCCTCGAAGCCCTCGTTAATATCTTCTAGGCTGATGACCTTTTCCAGCATGGCGTCAAGATTGAGCCGACCATCAAGGTACATGTCAATGAAGCGGGGCATGTCGGTCCGAAATTGGTTGGAGCCCATATTCGATCCCGTGAGCTTCTTTTCGTAGACCAACTCGGGGCCATGAATCTCAATCATGGTCCCAACAGGAATCAGACCGATTACCGTTGCCTGACCACCGCTGCGGAGCATCTTGAATGACTGTTCGGCTGTTACCTTCATGCCGACGGCCTCGAAGCTGTTGTGGACACCACCCTCGCTAATGTCGCTCACTTCGGCGACCGGATCACCATCGCTGGCGTTGACCACGTGAGTCGCTCCCAAGTCCTCGGCCAGTTCAAGCTTGGCCCCTACCATGTCGACAGCGATGATTTTGTTGGCACCAGCGATACGGGCGCCCTGGATGGCCGAAAGTCCGATTCCGCCACAACCAATGACAGCCACGGTCGAACCGGGCTCAACTTTAGCGGTACGAAAGACCGCGCCAAGGCCAGTGGTGACCCCACAGCCAATGAGGGATGCTTTGTCCAGTGGCATGTCTTGGCGAATCTTTACCAGCGCGTGTTCGTGTACCAACATGTACTCGGCGAAGGAAGACATATGGAGGAACTGATGAACCACCTCGCCGTTTTGGCTTAGCCTCGGGGGCTCGTCGGGTCCGCGCACGAGGTGGGTGTTCTTGTTATCGCAAAGGGACATGTGTCCGCTCAGGCACTGTTCGCAATAGCCACAGAAGGCTGAGAGGCAAGTAATGACGTGGTCGCCCGGTTTGACGTAGTCAACCATTGATCCGACGGCCTCGACCACTCCGGAGGACTCATGTCCGAGTAGGACGGGGAGAGGGTGCGGATACTTGGCCTCCATGAAGTGAAGGTCACTGTGGCAAAGGCCAGCTGCCGCCGTCTTGATGAGAACCTCACGAGGACCGGGTTCGCCAATATCGACGTCCTCAATTTCGAGTTGACCAGGAGCAGAGTTCAATACGGCAGCCTTCATGAATCCGATTCTTGCCGCGATTCTCGGTCGTGTCAGATCTTGGGAGAACTTTGCTCGTCGTTCTGGGTGGAAAGTTCGGCTGGAGTTCGGCCGCTGTCGGCCACGTAAATATCGACCGATCGGGCGAAACGCTCCAGGAACTCGGCCAGAAGTTTCTGTTCTTCGGAGTCAAACCTGCTCATGATCTGGGTCAGTCCATCGTGAACACGAGCGGCGAATACTCTTTGGACCCGTTCTCCTTCTTTGGTGGCCGAAACCATGTAGGACCTCTGGTCATCTTGAGACTTTTCCCGCTTGGCGTAGCCCCGGTTAACCAAGCAGGAGACGGCTCGAGTTGTCGATGCGGGCGTGATGTGGAGGGCCTCGGCCAATTCTCCCATTCGCAGTGGTCCCTGCTGGACAATCACACTCAACGCGTCGGCGAGGGCCATGTCGAGCGCGTCCGGGTCACCCTCGGCTCCATAGAACAACCCTTTGATCTCGGTAGCCGCCGCCCCGCGGCGGATCTCCCGCCATGCTCTACCCACTCGGGTAAAAAGCTCAAGGTTGTCATCTGTGTCAGAGGTCACACCCTAAGTGTGCCCCAGGGGCCGAGCGGAAGCCATTTCAGTTCCGCTTTTTGGGCTCGGTTGGTACGGAAGGGGGCAATAACCCAGGTTCGACCGATAGCGCCTTTTTGAGGCGTATCTCTTGGGAGAGCGTCCGAATCGGCACTCCTGTTTCTTGAGATATGCGGACAAGGTCATCGTATTCTGGCTTGGCCCCGTATGGTCCGAGCTTGATTGAGATGGCGTGACCCCGGACGGTGCTATCGATCTGGTTTCGGGGGAGCACATGTTTGGACACTTCACTATGGCGTAGTCCAAGGGTCCCAGTTTGTTCGAATACCAGAGATGCAAGTTCTGCTACCAACTCGGGCGAGCACAAAACCGCCAACTCGGTGGCCGATCGGCCCTTTTTCATCACGATCGGGACTTGCCATACATCGTCGGCTCCGGCATCAAGTAGGAGTTGGACGGTTCGGGCCAGCACTTCGGGGGTGGCATCATCGATATTGGTTCGGAGAAGTGCCGCGATTTCGACGGTCGGTTGATTCCTTGATCGAGTTTCTGTGGCTGATTGGGGTTCCACTAGCGATGGTTCCACTAGCGATGGTTCCACTAGCGATGGTTCCACTAGCGATGGTTCCACTAGCAATAGGGACAGCACATTGGGATGAGTAGAGGGGTCACGCCCACCGGCGCCTCGAACGATAGCAACCATCGTTCCGGCGGGAATCGGCCCGGCTCGGTCGGCGAACTCGGCCAGCAGAGCCGCACCGGTTGGAGTACACGTTTCGGTTGCGCTGTCGATGGAATGAATGGGAAGGCCGACAAGCAGAGCTGCGGTTGCCGGAGCTGGTAGGGGTAGTTTGCCATGAGCGGCATGAACGACACCGTGCCCTAAGCCGACTGGGCCAACAACCACCTCCTCGACTCCCAGCCGGTCGAATAAGAGCCAGGAACCAACGATGTCGACAATGGAATCGATTGCTCCGACCTCGTGGAAGTGAACCTCATCGAGTTTGACTCCGTGCTGGTCGGCCTCAACCTGGCCGAGTCGTAGGAAGGTTGCCCGCGCCCCGGCGATGACGCGAGCCGGGAGCCTAGATTGAGACAACATGGCATCGATTCCCGCCCATGTCCTTTTCGGTTGTAGGTCATCACTGGTCAGTATTACCTCTAGTCGGTTAGCTTGAATACCGTTACGGAGTTGGGGGCTTTGCTCCAAGTGGTAGCCAGTCATCTCCAGCGAACTCAACTCATTTCTAAGGGTTTGAACCACGGCCGAGACTGGCTCAGCAGTCACGGCGGCGACAAGGTCGCTGAGGGCGCCGAGGAACATGTCCCCAGAGGCCCCGAAGGTCGGGTCGATCCACAAGGCTTTGATGGGGGGCGTCATGGACAGTCCATTGTTAGGAGAGTTGGTTCAGAATGCGATGGGCCGCGCAAGCTGCGCCGTAGCCATTGTCGATACCAACCACGGCCAGACCAGGGGCACAGGAGGCCATCATGGAAAGTAGGGCGGTCGCACCATCAAATGAGGTGCCATATCCGGCTGAGGTGGGGACGCCGACCAGAGGTTGAGCCACGAGTCCGGCGAGTACGGTTGGCAACGATCCTTCCATTCCGGCCAGTGCGATGACGACCGCCGATTGTTCAAACTCGGGTAGAGCGTCGAGGAGGCGGTGAAGTCCAGCAACTCCGACGTCGTTGACCGGGACGGGTGTGTGGCCCATTGCCAGTAGGGTCGCTTGGGCCTCGGTCGCTACCGGAAGATCGGATGTGCCAGCGTTAACAATGGCGACTCGATGGTTGGTTGCGGGCCGATGTCTCCAGGTCATAGTCGTTCCAACGACATGGCTTGGTTGAAGTTTGTTTAGTTCCTGGGCTTGTTGAGGGGTAATGCGAGTGGCAATGACCGCGTCCTGACCTTGGTCCAACATGGTGGCCACGATGTCCGCACATTGTCCAACCGTCTTGTGTTGGCAAAGAACCGCCTCGGGCATGCCAATTCTGGTGCTTCGGGAGATGTCGATCCTCGCCGTGGCTGATAGTGCATTTGTTGCTGGGTCGGTCACGATGACTCAGTTGCTCCGGGTTTTCCGATTGAGGGCAAGATTGAGGTTTCCCGACTGCAGACCCCCCAGATCGAGAGTTACGTATTGGTATCCAACCTCTCGGAGAGCCAGGTTGATGATGTCAGCCTGTGCGGCCACCTTGGTGATCTCGGATTGGCTGACCTCGATCCGGGCCGTGTCTCCATAGTGACGGACCCGAACATCGCTGAGGCCGACTCGTCGAAGGGCAGCCTCGGCGCGGTCGATTCGTGAGAGAAGCGTGAGACTCACCTCGGTGCCATAGGGGATTCGCGACGAGAGACAGGGCATTGCTGGTCGGTCCCACACGCTTAGACCCCATTCCCTGGCGAGGCGACGAACGTCAGATTTGTGAAATCCGGCCTCCACCAGAGGGAACTTGGCTCCGCGGTCCCGCGCCGTTTCCTGGCCCGGCCGGTGGTCCCCAAGGTCATCAAGGTTGACACCAAGAACGACAGTCGCCTCACGCTTTTTCGCTAAGGGTTCGAGCTGATCCATGAGTGAAGACTTGCACCAAAAACAACGGTCGCCCGCATTTGCCTGGTACCGAGGATCCTCTAGTTCGTCAGTAGAAACGGCCTGCCAGGGGATGGCCCACGATTGGGCGAAGCGTTGACAACGCTCAAGCTCACCGGTGGCCAGGGAGGCAGAATCGGCTGTAACTGCCACGACGGCGGCCTTTGGTAAGAACCGTTTGGCGGCAACCGCAACCAGGGATGAGTCGACCCCGCCAGAGAAGGCAACAACAACCGGGCCGAGCGAGCGCAATGACCTGCCCAAACGATCGGCTAGCTCGACGATCGGGGTGGGGGAGACTTGGGGCTGACGGGCAGGTGCGTCCACCGGAACAAGGATATGCGGTCTTATCCGAGGAGCAGACCGACGATTGCCAACAACCGAGCGGCAAGGTTAGCCATATCGGTAACAGAGAGGTAACAGAGAGCAGACCAGTTGGTCACGACTCGCGTTTGAGCGAGTTGGACTGGTGCTTCATACTGGTCGACATGGTGGTCCCCCACGCATGGTTCGACGAGATCTCCTTTGACTCGTCCGCTCCACTGCTGCAGATGGGAACCCGTCGGTTGGGTGACTCCGCCTGGCTGGTTCGAGACGCCGAGAGGGAGCAAGACCTGGCCGAGAAAAGCCGTCTCTTGGCCGAGCGTCATGACGAGGTTTTTGCGGCCTTACCGGGCTCCGAAGTGGCGGGTCGGCGCCTTCTGGAAATGGTTAAGTCCGAGATTGCAGGATGGTGCGGGGCTCCGGCCGCACTCGACCATGGTGAGCAGACCAATCTCCACCCTTTAGAGCAAGCTGGTCGGTTGGTGCAGGAGGACTTGTGTCTGATTCATTTTCGAGACGGAACCTGGCACCTTGATGCGGCTTCGTTGTGTTTTCCATCTCGGTGGCGATTGGCCGACAAGCTGGGAAGGCCCTTGGTCGAGGTTCATGGACCGGTCCAAGGTTATGATCCGGTTCTCAGCGATCGAGTCAATGGAGTGTTCGAGCATCTCCTTGGTCGGGCCGACGATCGGCCCGTATGGCGTCGCAACTGGTTTGTACATCCCAACCCTGCTCGATTTCAACCCAGTCGCCCCGCCGAGGGAGACCCGGTGGTTCCTGCCCATGGAGCAATGGCTGGGCTGTGGGTTCGTAGTGAGCGCCAGATCCTTCGGAGGGTATTGAGACCCGACTGGGCCGTGTTCAGTATTCGGATTCAGCAGGCCAGTCTTGGTGAACTCTTCGTGGTTCCGCACCGGCGTGAACGTATGGCTCGCTACTTCGTTGAAACTTCAGAGTCCGACGCCGCCCATCATGGTGTTTCCAAGGCCCAACTCGAGATTCTTCGATTGGTACTGACCGAAGAAGTCAAGTCGGGTGAGACTGGGTGAGATGGTAGCGGAGCTAGGTTCAGCCGTTGGCTTTGTCCTCGGTGGCTTGTTCGGCCTCGGACTTTTGGGACTCGACCTGGGCCCGAACTTCGTCCATATCCAGTGCCTCGACCTGGGTGATGAGGTCCTCGAGCGCGCTCTGGGGTAGTGCCCCTGGCTGGGAGAAAACCAGGATGCCATCGCGAAAGGCCATCAGGGTTGGGATGGAACGAATATTGAGGGCGGCGGAAAGTTCCTGTTCAACCTCGGTGTTGATTTTGGCGAAGGTTGCCTCGGGATGCTTCTCGGATGCTTCTTCAAACACTGGCCCAAAACTCTTGCACGGTCCACACCACTCGGCCCAGAAATCGAGTAGGACCATCCCGTCCTGGGAAATGGTGTCTTCGAATTTGTCGGCAGTGAGAGTAATCGTGCTCATACTGAAATGTAACACCGGTTTTTGTCCGGACATTCCCAGGTGGTTCTTTCATGCGTTCCCGCCGATGATGGGTCTGATTGAGGTTGCTAGCCTGGGGCGAGGAACTTGGAATTGACCCAGGATCCATCGTTGCCAGTGTCTAGTTCCCACCATGCACCGGCTCCGACCATGGCGCACTGCCCGGTTGGCCTAATGCCAGAAGTATTTGGTCCGAGTGCCCCGACCTTTTTGGTCCGGTGTCCGGGGAATTGGCGAATGTTGAGGACATCGTCGTCGGCCACATCAACAACCTGGTAGTCGATTCCGGGTTTGGGTTTAGCCGTTGATGGACATGGTTCGGTATCGGGTGGAGGCTCCGCCGGTTCACTACTGGGCGAAGGGGTCTCGGTCGTTGAGGCTTGTGTCGTCGATGGTTTGATGGAGGTCGGCGTGGCTATAGAGGCCGTAGATGCCGTTTCTTGGGCGGTGACGGCGGGCTCAAGGCTTTGTTGATCAGAGGATGTTCCAGCGCAAGCACTCACGATGAGTAGACCGAGAAGGGCGAGGCTGCTCGCAAGGCGCGTACGAGGACCGGATTGGTGAGCCCTCGTTTGCTTGAACATGTGTTTCTCCGGTGGTCGATGGTGTTGGGTTGGGGTGACAGGTAGATGATCTTGACACGCCGAGCAGGCTTCTTGCTCTATCGAACAAATGTTCGATAGACTCATTTGATGGTATGTCGGTGGGGTAACAGCATGGGTTGGGATAAACAGCATGGGTTGGGATAAACAGCCGATCTCGTGGCGGGACCTCGAAGCAACCCTCTCCGACCGCCCGACTGCCCGACCAAGAAACGGTCGGCCCAACGATGATCAAGCCGGGGCGGTGTTGGAGGGTGATGGCGGTGATAGCCCCGCGTGGTCTCACAAACGTGTGCCATATGTTCCCCCTTCGGCTTCACCACCGGGTGCCTCAATCAGTTTCAGTCATCGAGTGGCTCGGGGGTCGCATACTCCATATGCCGAACTTCACTGCCACTCAACGTTTAGCTTTCTTGATGGTGCCTCCCACCCGGAAGAATTGGTTGAGGAGGCCGCACAACTGGGCCTGGAAGCCCTGGCCCTAACCGATCACAATGGTTTTTATGGCGTCGTTCGTTTTGCCGAAGCGGCCAGGACCATTGGGTTGCCAACGGTCTTTGGATCCGAACTTACCATTGACAAGTTAGATATTCGCCCTGGCCAAGCCGACCCTGACGGAACTCATCTTTTAGTTTTAGCCCGCGACCCTCAGGGCTATGCCGCTCTTGCCCGGGCCATAAGCGAGTCGCAACTCGCGGGACACAAGGGTGCGCCTCGTATGTCGATGGGCGACCTTGACCGATGGTTGAAGCCGGGAGAGATCGATCATCTAGTTATTCTGACGGGTTGTCGTAAGGGGGCGGTGCCACGGGCTCTTGAACGAGAAGGTCCAGCCGGAGCCGAACGAGAACTTAACCGATTGATTGATCAGTTTGGCCGAGCCAATGTCGTGGTCGAATTGTGGGATCAGGGTTTCCCCCTTGACAGCGCCCGCAACGATGCGCTGGTCGACCTGGCTATGCGGGCAGGTCTTGACATTGTCGCCACCAACAATGTGCACTACGCCATGCCTGCTCGTCGCAAGCTTGCCTCGGCCCTGGCAGCGGTACGGTCTCGTCGGTCCCTAGATGAGATCGAGGGCTGGTTGCCAGCATCTGGTGGTGCTCATCTCCGCTCAGGGGAAGAACAACTGAGGCGATTTGTTCGATACCCAGGTGTTGTGCAGCGGGCGGCCGAACTTGGACTTGCCTGTGCCTTTGACCTTTCACTCATGGCCCCCAACCTTCCTCCCTTCCCTTGCCCGGATGGGTTAAGCGAGATGGGGTTCCTCCGCCGACTAGTGGAGGAGAACGGGGTTAAGCGTTATGGCCCTCGATCAACTAGCAACAGCCCAGGTGATGAGTGGGTTCCTGGAGCCTGGAAGCAACTTGACCATGAACTGGACCTGATCGAGCAACTCGGGTTTGCGGGTTACTTCTTGGTGGTGTGGGACATTGTCGACTTCTGCAATCGCAACGACATTCTGTGTCAAGGTCGAGGTTCGGCCGCCAACTCAGCGGTGTGTTACGTCCTTGGAGTGACCAAGGCCGATGCGGTTTCTCTTGGTCTGTTGTTCGAGCGGTTCTTGACCCCCGAACGTGATGGTCCTCCCGATATTGATCTCGATATCGAGTCTGATCGACGGGAGGAGGTCATCCAGTATGTGTATGAACGGCACGGGCGTCGCCACGCAGCCCAGGTTGCCAACGTCATTACCTATCGGGCCAAATCATCGGTGCGTGACGCGGCTAAGGCCCTGGGATACGCCGTTGGACAACAGGATGCCTTTGCCAAATCGGTAAGCGGATGGGGACCCAAGATCGGGTCGGGCATTGATGGAGCAGACCTACCCCAGGATGTGATTGATCTGGCTTCGGAGTTTGAAAACCTGCCCCGTCACCTCGGCATCCACTCTGGGGGCATGGTTATGTGTGACCGGCCGGTAATTGAAGTCTGCCCGATTGAGTGGGGGAGGATGGAAGGGCGAACCGTCCTGCAATGGGATAAGGACGATTGTGCTGCCGCTGGTCTAGTCAAATTCGACCTGCTTGGGCTTGGCATGTTGTCAGCCTTGCATTACTGCGTTGACCTCATTGCCCAGCACCATGGGACGCAGATCGACTTGGCGGCCATTCCACAAGAAGATGCGGTCTATGACATGTTGTGCCATGCCGACTCTGTTGGGGTATTTCAGGTTGAATCCCGAGCCCAGATGTCAACCCTGCCTCGCCTACGCCCGCGGACGTTTTATGACCTGGTGGTTGAGATCGCCCTGATCCGTCCCGGCCCCATCCAGGGGGGTTCGGTGCACCCCTATATCCGTCGCCGTAATGGGCAGGAACCCGTGACCTATCTTCACCCTCTGTTGCAGCCATCATTGGAGAAAACGTTAGGGATTCCGCTGTTTCAAGAACAGTTGATGCAGATGGCTATTGACATCTCCGGCTTTACCCCGGCCGAAGCCGACCAGTTACGGCGGGCAATGGGATCCAAACGAAGCCGGGCTCGGATGGAACAACTGAAGGAGCGACTCGACTTCGGGATGACTGAGCGAGGGGTGAACCCTGAGGTCCAACAACAGGTTTGGGACAAGTTGGTGGCATTTGCTAATTATGGCTTCCCCGAAAGCCATTCTATTAGTTTCGCTTACCTGGTCTATGCCTCCTCCTGGCTCAAGTTGCACTACCCGGCGGCGTTTTGTGCTGCTCTACTCCGAGCCCAACCCATGGGTTTCTATTCCCCTCATTCCCTGGTTCAGGATGCTCGCCGTCATGGGGTGCATACTCTGCCCCCCGATATCAACGGGTCCGAAGCTGAGGCCACCCTATTCCTGGCTGGTGATGACCTGGCTCCCCTACCAATTCGAGTGAAGGGGGCTGACAACATTAAGGGTGAACGCAAGGATCATGGCTGGGCGGTTCGCCTTGGTATTGGATCGGTCCGAACTGTCGCTGGTTCGCTGGCCAACAAGATTGCTGCTGGTCGCCCCTATGTCTCGATTGAAGATGTTGCCCGTCGAAGTGGTGCGAACGCCGAACAATTGGAGGCTTTGGCCACTGCCGGCTGTTTCGATGGTCAATCCCTAGATCGCCGTCAGGCCCTGTGGACTGCCGGTGCTGTGGTGCAGGGGGGAGCCGGGAAGCTAACTGGAATCGTGACCGGAGTTGAAGCCCCCCAGTTGCCGGGAATGAGCGATCAGGAAGAAGCCTTGGCCGATTTGTGGGCCACTGGGATCGCCCCCGATGGGCATCCAACGGTCTTTCTTCGTCAAAAGATGAAAGAACTGGGGGTGGTTGCCGCCGAGGACCTCCACCGGGTTGAAAATAACACCAAGGTGTTGGTTGGTGGGGTGGTCACTCACCGCCAACGTCCAGCCACTGCTTCGGGGGTGACCTTTATTGGGTTGGAAGACGAAACCGGCCTGATCAATGTTGTGGTATCGGTTGGTTGCTGGGAACGCTATCGTCAGCCGGCTCAGGGGGCGCCGGCCCTTCTGGTTCGAGGTCGCTGCGAACGACAGGGTGAGGTGGTGAATATTGTGGCTGAGCGATTGGAGCCGTTGCTGCTGGGGACGAGTCGAATGAGTCGCGACTTTCGTTGAGTGCTTGTTTCTCCCTGGCTACGTCCGACACGTAGGGTGATCCCCACAAACAGCCTCTATGTGAAACTGTGTGACCATGCCTAAACTCGCCCTTTCTCTTGCCCTTGTCCTTATCACCGCCGCTTGCGGCAGCTCAACCTCCGAAGCTGGCTCTGCTGATGAGAACGTATCGGCCACCAGCGAGGCTCCGGTGACCACTGCGTCACCGGTAAATGTCGATGAGTACTGCCGGATCGCGGGCGAGGCCGAAGCCGCATCAGATGCTTTCTTCGCTAGTAGCGATCCGACCGATCCAGACAAGTTCGAGGAGTTTATCAACCAACAATTGTCCGACTTTGAGGCTGCATTCACGGTTTCTGACCCGGTCATTCAGGACGCCCTATCCGTGGCGGGGGAAAAGCTTGAAGCTGCGAGCAAGGCGGCGGCGGACAATGACTATGACTTCACCGCCACCGCGACGGCCTTGAACGCTCTAGACAGCGAGCGTTTCGATCAGGCCAGCGACGCCGTCGATGCCTATGAGGCTGAGATCTGTGGATTTGAACCTGATTTGGCCTCCGAAAGTGATCGAGACCTTCCCGCAGACCAAGAGGAGTCCTCAAGCGGTGTAGACGATTCAACCGCTGGTCCATTGCTCATCACCATCGAGGATGCTCAGATGATCAAGACTCTGGCCTCAAGCCCGGAAGGCTTGGCCATGGTCGTGGAGGGGTTCACCCAGTCATTGCCTGGCTTGGCGACTGAGGATGCTGAGTGCTTCATCACGACCATGACCCCGGAACAGATGGTCGCTTTCTCGGGTTTTGGTGCACTCGATCCGGCTGATGTGGACTTGTCCGATCCGGCCTTCAGCGATATCTTCGACATTCTCGAAACCTGTGATATTCCAATCACCGATCTCCTACCTGCCGCAGGCTAGGCCTTAGCGGCTAGCCGAGCACTTTTCTTGGCCTTCAGAACTCGACCGCGGGCGATGGGGTCCAGGTCGGTCTTGCGAAGTCGGATGTTGTCGGGGGTTACCTCGACACATTCGTCATTGGCGATGAACTCCAATGCTTGTTCCAGCGACAGCACCTTGGCTGGGGTGAGCTTCACGGTGGTATCGGCCGAGGCAGCTCGGTGGTTCGTGAGTTGCTTTTCCTTGCACACATTCACGTCCATGTCGTCGGCCCGACTGTTTTCGCCCACGATCATGCCACAGTAGACAGTGGTGGTTGGTGAGACGACCATGGATGCCCGCTCCTGTAGTCCGATCAGGGCGTAGGCGGTCACGGGACCCTTGCGGTCAGCAACCAGTGAGCCGGTGTGGCGAACCCGAAGCTCACCAAACCAGGGTTCCATGGTTTCGAAGGTGTGATTGAGCACGCCGGTTCCGCGAGTTTCGGTCAAGAACTCGGTTCGAAATCCGATCAAACCGCGAGATGGCACGAGGTAGTCGAGGCGGACCCAGCCGGTGCCATGGTTGATCATGTTCTCCATTCGGCCCTTGCGAGCGGCCAGCAGTTGGGTGATGGCCCCAAGGTGTTCCTCTGGCACATCGATAGTGACCCGCTCGACTGGCTCATGAACCTTGCCATCGATCTCCTGGGTTACAACCTGGGGTTTGCCGACGGTCAGTTCGAACCCCTCGCGGCGCATCTGCTCCACCAGGATGGCGAGTTGGAGTTCGCCTCTGGCTTGAACCTCCCAGGTGTCTGGCCGTTCGGTCGTCAGCACTCGCAGGCTCATATTGCCAACGAGTTCCTTATCGAGGCGATCCTTGATCATGCGGGCCGTGACCTTTGAGCCTTCTTTGCCGGCCAGGGGTGAGGAGTTGATTCCGATGGTCATCGACAGCGCCGGTGCATCAACCTTGATGACCGGCATTGGCCGTGGGTCCTCGGGGTCGACCAGAGTCTCACCAATGAGGATGTCTTCGATCCCTGACACGGCAACCAGATCTCCGGGCCCTGCCTCATCGGAGGGGACACGCTGGAGCGCCTTGGTGAGGTAGAGCTCGTTAATCTTGACTCGCTTGACGGTGCCATCCACCTGACTTAGTGCGAGGGCTTGGCCCTTCTTGAGTTCGCCGTTCATGATCCGGCATAGGGCGAGACGCCCAACGTAGGGGTCAGCGTCAAGGTTGGTGACCCAGGCCTGAAGTGGGTGGCCTTCTTCATAGGTCGGCGCGGGAATGTGCTCAAGCAGAGCTTCGAACAACGGCTCTAGGTTGGTGCCCTTAGCCTTGGGATCATTGGAGGCCCATCCATCGCGTGCCGCGCAGTACAGGATGGGGAAATCTACTTGATCATCGCGGGCATCGATGTCGAAGAAGAGTTCGTAAACTTCATCGACAACCTCAGCGATGCGGGCATCGGGTCGGTCCACCTTGTTTATGACCAGGATCACTGGCAGATCGCGGGCCAGGGCCTTACGAAGCACGAAGCGGGTTTGGGGGAGGGGCCCCTCGGCGGCGTCGACCAGAAGGACAATGCCATCCACCATGGTCAGCGCCCGTTCGACCTCGCCACCGAAGTCGGCGTGGCCGGGAGTATCGACCACATTGATCGTGATGTCCTTATAGAGCACCGATGTATTCTTGGCCAGGATGGTGATGCCCTTTTCTCGTTCGAGGTCACCGGAGTCCATGACCCGCTCGGCCACGTCTTGGTTCTTACGGAAGGAGCCAGTCTGGGCCAGCATGGCGTCGACCAGGGTCGTCTTGCCGTGGTCGACATGGGCCACGATGGCGATATTGCGGAGTTCGGCGCGCTGAGTAGCCATAAGAAGTACCTACTGACAGGGGGATGCTGCCAACGGCGCGTCGGCGAACCGACCGAGGCTACTGGTTAAATGACGCTGAGCGGCTGAATGGCTCGGTGGGGTGGCACACTTCACCATTGGACCGTTGGTCACGAGGGGTCATATTTCCGGGATGGCTGAAGGCTATCGCTCGGCCGAGTTCTCCAGGATGAGGAGTCCGTTGCTGGTGTTTGACGTTGGGATGTGGGTGGCACGGAAGACTTCTTTAACCACCGGATTCATGGCACCGCGCATCACGAGCCACATCACCATCTCGATTCCCTCCGAGCCGGCCTCACGCATGTACTCGGTGTGGGTCACTTTGGCCTGAGCCTCTGGTTCAGTCACAATACGATCCAAGAAGGCATTGTCGTACTCGGCGTTGATGAGTCCGGCCCGCTCGCCTTGAAGTTGGTGGGAGAGCCCTCCGGTGCCGAAGATGGCTACCCGCTCGTCGCTATGGAACGACTGAACAGCCCGATGGATCGCTCGACCAAGGTTGAAGCAGCGATTGCCAGTGGGTGGAGGATATTGCACCACGTTGACGCAGATGGGAATGACCCGGCATGGCCACGTTGTGGGCTGGCCATACATCACCGAGAGAGGAACAGTGAGCCCGTGGTCGACGTCCATCTGGTTGGCGATGGTCATGTCGAACTCATCAAGAATCAATGATTCGGCCATGTGCCATGCCAGTTCTGGATAGCCCTCGACGTCTGGAACCTGGCGTCGGCCAAAACCCTCATCGGCCGGAACAAAGCTTGGGGCGGTACCAATAACAAAGGTTGGGATAAGTTCGAGAGAGAAAGCTGAGGCGTGGTCGTTGTAGACAATGATGCAGACGTCGGGTTTGGCCTCGGCCATCCAGTTTCTTGCCCCTTCGATCTTGTCGAAATAGGGGGCCCAGATGGGGTCGCGGTCCTTCCCGGCATCCATGGCCGCCCCAACTGCAGGAACGTGAGAGGTTCCGATCCCGGCGAAGATCTCAGCCATGGCTTGGTGACTCATTTCCCTCGGGCGCTCGCTGAGCGGCTCGCGAACGGTTCCCCTCGATTGGTCGACCACCTGTGGTCATCATCTCGGCGAACTCCTCGATTGTGACTCCGGTCATCCCAGCCGCGAGATGACGAAACGTCATGCCGTCAAAGGCGGCTAGCTTGAAGGTGTAGTAGACGTTGCCGCCGAGCTCCAGCATACGGAGCCATTGGCGTTTCTCGATCGACTCTCTTTGGTCGGGTGTGAGATCCCATTGGTCCAGATAATCACTGGGGTTGCTTCGAAATGCATCACGGTTTGATTCTTGGGTGAGCGACATGCAGAACATGTTGAGGACATAGCCGCGTTGGCAACGGGCGCCGTCAAAGACGTAGGTGCCAGGGATGTCACGGTAGGAGGGTTCTGCACTATCCGATTCTGGGGTTGGGGATTGTGGTTTGGACACGGTCACTCTCGATTCAGGCTTCGAAACTGCGGCCGACATATTGTTCGGTCATTGTTGCTTGGGCGGCAGCAGAATTCCACAGATAGTCCAGTTCGTCGTTGACGATTCGTTGCTCAAAAGGGGTTCGGCTTGGGAAGTGGTGAAAGAGGTTGGTCATCGCCCAGGAGAAGCGCACCGAACTCCAGACCCGGCGCAGCGCCATGTCTGAATAGGAATCGAGGTAGTCGTCGTTCCCGTTGGTGTAGTGTTGGCCAAAGGCTCGATTGAGGTAAAAGACGTCGGATACAGCCAGGTTGAGGCCCTTGGCCCCAGTTGGTGGAACGATATGGGCCGCGTCACCGGCTAGGAAGAGGGAGCCGTAACGCATGGGTTCGGACACAAAGCTTCGCAGCGGAGCAATCGATTTCTCGATTGAGGGGCCGGT
Source organism: Actinomycetes bacterium (assembly GCA_024276425.1). Lineage (GTDB taxonomy): Bacteria > Actinomycetota > Acidimicrobiia > Acidimicrobiales > SZUA-35 > JAJRQY01. The sequence continues at coordinate 104 of JAJRXF010000163.1, read as the reverse complement.
CTGGATTGTTGGCACTGTCTCGGCGGGGAGTCGGGCCATGAGTTCTTCCCAGAATCGATCATCGGACCAGTCCTCAACGGAATCCTCCAGTGACACCTGGAGGT
>JAJRXF010000162.1 GCA_024276425.1 Actinomycetes bacterium | reverse complement strand
GCCGGGGTGGAGACACCTCCGACGTCCCAGCGGTCGCAGATGGCGAAGAGGGGAAGGATTCCAATGGCGGCGTGTTCGGCGGCGTGTAGGGCCCCAGGGAGGTTGAAGTCTTGAATTCCTGCATCGGCGATGGCATCCAGTGTCCATTGGTACCAAATGGCCGTGGTGGTCAGCTCATCCGGTGGCAGGTCGAGTTCGACCGAGTCCAGTACCTTGCGGCTAGCAGAGTCTTTGATCTGGTAGCCGGTTATCTGGGTCGTCACGGTGACCACCCCGCGATGAAGTCGTGCCGCACCCACCATCTTGTGTTGGCCAGGATCGTCCACCCGGATGGAGATATTGGACCGGGTCTGGGTCCAGGTTTCACCGCCGCTACTGGCGGCGTGAGCGGTGCGGCTGGCAAGGTCAAGGTTGGTTATTTTCCACGGCCTACCACGGTGAAGATAGATGGCCCCGGTATGTACAAGGTTACCGGCCCTTGCCTGTTCGACCGTTCCAATGAGGCCCCCAGAGTGGTCGACGATGCGGATCTGGCCCCCAGAAGCCGAGCGGAGTCCAATTCGTGAAAACGGAACTCCGCGTCCGTCCCAGACTGCCCGGGGAATGCCACGCCGGTCCGGGCGAATTCGCATCTCGTCAGCCATGACCGATCGATGGATTCCCTCACCCATGTTCGGCCACCATTTCTCGTCGGCTGGCAGCAGCGGTTGCTCGTAGGCGGCGCACCCAAGATGGGGATCGAGAATGAACTTGTTGTTGACGTTAATAACCGCTGGCTCGGGGGGCCGCTCAAACAGATCTTTCGGGTGGTTCATGAACCACTGGTCTAGTTGGTCCTCACCGGCCACCAGAACAGCCAACGACTCCTCGGTACCGCGTCCCGCACGCCCAATCTGTTGCCAGAATGATGAGATGGTGCTTGGGAACCCGCAGAGCACCGTGGCATCCAGACCCCCAATGTCTACGCCGAGTTCGAGGGCGCTGGTAGCCACAATCGCCCGCACAGATCCCCCAAGAACCTCCTCTTCAATCTGGCGTCGTTCTGCGGCCAGGTACCCGGATCGATACGGCCGGACCGCGTTGGCCAGGTTGGGAGGAAGGGAGCGGGCCACCCCGTCGGCCACTCGTTCAGTCAGAGATCGGCTGGCACAAAAAGCCAGGACGCGATGGCCCGACTTGACCAAGTCGACGACGATTCGGATGGTCTCGGTGGCCGGAGATTGACGGACTTGACTTGATGAGTCAGACCAGCGAAGGGCTGGTTGGACCAGGGCAATATGACGCCGAGCTCGGGGAGACCCGTCGTTGCTGACCGAAACGACCTTCTTGCCGCTCAGTTGGCAAGCCAGATCCTCTGGGCGTCCAATGGTGGCCGAGGAGAAAATGAAGGTTGGATCGGCGCCATAGATGGCACACACTCGTCTAAGGCGCCGCAACACGTGGGCCATATGGCTCCCAAAGATGCCCCGCAGAACGTGGAGTTCATCAACAACCACATAGTCGAGGCGCCTGAGGAAGGTGGCCCACTTCTGGTGATAGGGAATGATGCCGCTATGCAGCATTTCCGGATTGGTTAGGACCACATTGGCATTGGATCGAGCCCAGCTGCGGACAGCACGATCGGTGTCCCCGTCATAGGTGGTGGCCTTCATTCCAGGGACATCAAGCAGGCCGAAGGAGCGAAGCTGATCTTGGGCTAGAGCCTTTGTCGGATAGAGCAGGAGGGCGGTGCCTGGCCGGACTCCACTAACTATGGATTCGGCGATGGGAAGCTGGTAACAGAGCGACTTTCCCGATGCGGTCCCCGTCGCAATAACCGTTGATTGCCCAACCCGAACAAGATTGATGGCTTCGGCCTGATGTTGATACAAGCCGTGAGTTGGCAAACAATGCTCTATCGCTTCGGGCAGAGGCTTGTTGAGCTTGCCCCTGAGGGTTGGGCGCTCTTGGAGGATCTCGGCATGGATGAGTCGACCGGAGGAGCGGAGGCCCTCAACGATTTCGTCCATCCCCTTGGCCACAAGGCAAGGCTAGTGTCGAGGACCGACGGCGGACCACCTTTGGTTGTTGCCGCTACGTGGCCCGCATAGACAGGGCAAGGACTGCCCCAAGGGTAAGGCCGATCAGCATGGCGACGATGGCGATGACTCGGGCAGTGCCACCGTTGGGGTGTCCAGCGGCCTTGGCCTTGTTGGCGAAGTAGATGGCCAAGGGGCCAAAGACGATGGGAAAGAACAGAAGCGAGATCGCGGCAAACACGTAGGCCATGACGATGTTGTTGCCGGTGTCACCAGTCTGAGTTTCGGTGGCGTAGGCAGGCAGGCTGTAGGCCGAAGGCGGAAAATACTCCGGTTGGCCGACCTGAAGATGGCTCGGTGCCTGATGGAGATTCTGGGGCGGAACAAACTCTTGACCGAGGCTGGGGCCCACCGGTTGAAAGGGCGGAGTTCCCTGAGGTGGAGCGTAGGATGGTTGGGGTTGAGGTTGTTGCCACCCATTGGTCTGGGGGACGGGGTTCGGAATGGCCACGGTCTGGGTAGGTATGGCCTGGTGAGGCGCCGCCTGAACCGGCTCGGAAACCGCCAGTGGTTGAGCTGGGGTCGGAAACGTAGGGGCCAGGGCTCCCGGGCGAACCGGCGCTTTAGGCGTCATCGAGGACGGGGCCGCCGGAGGAGCCGGCAACTGGCTGGATATCGCGTAGCCTTGATCAGGCATTTGTTCCGCCTTTCGGTCGATAGTTTGTGACCGCAAGGTTCATCGACCGTTCACTAGGCTTGCTTAAGCAAGTTGATTACAGGGCTGCAACGATGGCGGTCCAGGTGCAAGAATTCGCTAATGTCGAATGGATTGTGGTCACCGTCGACCTCCGTCCAATCCGCTCGAGGGTGGCTTGGTATGCGTCACCCTTGGCTAACTTGATTGGAGGCCCGTGAAACAACTTCTGCTTCCGGATTTGGGTCGCCAGGCAGCGACGCAATTTGTTTCGGAACACCTTCGAGCCCTCACCGATGGCGAGATTGTTGGGTCCCCTTCCTTTGTTGGTGGATCGCTGGCAGCGCGAGAAGCCCTGGCCCGGTTTGATGTTGCTGGTTTTGCTGACCGCATACCGGAGGTATTGCCCGAACCCAAGCGGGGGGCCAGTCGGCTTTCCCCCTACCTACGCCATGGTCTCCTCTCCCAGCGGGAGGCCTGGAATCACGTCGAAGGGGGGCCACCACAAGATGTTGAGCGATTTCGAGAGCAGCTTCTGTGGGGCGAATACGCCCGCCATTGGTATTCTCGCCTCGGCTCCGGGAGCCGGACCGGAGTAGAACGTGAACTTGGCCCCATCCTCACCGGGAAGGGATGGTCCAACCAGCACGATGCCATTGGCCACCAAGCCCAGTTGGGCGAGATGGCCTGCCTGGAAACGGCGAGAGAAGAATTGGAGGAGGAGGGCTGGATTGTTGGGACAGCTCGGGGTTGGCTGGCCAGTCATTGGACTGCTTCGGGTGGCTCTTGGCGCGAGGGTGAGGAGTTTTTCTTCCGGCACCTGCTGGACGGATCGAGAGGAGCGAATCGGCTGGGATGGCAGACCATGGTCGGTCTGACCGGGGCTAAGCCCTTGGCCTTCAACCGTTGGCATGTAGAGAAGTGGGCGGCCGGTCTTTGTGCATCGTGTGATCTGGTTCGAGATTGCCCAATTGAGACGTCGCTTTCGCCGCGTTCTTTTGAACAAGCAACTGCTCCGCTAGAGGCTCGTGTTGCTGCCGATATCCGCCGGAGTGCAGGCCCGCCGACAACCGAGCGCACCGGCCACCCGGAGGTCGTTTGGATCACGGCAGAGTCGCTGGGTCCAGGTGATCCTGCTATGAGGGCCAACCCAGACTTGCCCGTCGTGTTTGTGTTCGATCAGCCCTTGCTAGCCCGAATTCGAGTTAGTCCAAAACGACTGATTTTCTTGGTTGAGTCGCTGGCAGAGTTGGCGACTGAGCGAAGACTTGAGGTTTGGCTCGGTTCGCCGACCGATGTCCTATCTCATCGCAAGCCTGCGGTGACCTACGCCCCGGTGCCCGGCTTTCGTCGACGCAAATCGGTGATCGCGCCGGCTGAAGTTCATCCTTGGCCATGGATGATAGAACCGACAACCGGAGACCTTTCCAACTTCCGAGCATGGCGGCGATCGGTCGGAGCCTCTTCACCGTTGGCACAGGCACCACTCTAAGCTGGACTAACTTTGGCGTCGATGAAAGACTCCGACGCCGAGGGCTGGACCCCCGGAACAACCAGCAGTACCGGTTTGGGCGGCAGCGGTGTCGTCGAAATCGACATCCCCTCGAGTTTCGAATTGGTCACGGTCGTTCGCATGTTGGTGGCGACCGCAGCAACCGCGAGCGGGTCTCTGCATGGCGACCGGCTGGATGATCTTCGTTGGGTCACCTCCGAGGCCGTAACGAATGCCATTCAGGCCAACCACGCCAAGGCCGAACATTCTGACCAAAAGCCTGCCCGGGTCCGGGCGCGTTGTGTGGTGGGAGAAGATTTTGTCCAGCTAACCGTCACCGATCAGGGAGCTGGCATGCCAGAGGAGGTAATTGTCCCACCGATTGATCACCCCGATCGATTGCAGATTGAGGGTGGATTTGGTGTGCCCCTCATGCGTCACCTCAGCCGGGGAGACATCACATTTGACTCCTCGGCCAAGGGAACAACGGTCTGTCTCGAACTGCGCCAGGACTAGTGGTCAAGATTCTTGCCAACAGCCGCTAACTGGCAACCTCTGGGTCAGTGGCGGCGATAGCCTGGTCGGGCCATGTCACAGAATGAACTTCCGGTTCGCAAAGAAGCCTGGAGCGGCGGAGACACTCGTCTTGCCCGCACCGTTGTCCGTCCAATGGTCCGATTTCTGGCCCAGGAGGCGGCGTCGGGTGTCCTGCTCCTCCTGGCGACCGCCATCGCCCTCATTTGGGTGAATTCTCCGTGGGCGGATTCCTACCGTCAACTGTGGGAGACAGAACTCCTGATCCAGATTGGAGACTGGGTGCCGCTGACCCATGGGGGAATCCCGTGGAGTCTTGAGTACTGGGTCAATGACGCCCTCATGGTTCTGTTTTTCTTCGTGGTTGGTCTTGAAATCAAGGCCGAACTTGTTGTTGGCGACCTCTCTTCTCCCCGGGTGGCAGCGTTGCCCGCTATCGCCGCTCTGGGTGGAATGATCCTTCCCGCCGCTTTGTATGCACTGATTAACCTTGGTGGCGAGGGTTTTGGAGGCTGGGGCATTCCGATGGCGACCGATATCGCCTTCGCCGTAGGAGTTCTGGCTCTGCTTGGTTCCCGGGTTCCCCATCGGCTCAAACTATTCCTCTTGACTCTGGCCATTGTTGATGACATCGGGGCCATAGCGGTCATCGCCATTTTCTACAGTGATGGGCTGAGCTTTGGCTGGTTGGCACTGGCCATCGTCGGGCTCCTCGCGGTGATCGCCATGCAACGATTTCGGGTTTGGTACATCCCGATGTATGTGGTGGTTGGTATCTTCGTCTGGTACGCCACCTATCGATCGGGTGTACACGCCACCATCGCTGGTGTGGTCCTTGGCCTGTTAGCCCCCGCCAAACCGCTGCTTGGTCCCCGTTTGCTGGAGGGCCTTGAGGACTTCATGTCCGGCGACAATGTTGATCCCGCATCGGTCCGTGAAGCCAACTGGAAAAACAAGGAATCGGTCTCGATTTGTGTCCGACTGATCGGATTTCTGAGCCCGTGGACCAGCTTCCTGGTCATCCCCCTCTTCGCCCTAGCCAATGCTGGAGTCGAGCTGTCGGGTGAGGCCGTCCGCAACGCCATCACTTCCCCCATCACCATTGGGGTTATTGTTGGCCTGATTCTCGGTAAACCGCTCGGAATCGCTCTGTTTACCTATGTGGCAGTCCGATTTGGAGTTGCCGATCTGCCAGGCGGCGTAACGTTACGTCATGTGCTTGGAGCAGGAGCGGTAGCGGGAATCGGATTCACCGTCGCCCTGTTTATTAGCGGTTTGGCCTTCGATGATCCCGGATTCATCGATGAGTCCATCATTGGAATTCTGGTGGCTTCGTTGGTGTCGACCGGTCTAGGAGCGGCGATTTTGTTCACCGCACCCGCTGATAAAGACTCACCTTCCGAGCACCATTAGCATGGTGCGGCCGGTCGAATAATCATGAATTAGGTCCCGGCTTCGGGAAGATTTCTCCCTGCTTCACCTGTTTTTTTGCACGGTGTTGGCAAAAGAGCCTCCAGGGTTCCTAGCCTGCGCCTGTGCCTCAACCCCTGGTCATAGTCGAGTCCCCTGCCAAAGCGGTCAAGCTTTCGGAGTATTTGGGTGACGATTACATGGTCGAATCTTCGATCGGACATATCCGCGACCTTCCTCGCAATGCTGGTGACGTTCCCGCTGCTTTCAAGGGGGAAAAGTGGGCCAGGCTCGGTATTGATGTTGACAATGGCTTTAAGCCGCTCTACGTGGTGTCACCAGACAAGAAGTCTCACGTTCGCATGCTCAAAACCATGCTCAAGGATGCCAGCGAGCTTGTTCTTGCAACCGACAAGGACCGAGAGGGTGAGGCCATTGCCTGGCACTTGCTGGAGGAATTGAACCCACGGGTACCGGTCAAGCGGATGATCTTCACAGAGATCACTCCCGAGGCCATCAAGCGTGCCATCGAGAACCCAACCGAACTCGATCGTCGCTTGGTTGATGCACAAGAGTGCCGTCGTCTTCTCGACCGGCTCTTTGGCTATGAGGTTTCGCCGGTCCTTTGGAAGAAGGTGATGCGGGGACTCTCAGCTGGACGAGTTCAGAGCGTGGCCACCAGAATCGTGGTGGAGCGCGAACGTGAACGCATGGCGTTTCGGTCGGCCAACTATTGGGATCTTACTGGCACCTTTACTGCGGCAGGTGCCAGTAAGCCCTTTAGTGCCATATTGTTGGAGTTGGATTCCAAGCGGATTGCCGCTGGGCGAGATTTCAATCGTGAGGCAACGTTGGTCAAGGAGGACGCCGTCCACCTTGATGAGGGCCAGGCCATGGCCTTGGTGGGAGATCTTGAAGGTCGGTCGGCGAAGGTGAAGAGTCGTGAGGCCAAGCCTTATCGTCGCCGACCGGCGGCACCCTTCATCACGTCGTCCTACCAACAAGACGCAGGGCGAAAGCTGCGGCTTTCGTCGGCCCAGGCAATGCGGGTTGCTCAAGGTTTGTACGAGCGTGGCTACATCACCTATATGCGCACCGACTCGGTAGCCCTTTCCGAGACAGCGGTAGCCGCAGCCAGAAACCAGATTCAGGATCGTTTCGGAAACGATTTCCTTCCTGAGGCTCCCCGTACCTACAAGTCAAAGTCGAAAAACGCTCAGGAGGCTCATGAGGCCATTCGGCCCGCCGGTGACCGATTCCGGACTCCGGATGAGGTATCCGGGGAGCTTTCTCGACAGGATTTCCAGGTTTATGAGCTGATTTGGCAACGTACGGTTGCCTCGCAGATGACCGACGCCACCGGAGAAACCGTCACTCTCCGCCTTGATGTTGAAACAGAAGATGGCCGTGTCGCCACCTTTTCGACCTCGGGTACGGTCATCAAACACCAGGGGTTCCTCAAGGTTTACCGCGAATCGAAGGATGAAGACTCCTCGAAGCAGGACCCCAAGGAGCAGACTCTGCCGCCTCTTACCGAGGGCGACCCCGCCACCTTGAGTGGACTGGAGGCCGCAGGACATGACACGCAACCACCAGCCCGATTTAACGAAGCTTCCCTGGTGGCAAAGTTAGAAGAACTTGGTGTTGGCCGCCCATCCACCTTTGCCTCCATCATTGCCACCATCCAGGCTCGGGAATACGTATGGAAGAAGGGAACGGCCCTTGTCCCGAGCTTCAAGGCCTTCGCCGTCATCACCCTATTGGAGCAACACTTTCCTGATCTGGTCGACTATGCCTTTACCGCCAGGATGGAGGGAGATCTCGATTCAATTGCTGAGGGAACCGGGGTGGAGACGGTGCCCTGGCTTACTGATTTTTACTTTGGATCCAATGGTAAGCCAGGACTCAAAGACAAGGTCAACGATCGCCTGGGCGACATTGATGCCCGCGCAGTCAATTCGATTCCAATTGGGGCTGACGAGGACGGTGTGGCCATCGTTGCCCGGGTCGGGAAGTACGGTCCGTACCTCGAACGGGGCGAGGATCGAGCATCCATTCCCGAAGACCTGGCACCGGATGAGTTGACGGTCACAAAGGCACTCGAACTCATCGAGGCCCCAAAGGGTGATCGTGAACTTGGCCAGCACCCAGTCACTGGCGCCACCATCTCGGTTAAGGCTGGTCGCTTTGGTCCTTATGTTCAGATGGGCGACTTCGACGAGGAAACCGGGGAGAAGCCCCGGACTAGTTCACTTTTCAAGGACATGGAACCGGAGACGCTCACCCTGGATGACGCGGTCAAACTCTTGTCCATTCCACGGGTTGTTGGAATCGACCCAGCAGACAACGGGGAGATCGTGGCCCACAACGGCAAATTCGGTCCCTACATCGTGAAGACGACCATCACCGAGGATGGTCCCAAGAACGACAGCCGAAGCTTGGAAGCCGAGGCCGAGTTGCTCACCATCGATCTGGCGAGGGCTATTGAGGTCATGGCTCAACCAAAGCGCCGGCGCGGCCAGAGCACCAAGGGTCCGCTCAAGATCATGGGCATCGACCCGGCAACGGACAAGGAAATCCAACTCAAGGATGGCCGCTTTGGTCCCTATGTGACCGATGGCGAAACCAATGCCAGTCTGCGCAAGGGCGACGACGTTGAGACGCTAACCCTGGAACGATCGTCGGAGTTGCTCTCCGATCGACGGGCCAAGGGTCCGGCCAAGAAAAAGAAGAAGGCCACCAAGAAGAAGGCGGCCAAGAAGAAGGCGGCCAAGAAGAAGGCGGCCAAGAAGAAGGCCACCAAGAAGAAGGCGGCGGCCAAGCCGGTCACCCCCAAGAGCAACCTTGACGAAGAAACCCCCTTTTAACTCGATGAGCAAACCGGTCTACATTGCCTTCGAAGGTGGAGAAGGATCGGGTAAGAGCACCCAGGCTTCACTCCTAGCCAAGCGGATAGGAGCCCTGGTTACCCGCGAGCCCGGGGGTACCGAACTCGGGCAAGCCCTACGCCATTTGCTTCTTAACCCCGGGGAGGCTCCGATTGGAGCCCGAGCAGAGACCCTGATGATGGCAGCCGACAGAGCTCAGCATCTGGACGATGTTGTCTTACCCGCCCTGAAGTCGGGTCGGTCCGTGGTTTCGGACCGGTCAGCCTATTCCTCTCTGGCCTATCAGGGAGGTGGACGAGAACTCGGGGTTGAGTCCGTCCGGGTGGTTAATGACTGGGCTCTTGATGGGCGTTGGCCTCAGCTCGTGGTTTTGCTTGATTGCGACCTCCAAACTTCACGGGCACGCCTTGGGAAGTCACTGGATCGTTTGGAGCAGGAGGGGGTCGACTTTCATCGCCGTGTCCGCCAAACCTACCTCATGTTGGCGGATGCAGTTTCGGATGATGACAATCCGACCTCTTGGGTCACGGTTTCTTCCAATGGGGCCATTGATGAGGTGGAAGCTGCTGTCTGGGCTGAGATCGGTGACAGGGTGACAGGTGAATGACGAGAGTGTGAACAACCCATTTGCTGGGGTCGTTGGTCAGGAAGAGGCAGTCTCCCGGCTGATTGGTGCCTCGGTCTCCCCAGTCCACGCCTACCTATTGTTGGGGCCACGGGGCAGCGGTTCCTTGCAGGCTGCACTTGGATTTGCGGCCTTGCTCCTGAGCAATGAGTCTGAGGGGCAAGCGCTCGAGCGTCATCAACGTCTCGCACTTGACCAAAAACATCCGGATCTGGTCGTTGTTGAGGCCCAAGGAGCCACTCTGCGGGTTAGCGAGGCAGAAGCAATCATTCGCCACGGCTCGATTTCCCCGGTGGAAGGCAAACGCAAGGTCATCCTGGTCCAGGGAGTTGATGCCATTGAGCAAGCGGCCATTGGCAAGTTGCTCAAGGTCATCGAAGAACCTCCAGCATCGACCATCTTTGTTCTTCTTGCCGACAAGGTTTTGCCCGAGATTGTCACCATTGCTAGCCGCTGCGTTACCGTCGAATTCGGGCCAATCTCTGTGCCAGTACTGGAAACAGTTCTCGTTGCCGAAGGAGTAGACCCGAAGCGAGCCAAAGCGGCGGCCAGTGCTTCTGGAGGCGATATTGATAGAGCCCGACTCTTGGTCACCGACGAAGCACTGGCCGTTCGGGCCGAACTTTGGCGTAGCATCCCCGAGCGACTCGATGGGACCGGTTCTATGGTGCACGAGTTGACCGCTCAACTGAGGGAGGTGCTGGACGGAGCTCAGGGGCCACTCGAAGCGCGCCATGGTGCCGAATTGGAGGCCCTTCAACAGCGGGTTGAGCTAACCGGGGAGCGGGGTGCTGGCCGAGCGGACCTGGTGGCGAAACAAAAGCGAGAACTTCGTCGTCAGCGTGTTGAAGAGATGAGGTTCGGCTTGGGCACCCTTGCGCGTTTCTATCGAGATCAGTTGGTTGACCGACCTGACCCAGCGGCCGAACGGGCGTTACTGGCCATATCGCAGACATCTGCTGCCCTCGTCCACAACCCCAATGAGGCCCTCATCCTTCAAGCCCTTCTGCTGAACCTGGGATTGGTGAGGACCCGTCGATAATCCTCGCCTGTGCTCGACTAGCGCCGCTAGGATCATCGAACCCGGTGGTCATACCGGTATTGCCCGGATAGCTCAGTCGGCAGAGCGTCTCACTCGTAATGAGAAGGTCCCGAGTTCAATTCTCGGTCCGGGCCCAAAGGTGAAGTCAACGCCAAATTGCAGAGCGATCCAAGCAGTCCCAATAGCTTTCCCGGTGGCCAACCTCTCATCAGCGCCGAAGCGCCCTGATAGCGTGCCAGCGTGGCTGACCGAGCAACCTTTGTAGAAGACACAGAGCCATTCATGGCTTCGCTGTTTTCGACTGCCCTTCGGCTAACCGGTAATCGGGCCGATGCCGAAGACCTGGTTCAAGAAACCTACTTGCGGGCCTATCGGAGCTACCAGCCCTATTCGGAGGGAACGAATCTTCGGGCTTGGCTATTCCGAATACTGACCAACACTCATATCAATCGGTACCGATCAAAGCAGCGGCGCCCGGAAGAAACCGATCTTGATGACGTCGAAGAGTTCTATCTGTACCGTAGGCTCCGCGACCGGTCCGACTATGGACGAAGTGCGGAAGAGGAACTACTCGCCCTGTTCTCCGAGGCCGAGGTCGTCTCTGCCGTTGAGTCGCTTCCCGAGAATTATCGCGTTGCGGTCCTTCTGGCCGATGTGGAAGGCTTTGCCTACAAAGAGATCGCCGAGATTCTCGACATTCCTATTGGCACCGTGATGAGCAGGCTCCACCGGGGAAGAAAACGTCTACAGCAAGAGTTATACGACTTTGCCGTCTCCCGAGGCTTGACCGCCAAGGTAGAGGTAGAGGATCCGCTAGAGGTAGAGGGTCCGTCCGACAGCAAATCCGAATCTCCCTCGAGTGCGACGACCACACCATGAGCAAGCCTCCCGACAACTCTCTCCCTGCGTTTCGTAGTAACTGCTCCGAAGGCGACTGTTCCGCGGCGATTGATCAGTTGTACAGCTACCTGGATGGGCAGTGCGACTCGGTCGATCGGGAGACAATTGCCGGGCATCTTGATGGCTGTGCCCCCTGCCTCGATGCCTTTGAGTTCCATCAAGAACTCCACGACCTGGTGCAAACTCGCTGCCGAAGCGAACTCCCGGATGGTTTACGCGAAAAAGTCCTTGATGCTCTGAGGAACCTAGAGTTCGAATAGAGGCCTACACTCTTTGACATGTTCGCAGTCATTTGGCATTGGTGGGTGGGTTTTTTCCTATCGATCGGGAGTGTTTTCCTCGTTTTGGGCCTGATCGTCGGCTACCTGCTGAAGGTTCAAAACCCGAAGTACCCGAGAAAGCCCTAGTGGGAACGGCGGTCGATTGGGCTCTGGCGCGTCGTGTTGCCGCCCGAGTCGGGGGGAAAGACCCTTTCGCCGATAGCTATCTTGCTGATTCGCTCGAACCGGATTTGCTTGATCTGACGGCTCAGGCCGAAGAATTGGTGGCCATCGAGACTGGCCTTCCGATGCTGGCCGGTGAGGCAAAGGCTCGTGTTTCTGACCGTGCGGGCTGGGTCGACGCCAATCTGGCTAGCTTCGAGCGACTGATGCGCCCCCTGTTGGGGAGGATGGATGATGCCGCCGATGCGGCCCAGCCGGGATGGTTCTCTCGCCTAACCGAGCCGGTTGCACAGGCGACCGGTCCTCGCATCGCTGGGGTCGAACTTGGGGCGTTACTGGGTTGGATGTCTGGCCGGGTCATTGGACAGTACGACCTTTTGATTGTGGAGGACGACAACCCTGAGGATCAGGATTGGGTGTACTATGTCGGGCCGAATGTTCTTGGTTTGGAGAAACGTTACGGCTTTCCACCTCGGGAGTTCAGGCTCTGGATTGCTCTGCACGAATGCACCCACCGGGCTCAGTTCACCGGCGTTCCCTGGTTGCGTCCGTATTTCCTGTCCTTGGTGAATGAGCTATTGGACACCGTCGATGCCGATCCTCAGCACCTTGGCGAGACCGTCAAGCAGCTACTGGAGAAGCGACGGTCTGGATCCGGTTCGCTCAAGGAGGGTGGTTTCTCGACCCTGCTGGCTTCGCCAGAGCAGAAGGCGACGCTGGACAAGATGACCGGACTGATGAGCTTGCTTGAGGGCCACGGCGACATCACTATGGATCGTGCCGGTGCAGACCGGATTCCGAGCCAGCCACGGTTTGCCCGAGTCATGAGCGAGCGTAGAAAGTCGGCCTCGGGCTTGAACAAGGTTATTCAACGGGTACTCGGGTTCGAAGCCAAGCTGGCACAATATGAAGAGGGGGAGCGGTTCGTGCGTGCGCTTGAGGCTTCCGGCGGGCGTGAACTGTTTGACCAGGTGTGGACGGGTCCGGAGATGTTGCCGACGATCAGCGAGATTCGTTCACCGGAATTGTGGATTGCCCGCGCCGGTGCTGCGGCCAGTGCTTGATCTTAGGGACGAGGCCCGAGAGTTCGGCCAGCTTGTCCTGACTCGCTGCCAGTTCCCCGAGGCCCCAGCAGCGGTCACTTGTGGAGTATCAGGGGGTGCGGATTCTCTGGCCCTATTGATCTTGGCCCGGCTTGGGGGCTTGGAGGTAGAGGCCGTACATGTCGATCACGGACTCCGCCCTGACGGCGAAGCCGAGGCCCAATTTGTCGCTCGGGTAGCGAAGCAGGTTGGGGCACGGTTCCGAAGTGAAAGGGCCGCTGTTGGCGAGGGACCCGATCTCGAGGCTCGGGCCCGGAAAGCCCGTTTGGCGCTGCTCGGATCTGGGGCGATGACCGGCCACACCGCAGATGACCAGGCCGAGACCCTGCTCATCAATCTCTTGCGAGGCGCCGGGGTGGCGGGACTGGCAGGTATGAGACCCGGTGGCACCCACCCACTCTTGGGGATTCGTCGCCACGATACCGCTCGCCTTTGTCTTCTCGCAGGGCTAAGCCCGGTCGACGATCCGAGTAACCGAAATCCCCGGTTCGTTCGAAATCGGGTTCGTCACGAACTTCTTCCGCTCATGGATGACATCAGCCAGCGGGACGTTGTTCCCCTACTGAATCGGACTGCTGGGCGGGCGAGAAGCCTGCAGGGGGCGGTTGAGATATTGGCCGGTGATCTCGATCCGACCGATACGAGAGAGTTGCAGTCGACCCCAATCGCCCTGGCTGCGGAGGCCCTGCGCCGCTGGTTGCGTGATGCCAAGGGGCATCCGCCGTCTGAGGCCGAACTTATTCGAGTCATGGAAGTTGTGGAGCACAAAACCAAAGGGTGCGAACTTAGTGGGGGGCGCAGGGTTGCCCGTAGCAATGGTGTACTTCGGCTTCAGCATCGTGAATGAGCGGTGCTCACCATGCATCCAGCTGGGTGGCCTTCGATAGAGTGACTGGCTCATGCGAACCTCGGTCCTGGGCATTCTGAACGTTACGCCGGACTCCTTCAGCGATGGCGGCCAAAGTCTTGATCATGCCTTGGCTTGTCGTCGCGCGGAGGAGATGGTGGCCGAAGGAGCATCAATTGTTGACGTCGGTGGAGAATCCACTCGTCCGGGCGCGACCGAGGTCAGCGTCGACGAAGAGCTTCGACGGGTCATTCCCGTGGTTGAGAGGGTTGCTCGCTTCTCACGCGTGTCTATCGATACCAGAAAGGCCGAGGTTGCTCGGGCCGCGGTCGAGGCTGGTGCATCGATCATCAATGATGTTTCGGCCAGTTTATGGCCAGTCGCGGCGGAGCTTCAGGTCGGCTGGATCGCCCTTCACATGCAGGGCGAACCAGAAACGATGCAACAGCGGCCGTGCTATCAGGATGTGGTGGCTGAGGTTCGGGAGTTCTTGGTCGACCGTGCTCGGGTGGCCACCGAAGCAGGCGTTGGCGAGATCTGGATCGATCCTGGATTTGGTTTCGGAAAAACGTTTGAGCAGAACATGGCATTATTGTCGAACCTTGACCTGCTCACCAATACTGGCCTTCCGGTGGTTGTTGGTCTGAGTCGCAAGGCCATGTTGGGGAAATTGCTCGGCCGCTCCGATGGTGATGATGATCCGGCGGTCATTGGGGATCGGCTTGAGGGATCGGTTGGTGGAGCGGCTCTGGCCTGCCTGCTCGGGGCTAGCCTGATCCGGGCTCACGATGTGAAAGCAACGTGTCAGGCCCTCACGGTCGCAGCTGCGGGCCCGCAGTTCGCCGGAGGCCGAAACGGTGGCTATGGTCACCAGTTCATCAGGGACGCGAATCATGGTTGGTGAGAGATTTCGTTGGATCGTGATTAGTCGAATTGGGATTGATAAGAGTGAACCTGCAAGGCGTAGGTCGTGACGGTGGAAGGGCTGCATCCAGATGGCAAAAGGTAAGTGGGCTCAGGGAATCGAGCCACGACACTTTCAGTGGGTCATTGGCGAGCAGTTGGCGATTTGCGAACGGCCGGGAGGATATGGCACGAACCATCGTCGGGTCCGTCGTCAGGAGGAGATTATTTGGATTCGGGAGAACGGCTTTGCCTTTGTGATTTCTCTGATTCCCTCCGATCACAACCTCCATAGTTATGACGAACTCGGTTTGCCTTGGAAACACTGGCCGTTCTCTCCCTCGCTCGATCCAGAGATTTCAATGAGCCAGATTTACCCGGAGCTGCGCAATCTGGTGGAGGGGGGTCAGAAGACGATTGTCCATGCTGATGAGGTGAGCGACCGCTTGGCGGGATTCATTGGTGGCTACATTGCATGGAGCGGGATGGTAAGCGAAGCATCCAAGGCCATCATGGTGGTCGAACGGCTTCTTGGTCGTCAGATGGGTCCCGAGGGCCGTTCGTTGGTTATGACTGGAGCCTCGATCGCGGGCCTGGTGGCTGAGCCGGTCAAGCTGAGTGAGGTTCCGGCCAGCGACGCCGAGCCCGAAGACGCATCGTGACGCTGGCTCTGTACGGTCGGCTGCTTCGGTGAGCCATCGGCGCCGAGCCTTTCTTGGGTTGGGAACCAATCTTGGAGATCGATGGCGCTATTTGCGGGAGGCAGTGAAGGCTGTGCCAGACCTTGTCGCCGTTTCACCCGTCTATGAAACTGAACCCGTTGGGGGCCCAGAGCAAGGGGCATTCCTCAATATCGTGATCGAACTCCACACCGAACTTGGGCCCTATGAGTTGTTGGCGCTGTGTATGAGGCTTGAACGATCAGCTGGCCGTGAGCGACGAGTTCGCTGGGGTCCACGCACGCTTGATGTTGACGTCTTGTGGGTCGACGGGGTCGAGATGGCCGAGGACGACCTGACTATTCCTCACCCGCGGATGCATCTTCGGAACTTTGTCGTTCGCCCGCTCTTGGACCTTGATCCCGGATTTGTGGTGGAGAACTACGACCCAGAGACCGCTTTTGGGAGCGTCGAACGGCTCGGTGCGCTTGACCGAGCACTATCCTCGGACGAGTGAGCGATACTCCAACGAATCCCCAGGCAACACCCCCCGGTTGGTATGCCGACCCCGTCGGGCGGTTTGAGCACCGTTGGTGGGACGGCACAGCATGGACTTCTTCGGTTTCGACCGACGGGTTGGTTCAAGAGGATCGGCTGGAGAATGCTGCACCGGTTCAGCCAGCGCAACAGTCGACTCCATTGCCGCAGTCCAGTCCACCGCCGCCGGTGGCCACTGATCAGACCGGTTATGTTCCGGTCGGCAACGTGGAACCGGAAAGAGTCCAGGCTCAGGCAGCCAAGGCTGGCCCTGGTGCTGGTCAGGAGGCCGGCTTTGATTTGTTGAGCGAGCCGATTCTCGTCGTCAATCAGAAGGCCAAGTTGATTGAGGTCAACACCGAGTTTGCCATCTACAACGCGGCTGGCGTCCAGATCGGTGGAGTGCGCCAAATCGGTCAGAGTGCGTTCAAGAAGTTCGTCCGGGTTGTGGGCGACGTCGATCAGTTCCTGACCCACCAGTTCGAAATTGTCGATCTCAACGGTCGCCGCGTGTTGCATGTTCGACGGCCAGCCAAGTTCTTTAAGTCAAAGTTTGAGGTGTCCGGGCCCACCGGGGGAGTCATTGGTCAGGTGGTGCAGAAGAATATGATTGGCAAGATCCGATTTGGCTTCATGGTCAATGGAGAAGAGATTGGATCGATCAACGCCCAGAACTGGCGAGCCTGGAACTTCTCGATTCAGGATCAGGCCGGAAATGAAGTGGCCTCCATCACCAAGACGTGGGAGGGTCTGGCCAAGACCATGTTTACCACGGCTGACAACTATGTGGTCAAGGTCCATGCCCCCCTTACTGAGCCACTTCGAAGCATGGTTGTCGCCTCGGCACTCAGCATCGACACGGCCCTCAAACAAGACAGTCGAGGCTTGAGTTAATGCCCATTCCGTATCGATTCGACAACTCGGTCTCGACCGAGTCACTACGATCTCAGTACGGAGAGATCGAGGATGGAACCGAGACCGGCACCAAAACCTCGGTCGCTGGACGGCTGATGCTTCGTCGGGTTCAAGGCAAGTTGGCCTTTGGCACCCTGGCGGATTCGACCGGCCGTATTCAATTGTTTGCTCCTGCCAAGGTGACACCAGACTTCGACGAGTTCACGAGCTTGCATCTTGGTGACTGGATTGGGGTCACGGGTGAGGTCATGAAAACTCGCAAGGGTGAGCTTTCAATCAGGGTTGAGGAGTGGACGGTTCTGGCTAAGGCCGAGCGCCAATTCCCCGACAAGTTCCATGGTCTGGCTGATCCGGACATGCGTTACCGCCAACGCTATGTCGACCTCTGGGTCACCCAAGAGAGTCGAGAAACTTTCATTCTGCGATCCAAGATCATGTCGCTCACCCGGCATTGGCTGGAAGATCGCGGTTTCATGGAAGTGGAGACCCCCATCCTGCATCCGATTCCCGGTGGGGCTTTGGCTAAACCGTTCTCTACCCACCACAATGCGCTTGACAGCGAGTTGTTCCTTCGGATCGCCCCCGAGCTGTATCTCAAGCGTCTCGTTGCCGGTGGGTTCGAGCGGGTGTTCGAGATCGGCCGAGTATTTCGAAACGAGGGGATGAGTACCCGCCACAACCCCGAGTTCACCATGTTGGAGCTGTACCAGGCTTATGCCGATTACAGCGACATTATGGTGCTGGTGGAAGATCTGGTCCAATACCTCTGCTTGGAGCTCCACGGCACCACCACGCTTGGCTACGGCGACCGTGAACTCGATCTTAGTGCGCCGTGGCGTCGGGCGACCATGGTGGAGCTCATTGCCGAACAGACGGGTAAGTCGGTGGCCTTGGACATGGACATGGCCGAGCTGGGATCGGTGGCGAAGGGGTTTGGGGTCGAGCTGAAGGAGTCCTACGGGCCGGGCAAGATCATTCTGGAGATCTATGAAAGGACCGTTGAGGGAAAGATGTGGGACCCGGTGTTTGTCACCGACTACCCCAAAGAGGTCTCACCTCTTTCTCGGGATCACCGATCCAAGCCCGGCTTCACCGAGCGATTCGAAGGGATTGTCGCTGGCCGCGAGTTGTGCAATGCGTTCTCCGAGCTAATCGATCCGGCCGAGCAGCGGGCCCGGTTCGAGGACCAGGCCAAACAAAAAGCCGAGGGCGACGACGAGGCCATGGTCGTTGACGAGGATTATCTTCGGGCAATGGAATACGGGCTTCCACCAACCGGTGGCCTTGGCATTGGCATGGACCGCCTGGTCATGTTGTTGGCCAACGTCCAGACCATCCGTGACGTTGTTTTGTTCCCAACCCTACGACCCGAGTAGCAGGCCGATCAGGTTCGTTACTCCAACAGGCCCGTGATGATGAACTCGGCCCGCCGGTTGGCTTGGGCCCCTTCGGGCGTTGACTCATCGGCAACGGGTTCTTCCTCACCCTTGCTAATCGTTTCGATTTGCTCCATGGGGATCCCGCGATCCAACCAATATTGGGCCACCATGGCGGTGCGCTCGCTAGCGAGCCGGCGGTTGAACTCCGCGCTACCGACCGAGTCGGTGTGGCCAATAACGGTGATGACCACGTTTTCATTCTGCTGCATGAGGGCCGTGCCTAGATCAAGCAGTGGTTCGAACGCCGGGTTGATTTCGGTCGATCCGAAGGCAAAGAGCACAACATCTTCGACCACCAGCGGGGCCGAGGGGGCGAGTTCGACGCTGGGGTCGATCACATACTCAACCACGACCCTGTCTTGGCCCAGAACGGCTGCTGCCTTGGCTTCGATCTGGTCGGCAATGTCCTGGCTTGGTACCGATCCGCGCAGATAGACAATGCCCCCAGACAGTACGGCCCGGCGAGTTGGGTCAACCTCTTTGGACTGTTCGTTGGCTCCGACTGTTGTGGGCTCAGCGGTTGCCGCCTGGTCGTCTTCGGTTGTCGGGGACGTGGTTGTCGGTGCTGCAGTGGTTGTCGGTGCTGCAGTGGTTGTCGGTGCTGCAGTGGTTGTCGGGGATGCAGTGGTTGGGGACGTGGTTGGGGATGCAGTGTCCCCTGAGTCGGAGGTGGCGCTCGTCGCGATAGGTGTTGTTATCGATGTCTGGGTCGCCCCGGCGACTTGGGCAGTCTCGCCCTGAGCGCTGTCGACGCTTGAGGAGTCCGGGTCATAGTTGAGCGCAGCAAACCCAGCACCGAGCAACGCAAGTGTGCCGAGGGTGGCGAGGGCTACGGTTTTCTTTTTCGGTCGCCGAGGTGAGGGGTCTGGAGCGGACGGGGCAACGAAGGCCGGAAGGGGGTGGTTGGACCACTCTGGTGATGTCATCGTTCCTGGGCTGCCTTTTGGAGATGATGGACTGAACGAGAAATGTCTCGAGATGAAGCAACTGAGGGGCCATCGCTCGGTGAGTGAGTGGTCTCCGAAGCAACAAGCGCAAGCTGGACTTGGTCTGTTTGTGAGGCCAAGTCTTGTAATTGCTGGGCTAGTTCATCTCGGCCACTTCGGTTCAGAAACTCGATCAGATGAGGGAATTCACTGGCAAGCATCACGTGCATGGCGTCCGGCTGATCACCTAGGGCTGTCTGAAGATTCTCAAGAGCTATCTTGATGCCGTTGTCATTGTCGATGGTGGTGTAGGTAACACAGTGAGGTAGTTGCCAAAGCCGAATCAGGCCCCGGTCACCCGAGTCGAGGATGGTGAGAGACAACTGTTCAGGCTCTCGCCTTTCGGCTAGTTCCAAGCCGATGCCAGCTAAGAGTTCCTTGGACTCCATCTTCGAATCGCAGGTGTATAAGTGAACACCGGGGAAGCGGGTGACGTCGGCGGTAGCCAGCGATTGGATCGGGGTCGCGCCTTGGTTCCCCTCGGGGCTTTGTTGATCGTCGAGGGTAATAAGCCTGCTTGGGACACGTTGGCCCTCCTCGGGAAGGCCGTGGGGTACCAGGTCGGTGGCCAGCACGTCGCCGTTGGCTGCCATAACGGTGGCGTACCCGGCGGCATCTACCGTCACGACGGTGGAACATGCCTTGGGGACAACATCGACACTTGGACACTGAATGATGGCGTGATCGCTGGGTACGAGACTTGTTGTCGTGGTCTGATCGGGAACCCGGTTGTTTGGCCCGTGTAAGGAGATGATGTTGAACTCCTGGTCGGAGATCGCGGCCGCAGCCTTGGTCAGATAGCGGGCGATGGCGGCGGTGGCAGGTAGTGGTCCGACGATGGCGATGGGCCCGGCATTGAGGTCCAAAAGGTATGGAACAGCAGAGAGGCTGGCGTACCTGGCTACCGTGGCTTGGTAGTCCCAGCCAGCGTTGTCCTTTGGGTCTACCGGTGGTTCCCAGGTGACATCCCCGAGTCCTAAAGCAACGCGAATGCGTCCTGTTCGGACGGGGACTTCCGTGGCCGAAAAACCTTGCAGTGCCGGGATTTCCGCGCCCATCCCGCTGGTGAGGGATGCCGATGATGGATGGGCAACTCGGCATTGGCGGGCGATCAAGTCCCGAACTGTGAGAATATCGTTGGTGAGTTGCTCGGTGGCGCGGTTTACTTCGGCCTGTCGGTTTTGGAGTTCCTTGTTGTCTCGCTTGCGTTGTAGCCACCAAGTCCCCCCGGCTACCAGGAGGGCTGCAAGTGAAAGTACGATCCAGGCCTTGGCTACCAAAGCGGTCAGAACAAGGCCAAGCAGAATGAGGGCAAGCCAGAGCCACCAAAGGGGTAGGGCTGGTCCGAGAACTGGATCCGTCACGCGACGAACCTGAATCCGTTGCTGCTCACGCGTGGCTAGATCCACAAACCTTGGGCGCGGCCCAATGCTGAAATGGTCGGCACCAGCCTGAATCATCTGGCCTTGTGTAACGGCCTCGGGTGCCAGAATGGGTCGGCCATCGATCCGAATCTCCGCCTCTTTGGGGACGATAATGACATTGTCGGGCCCCAGGATTTCCAATTCAAAACCAACGGTTGTCGGTGTACCCGCCTGCAACCCGCCGTTGCTGCCAACGGCAGGACCAAACTGATACCGGCCGACTCGCAGCCTCATGGTGGCGCCAGCAGTCAGCCCCGCCTCATGCCTGAGTTCGACAACCTTGGCAGCTCCATGCTTGCTAGGTGTCCCTCCCGAAACGTCTGCGATCATCCACTGCCCCTAATCGTGCTCGGTTCCAACAATCTCGCTCAGCAGTAGCTTTTGGTCAACTGAGGAAAGATCCCACGGAACGTGCAGATTACTCACATAGAGTGACGTTTGGCCAGGGTTGGGCAAGCCACCAGGTGAGATGACCTATTTAGCCAGTCGTCTGGTTCACCGAGGCGGTTGCGGTGTCGAGGAGATGGTCGGCCGATCCGGCCAGCGCTGTCGCCACCTCGTTGGTACTGACCGTTGCCAGCACGTCCTTTGCTTGACGAACAAACCCCGCTGCGACCTGCAGGGACGAATCAATCCCCGGGCCACGACGAACAATGTTGATGGCCAGCTCACGATCCTCCAGATCGAGTCCGTCGGTTAGAAGTTCTCGCAGCAGTTTACCCTCCGGCCAGGCCAGAGTGTGGATAACCGGGAGGCTATAGACCCCCTCGATCATGTCGTTTCCGGCTGGCTTGCCCAGTTGTTCATCGGTGGCGATGATGTCAAGAACGTCGTCGACCACTTGGAAGGCCATGCCATAGAGGCGCCCAAACTCACTCAGGGCCTCAACCGAGCTGCGACCCTGACCGGAAACGATGGCACCGATCCGACAAGCAGCGGAGTACAACGAGGCCGTCTTGCCCGAAATGGAAGGAAAGTACTGGTCTTCGGTGCGGTCGACGCTGTACATGGTTTGGAGTTCACCAACCTGGCCCTGGCAGAGCTCGGCGATGGTTGCGGCCAGCAATCCAGCAACTTCTACGCCAAGTCCGGCCGCAATTTCTGAGGCCTTCGCCAATAAGTAATCCCCGGAAAGAATGGCTCGGAGATTTCCCCAACGGGCATTAACACTAATGACTTGGCGACGCATCGCAGCCTCGTCCATCACATCATCGTGGTAGAGCGAGCCAATGTGAACAAGCTCGACGGCCACACCCCCAAGGACGGCATTGTTGTCAACGGCCTCCCCGTCCGGCAAGGCACAGCCAGCCGAGGCAATGGCAAAGAGAGGACGTAGTCGCTTTCCCCCTGCCTTAATCAGGTGAGAGGAGATCTCTGTCAGGTAGTCATCCCCATCAAGGTGAACAACCTCAAGAAGGGTCGATTCGACTCGCTCCTTATCGGAGGTTGCATGGGGTAGAAGGGCGAGTGGATTAATTGCCACCCCCTCAGCGTAGGCCGAAGGGGTCCTTGGCGGCTCAATTACGCCGAATCGGCCTTGCTCGAAACTCAGATTGGAATGGCGGAGTCCTTACCTTCAAAGGCGTGCCGCCGACTTTGAGGGTGTGACAGCTGTACAATCAGTTCCAGATTTCAGTTCCGCTTTGGTTGTTCGCCCTAAGTAGTAACCCCGCCCAGACGTCTCCAGGGGAGGCAAGAATGTTTGAACGCTTTACCGACCGAGCAAGACGAGTAGTCGTTCTCGCGCAAGAGGAAGCTCGGCTCCTCAACCACAACTACATCGGCACCGAGCACATCTTGCTCGGTCTGATCCACGAAGGTGAGGGGGTTGCCGCTAAGGCGCTGGAGTCGTTGTCGATCTCGCTCGAGGCTGTTCGAAGCCAGGTCGAGGACATCATTGGCCAGGGTGGATCCTCTCCCAGCGGTCACATCCCGTTCACCCCGCGGGCCAAGAAGGTCCTCGAGCTTTCTCTTCGTGAGGCCCTCCAATTGGGCCACAATTACATCGGGACCGAGCACATCTTGCTCGGTCTGATTCGAGAAGGCGAAGGGGTAGCCGCTCAGGTTTTGGTTAAGCTTGGCGCTGACTTGAGCCGCGTTCGCCAACAGGTCATCCAGTTGCTTAGCGGGTACTCCGGACCAGCTGGTCAGACCGGATCCAGCGGGGATGCTGGAAAGGCCAGCGCTACCGCTGGTGGAAGTGGGGGAGATAGTGCCTCGGGTTCGCTGATTCTTGATCAGTTCGGCACCAACATGACCCAGGCGGCCCGTGACAAGAAGCTCGATCCAGTCATCGGCCGAGGACGCGAGGCCGAGCGTCTCATGCAGGTCCTTAGCCGCCGTACCAAGAACAATCCTGTTCTGATCGGCGAGCCCGGTGTTGGCAAGACAGCAATCGTAGAAGGCCTGGCCCAGATGATTGCGGAAGATGATGTCCCCGAAACCCTCACTGGTAAGCAGCTCTACACGCTGGACCTCGGTTCGCTCGTTGCCGGTAGTCGCTATCGGGGCGATTTCGAGGAACGACTAAAGAAGATTCTCAAGGAGATCAAAACTCGCGGTGACATCATCTTGTTTATCGACGAGATTCATACTCTGGTCGGAGCCGGTGCGGCTGAGGGCGCCATCGATGCCGCCAGCATTCTCAAGCCGATGCTCGCTCGCGGCGAGCTTCAAACTATCGGTGCCACCACGATCGATGAGTATCGAAAACACCTTGAAAAAGATGCCGCCTTGGAGCGCCGCTTCCAGCCGATCAAGGTTGAGGAACCAACGGTTGAGCACACGATCGAGATTCTCAAGGGTCTTCGTGACCGCTATGAGAGCCACCATCGAGTAACCATCACCGATCAGGCACTCGTTGCCGCTGCCAACCTGGCGGATCGTTACATCGCCGATCGTCACCTTCCGGACAAGGCTATCGACCTCATCGACGAGGCTGGGTCGCGGCTACGAATTAAGCGGATGAAAACGCCGCCCGCCTTTAAGGAAATTGAGAACGAACTGGCCGAAGTTGTTCGCCAGAAGAAGGAAGCGGTCGAAAATCAGAACTTCGAAGAGGCCGGTCGCTTGCGCGACAGCGAGAAGGAATTGTTGGCCAAGAGGGAGGAAATGGAAACCGAGATCAAAGCCTCGGGTGTCGACCTCTTTGACGAGGTAGACGAAGAGTCAATCGCCGAGGTGCTCTCAATTTGGACCGGGATCCCGGTCTACAAGCTCACCGAAGAGGAGACCGAAAAGCTCCTACGCATGGAGGACGAACTCCACAAGCGGGTCATCGGCCAAAAGGACGCCATCAAGGCGGTTTCTCGCTCAATTCGCCGCACCCGAGCAGGGCTCAAGGACCCCAAGCGTCCCTCAGGCTCTTTCATCTTCTTGGGCCCCACTGGTGTTGGCAAGACCGAACTAGCCAAGACACTGTCTCAGTTCCTCTTCGGCGAGGATAAGGCTCTCATTACCCTCGACATGTCCGAATACATGGAGAAGCACACGGTTAGCCGCCTGGTTGGCTCGCCCCCCGGTTATGTCGGCTACGACGAGGGTGGTCAACTTACCGAAGCCGTTCGTCGCAAACCCTTCTCGGTTGTGCTTTTCGACGAGATCGAAAAAGCCCACCCCGATGTCTTTAACACCCTGCTACAGATTCTGGAGGAGGGGCGCCTCACCGACAGCCAGGGCCGCTCGGTGGATTTCCGCAACACCGTGCTCATCATGACCTCCAACCTAGGAACCCAGGACCTTCGCAAGGCCACCCTCGGCTTCTCCAAAAACGATGAAGCTGTGACCTATGAGCGAATGAAGGAGAAGGTTGATGATGCACTCAAGGTGCACTTTCGGCCCGAATTCCTGAACCGAATCGATGAGACCATTGTGTTTCACGAACTGTCTAAGGCCGAGGTCACCGAGATCGTCGATCTCTTGATTTCTCGTACCGTGGATCAACTGGAAGATCAGGGCATCGGCATCGAGTTAACCGATGAAGCGAAGAGCTTCTTGGCCGACTCTGGCTATGACCCCACCATGGGCGCTCGCCCGCTTCGTCGTGCCATCCAACGCCTCATCGAAGACGTCTTGTCCGAAAAGCTCCTTTACAAGGAGTTCCGGGCCGGACAGATCATTGTTGTGGATGTCGGCGAAGGCGAAGATGGCGATCGACAGCTTACCTTTACTGCTCATGAGGGGTTCCAACCTCCGTCCACTCCCGAGCTGGCTGAAGCGGGCGATTAAATCGTGTTTCGTGCCCGCAAGTCGACTTCGAGGTCCACACAAGTGTGTGTGTCCGGGGGTTGAGGTTCGACGTCCGGTAACCTCGGCGAGTGCCTTGGCCAGTCCTGAAGAACACGACCATGCCGTTCCGGCTGGTCGTGTTCTGCGTTGTGGCCCTCGTTGTGGCCGGTTGTCGTGTCGATACCACGGTTGAGGTTTCGGTAAACGAAGATGGATCGGGCACCGTTGGGATTGAGCTTGCCTTGGACGAGGAGGCAGTAGCTGGAATCCTGGACTTGCAGGGCGAGGACGGACTCTTGCTGCTGGATCTCAGTGATGCTGGCTGGGATATTGCGCCCCCAACCTTGGGTGAGGACAAGATCACTCGAGTTGGTGCATCAAAGGAGTTCGGAAATCCGGCTCAACTCACATCTCTACTTGAGGAGTTGACCGGAGACGCGGATGTGTTTTCGGGGTTCGAGCTGACAAGAACGAAGGAGTTTGCGCGAGTCCGATATGTGGTGGATGGATCGTTGCGTCCAGCGGGGATTGAGGCCTTGGGCGACGATGCCCTGGTTGCCGCCCTGGGCAGAACCGTTGAGGACATGATTCTTCAATATGGTGGTGACCCCACAAGTTTCGAGATCGACTTCCTGGTTCATCTGCCCGGTCACCTAGACGAGACGGTCGAGCCGACCGGCGATGTTCGATTGGGTGTCGATGGAGTTTCACGAATCTGGACTCTCAACCTGGCTGACGAGTCTGACACTCGGGTACTCATAGGTTCTACGACTACAGCAGTCGCAGCCCTGGCGTGGCGTGGCTTCGCGGTGATTACCGCCATTGTCGCTCTCCTGGTTGCGTTGGGGCATCTCTTGAGAGTTCTACGACCGGCTGGTCGCCGCAGTCGCTCATCCAAAAAGCCCCGTCCTTCCGCTCGGCAATCGCCTAGCGATGGATATTTAGCGGACGTCGCGGTGCCTTCATCAGTGAACGTCGCGGTGCCTTCATCAGTGATTGGAGAAGCTGAAGACGTCGCAGAAGAAGATGATGGTCCCGCCGTGGTCGCCCTTGATGGAATGGGGGTCCTCTATCGCGAAGGTTTTGACATTGCGGAAATACTGATTCCGTTTGCCCGGGAGATGGGCTCGACCACAAGCGAGGAGGCCATCAAGGCCAAGGCCAGGGCAATGAGTTTGGGGCGTTTGGCTCCCGTGGAGTTCTGGAAATCCATCGGCATCGAGGGCAATGCCGATGAACTGGACGATCTGTATCTGTCTCGGCATCAGCTCAACCCCGGGGTGGTGAAGTTTCTGCGAGAGCTACGGGGCCGGGGCATTCGTGTGGCTTGCATCACGAACGACTCGACCGCGTGGGCCAACAAGCTCATCATTCGTCACAGTCTCGATGGGCTCATTGATCCCTGGATCGTGAGCGGGACCGTCGGTGTTCGCAAGCCTGATGCCCCCATTTATGAGGTCTTACGCCGAGTGACCGCCGAGCCTGCTGCCTCGATCCTGGTGGTTGATGACGAGTTGGACAATCTCGACGCGGCCCGCCAGCTTGGCTTCCGCACTGCTTGGTTCGCCCCATCGGGGGACCGTGCGGGCGCGAGGGGGCACGCTATTCTTCGGAGTTTTTCTCTCGATGCCTCAGAATCTTAGGTTGGAGCGAACTAGCCCGGGCCCTCCCGATGGACGCCAGCTCGCTGGGTGGTGTTAGAGCGCAGCCAGGGCGCTGTCGTAGTCCGGCTCGTCGCCAATCTCGCCAACGAGTTCGGTGTAGGCAACCTTTCCGTTCGCATCAAGCACGACAACGGCTCTGGCGCAAAGTCCGGCGAGCACACCATCGACGATTCTGACGCCAAAGTCGTCCATGAACCCGGGGTTCTTGAAGGTTGAAGCGGTGGTGACATTCTCGATTCCCTCGGCTCCACAAAATCGGCTGAAGGCAAAGGGAAGGTCGGCGGAGACACAAACAACGGTGGTGTTGTCCAGGGAGGCGGCTCGCTCATTGAACGCACGAACACTCGACGCACATGTCGGGGTATCAACACTGGGAAAGATGTTGAGGACCACATTTTGACCGGCAAGGTCGGCCTTAGACACCGAACTGAGGTCGGCCTTGGTGAGGGTGAAGTCTGGCGCGTCCGATCCTAGGGCTGGCAGTTCGCCGTTGGTGTTGACGGGATTGCCGTGGAGGGTGATTTGGCTCATTCGAGATCCTTCTTTTGAAGCGTTTTGGCGAAGTTACGGGCACCGTAGTCCAGCCATTGTGCCATCGAATCTGTCGCTATTGACACCCAATTCGTGGGATCCCTATGGAGGCCTTCGTTCGCGGCTGTCATAGGTGCTTATTAGGTTGTGGCGATGGCGAAGAAACCCCCAGGATTCATCTGTACCGAGTGCGGCGCGCCCAGTGTGAAGTGGACGGGTAGCTGTGGTCGCTGCTCGACTTGGGGCTCGATCGAGCCAACGGTTTCAGGGGTTTCGGGAGCCGCGGCAACCGACCTGGTAGCGCTGAGCAGCTTCGATGGCTCCCAGGCCATCCCAGTACCAACCGGCATCGGTGAGTGTGACCGCGTGTTGGGGGGTGGTCTCGTCCCCGGATCGGTAACCCTCCTAAGCGGCGAACCGGGTATTGGAAAATCAACCCTGAGCTTACAGATGGCTCGTTCTGTGGCCGCCTCAGGGGCTTCGGTTGTGGTTGTGACTGGAGAAGAGGCTCCCAGTCAAGTGGCCGCCCGTGCCAGCCGTCTCGGTACGGTTCCGCCAACGCTTTGCGTAATCGATGACACTTCGATCGAGGTTATCGAGGCAACGTTGCATCAGGCCAGGCCTCAGCTGGTTGTTATCGATTCGATTCAGACTTTGGTGGTTCCCGATATTGATGGCACGCCGGGCTCGGTGGTGCAGGTTCGGGCCGCCGCTCATCGCCTGACCGACCTGGCAAAGTCAACCAACATCTCCGTGGTCTTCATCGGCCATGTAACCAAGGACGGGACGTTGGCTGGCCCTCGATTGCTCGAACATGTGGTCGATACGGTCATCTCTTTCTCTGGAGATCGCCATCACGACCTTCGGTTTTTGCGGACTTCCAAGCATCGCTTTGGCCCGACGAATGATGTTGGGCTCTTTGAAATGACCAGCACGGGGCTCCGTGGAGTTGAGGACCCGAGCGCTCGGTTCCTGGCCGATCGCTGTGTTGGGGCGCCTGGTTCGATCGTCGTGCCAGCGCTTGATGAGCGCCGCCCCGTCTTGGCTGAAATTCAGGCGTTGACATCCCCCAACGGTGACCGTCCGCCAATCTTGTCCAATCAAGGGGTTGGAGCGAGCCGGCTCAAGTTGGTCGCAGCCGTGTTAGAGCAGCGCGCCGGTGTCAAGCTTTGGGGGAACGACGTCTTTGCCTCTGCCGCTGGTGGGGCCGAGGTCAAAGATCCGGGGGCAGACCTCGGCCTTGCCTTGGCCATTGCTTCGGCCGTCACAGGGCGAGCACATGGTTCTGAGGTGGTGGCCTGCGGTGAGATCGGGCTGGCGGGCGAGGTGCGGTCGGTCGCCCAACTCGATCGGCGGTTGCAAGAAGCTCATCGTCTTGGTTTTCGGCGAGCCATCGTTCCATCCTCGGCGCCGGATGGACCCTTGGGGCTGAGGCTGGTTCGGGTCTCGACTCTTGGAGAGGCACTGGCCGCTGTCAATCTTGCCTCAGTCTGAGACCAGACATGCGACAGTGAATCCACCGGGCGGTCCTCTGCTTGGTCGGTGGCTGGTGGCGGTTGCACTAGGATGGTCCGATGGCTACTCGTTCTGATAGATCAATGCTTCGCGCGTTGGCTCAGATCGCGCCGGGTTCGCCGCTTCGTGATGGCCTTGACCGAGTTTTGCAATCCGGTCGGGGTGGCCTGATCATCGTGGGTGATGGCCCCGAGGTTTTGAACATTTGCTCCGGCGGGTTCTTGCTTGATGCGGCATACACGCCCCAGAGGCTGTCGGAATTGGCCAAAATGGATGGGGCCATAATTCTGGCTGAGGATGCGAGCCGGATAGCCAGGGCTAATGTTCACCTTGTCCCGAATCCCAACGTGCCGACATCGGAAACCGGGACCAGACATCGAACGGCTGAACGAGTGGCGCGGTCCCTTAATGTTCCCGTCATCGCCGTATCGGAATCTCGCAAGGAAATTCAGGTGTACGACGGTGGTTCTCGGCACTCAATCGAGTCGGTTAGCCGTTTGTTAGAGCGTTCGAATCAGGCGCTGCAGACTCTGGAGCGTTATCGAATCAGGCTGGATACGGTCACCAAGGAACTATCGGCCCTGGAAATTGTCAACCTCGTCTCACTCCACCATGTCATTGAGGTCCTCCAGCGGTCCGAGATGGTAGTCAGAATTGCTACGGAGATAGAACGTAACCTGGTCGAGCTTGGCTCAGATGGCCGTCTGGTGCGTCTTCAGCTTGACGAACTCATGGCTGGTGTCGCCGATGACCGGGCCCTACTGATTCGTGACTATTTTCGTCCGTCGGCAAGTTTCGGCATTGATGAGGCCATGGATGCCCTTGCTGGCCTTGATGACGATGCCCTGTTCGATGCCACGATCCTGGCCAAGACCGTACGACTACCAACGGGGGATGACGATGGCGGCTCCAATTTGGCCTCTCGCGGCTACCGGCTTCTGACCCACCTGCCTCGAATCACCGAGGCAGCAGTCACGAACGTGGTCGATCATTTCGGAACGCTTAGTGCGGTCGTTGAGGCCACGACAGAGCAACTGACCGAGGTTGAGGGAATTGGCATTCGCAAGGCCAAAGGCATTCAAGACTGGCTCCGCCGTGTAGGTGAAGAGTAGGCCGTGTAGGTGAAGAGCAGAGCGCGCTGGTAGGAGGTCTGGTGTAGGGCGGGGCTGCTTAGGAGCGCGTTAACGTGCTCGCAGTTCCAACTGATCTCGATTGAGAATGTGGTAGCGACGCTCACGCTGATCGATCCAGCCAAGCCGTACGAAGCTGGCGATTGCCTTGTTTACCCGTTCCCGGCTAGCGCCTACCATGCCGGCGAGTTCTTCTTGGGTAACAGGCAACGAGAAGTCGTCGGAGTCGCCCGCAATTTCTAACAGCCGCTTGGCGGTGCGTCCGGTTACATCAAGAAAGACCGAATCGGCCAGGACCCCATCCATGGTTCGGAGCCTGCTCGCCAGCAGCTCAACCACTCGCCACAACTGTGCCGGATCATTGGAATAGATCCCTCGGAGGGGCTCATAGGGGATAACTAAGACTTCGGAAGCCTCCAGGGCTCTCCCATCGGTCGAGCGATTGTGTCCGTCAAAGAGGGGCATTTCCCCGAAGAGATCCCCTTCCTCCATGAGGGCGACGACGCTCTCTCGGCCATCGATTGAACGATTGACCATCGCAATCCGGCCCGACACAGTCACAAACAGGTCAGCCGGGGCATCATTTTCGGCAAACAACACGTCGCCTCGCTTGAGTACACGCACTTCTGCCGTCTCAGCCAGGGAATCGATCGTCGCATCGTCGAAGCCCGAAAACAGTACAATTTCACGAAGAAGTTCGGTCGAAACCATTCGGCCACGCTAGCCCGCAAATGGTGCTGGATGTCACATCACCCCAAGAGCGTGATTACGAAGTGGATACGAGGAAGCGACGTTAGGCCCAAGGGGGATAGCGTCGGGGGCAATGGAGCTTTGGGCCATCGTTGTTGCCGCTGGCTTGGGAACCCGATTTGGGCGCCTCAAGCAGCTTGATCGACTTGGGCCCAAACGCGTGCTCGATTGGTCGATTGAGGCAATGAATTGCCCCGGGCGGACAGTGGTTGTTGTACCGAGGGAACACGTTGGATCTCTTGGGTTGGACGACCATCGAGTTGTGGCGGGCGGAGAAACCCGCTCGGAGTCTGTCCGAGCGGGGTTGGACGCCCTACCAGAATCGGCGACACATGTGTTGGTCCACGATGGCGCTCGCCCGCTCGCCCCCCCATCGGTCGTGGCCCGTGTCGTAGCCGCCTTGTCTAGCGCTGATGGGGCCGTGCCTGTTGTTCCCGTCACCGATACTCTTCGTCGCCATGATGGCTCCCCGGTTGACCGCGACGAACTGGTGGCCGTGCAGACCCCCCAAGGTTTCGCCCTTTCTGCCCTGTTGGCCGGGCACGCCATGGGTGACGATGCAACGGATGACGCGGCCCTGGTTACTGGATCTGGAGGGACAGTCGTTCACGTTGATGGTGATTTTGAGAACTTGAAGATCACGGTTCCCACCGATCTGCGTCTGGCCGAAGTCATCCTCACCGAAAGAGAACAGCGAGGATCTCATGTCTAAACACCTCACCAACCAGCGAGAGCCGGTCCCGTTTCGGGTTGGTCAAGGCTTCGATGTCCACCCGTTCTCTGAGGACACCGATCGGGTTTTTGTGTTGGGCGGGGTCGAGTTCTCCGAGGCGGTCGGCCTCGTTGGGCATAGTGACGCCGATGTGGCAGCCCACGCGTGTATCGATGCCATCCTGGGGGCAGCAGGCCTCGGTGACATTGGGACGCTGTTCCCGGACACGGACCCTTCCCTGTCCGGAGTCGACAGTATTGCACTTCTACGCCAAGCTTCCGAGTTCATGGCTGAGAAGGGTTGGAGAGTGGTAAATGTCGATTGCACAGTCATCTTGGACGTTCCGAAGCTCGCGCCTCGTCGGGCCGAGATGGAGCTGAATCTTTCCGCAGCAATAGGAGCACCCGTGAGCATGAAGGGAAAACGTACCGAGGGAATCGCGGGTCTTGCTGGCGGCGTTCAGTGTCATGCCGTTGCCTTGGTGGTTGAGAAATGAGCCGGTCAAAATCATCGGGTTCGGGCAGTCGCTCAGGAAGTGGGCGTCGCGGCTCTCAAGACCGGCCTGCTGGCGGACGCAACAGTGGTCGTTCAGGCCGGGCGGGGCCGAAAAAGGGCACGAAGGGTCGAGCCCGCCACGCTGGTGCTAAGTCCCCGAATGAACAGGGACCCCCTCCTTCTCGCCGACGACGAAAGGGCGCTGCTGGATCGGGTTCAGATGGGCGGCGTCGCCAGACGAAAAAGAAGGGACTTGGTGGCGATCAGATCGAAGGACGGCAGGCCGTCAGGGAGCTTCTTTTGGCTGGCAACCGAAGGATCCACGAAGTCTTGATGATCGACGACATGGACCATGCTGAGGTGCTGGATGACATTCGAGAGTTGGCCAACGAGATGAAGGTGGCCTTTCGGCCAATCAATCGCAAGCGTATGAGCGTGGAGGCCCTCACCGATTCACACCAGGGAGTGATTGCTCGGGCCCAGCCGGTGCCCGAGACCGACCTTGAGACGTTGGCGAAGAAGAAAGGCGCGTTTCTCCTGATTCTTGATGGGGTAACGGATCCAGGGAATCTGGGTGCCATCCTTCGTACGGCCGAATGTGCCGGCGTGACAGGGATCGTCCTTCCTCGCCATCGGTCGGTGCATATTTCGCCGACGGTGACAAAAGCAGCGGCCGGTGCGGTTGAGCATCTCCCAATGGCTTTGGTTGGGGGAATTCCAGCGGCCCTGTTACGTCTGCAAGAGTTGGGGGTTTACACCATTGGTCTTGACGCCGGTGGCGACTCGTCTATCTTCAGCTTGCCGCTCAACGATGGCCGGGCGGTGGCTCTCATTCTTGGGGCCGAAGGATCGGGACTGTCCCGCCTTGTGGCCGAGCGGGCGGATACGGTTGCATCTATACCTTTGGTCGGCCGATTGAACAGTTTGAACGTCGCCATGGCCGGTGCCGTCGCTTGCTTTGAGATCGTTCGAATCCGACAGGCCCGACTTGCTGAGGACTCAGCGAGTCGGGCGCGGGGTAGAGGGCTTGGGTGAGGAGAGCGATGAGCGAGCACACAGCTAGTGGCAGCTACAAGGCCTGGGACAACAAGGATTATCCCTGGCCACCGCCCGAGGGTTGGTATCAGGCCCCAGACGGGCTGTGGTGGCCTGAGGGTTATGGCCCGGGACCAGCTGGCGTTGAGACCGCTCCGACTCAGGTGCTTCCGACTGTGACCGAAGCGGCCGCCGATCCCACCCAGACTCTCCCAACCGTGGCCGGGACACCTCCTGCGGCTGCCAACTCTGGTCTGGCCGCAGAGCCGCTTGGATCGATCAGTCAACCTCCAACGGCTCCGGAACCGGCCCCAGAAACCTACACACCACCAGTATCCGTTGCCCCTCCAGTAGCAGCCCCGCCCCCGGGAATGCCTGTGGCCGAGGTAGCGCCAGCAGTGTCGACACCGCCGGGCTATGGAGCAGCCGCTCCGGGAGCGCCCGGTAGTCAGGAGCCGGCGAAGGGAGGAAAATCCGGTCTCAAGGTCCTATTGATCATGCTTGGAATCGGGTTTGTTGTCCTCCTTGTTGCCGTGCCGGTCGTTCTCTTTGCCGTTGGTGTCCCAACGGACACCGATGCGGGCACCACCACCACCGCTGCCCAACCGCAAGCCGAGACAACGCTGGTCAAAAGACCAGCTCCGCCCGAGGGTGTTGGTCCGGGCAGCCTCAGCGAACCGTGGGCCATCGATGATTCGGTTGCCATCTTTTACCCTGACCTGGACGGTGACGGGCAAGAGATTCGTTGGACCGTGAAAGTGGCAGGCCCAGCAGTTGATGGCACCGCCCAAGTTCTGGCTGAGAACGAGTTCAACGACCCTCCGCCGGCGGGCCAAGTATTTGTCCTGGTGCCTATAGAGGTGACGTACAAGTCTGGGCCGGACGCGGTAAGTAGTTCGGTTCTGCAATTCGAGGCCATTGGGCCTTCGGGCCAGTTACTCACCGAATCTGACAACTACTGTGGAGTAGTACCAAACGATTTTGACAACACTGGTCAGGTCACACCAGGTGAGGTCCTTCAGGGCAACGTTTGCTGGTCTGTCCCGGCCGAGGATTTGCCTGATCTGAAGCTGATAGTTGAGGTTTCGGCCGCCCAAGGTGCTGTCTATATCGACGTGACGCGGTAGTTGATTTGCCGCGGGCCGGGCTGGTGTGACGGGAAAATTGGTGGGGCCCGAAGTCGGATTCGAACCGACGACATCTGCTTTACAAGAGCAGCGCTCTGGCCAACTGAGCTATTCGGGCACGGGGACTGGTTTCTCTGGGAGAGTCGGCACAAGTCTAGAACGTCTTGGTGCTGGCCAGACAGAATCGGAGGGGACGATTGATACCTAGCCCGCTCGATGGTCTTCTCAACGGCTACGGTCTGGGGTATGAATCGAGGTAGATGTCGCAGTCCTAGAGTGGAGAACGCACGATGACAGCTGGAGCCCATGAGGCTGGTGGAGGGTTCGGGAAGTCAGCGGGAGTCAATGCCGCCCGCGGTGTGGCCGTGGTTGCCATTGCTGTACTGGTTGGCGTTTTGCTTATGGCAAAGGGATTAAACAAGACTGACTCGGTAGCTGCCATCAGTGGAGATAGCACAACCACTACAACGACAGTTCAGGCGGATGAAGCGGTCGAAACGTCCTCGGTGGCCGCTGATCAACAGCCGGAGACCTCCGAGGAAACCGTTCCCGCAGCTCCCACAGAGCCACGAGCCCCAGCCGAGGTGAAGGTGCTTGTCTTGAACGGCTCTGGTGGCATCGCTGGGGTGGCAGGTAGGGGATCGGCCAAGCTCCAAGAGTCCGGTTACGCCGTCGCAACCCCAGATGATGCTCGGGCTCCTGGCCCCACGGTGATTCTCTACACCGAAGGTTTCGAACTTGATGCTCAAGCCGTTGCCGCAGTCTTTGGTGTTCCGGTCGAGACGGTCGCTCCCTTTGACCCAGCCAACTCACCGATCGAAGACACCCAGGCAGCCAATGTCATTGTCCGAATCGGAAACGATCAGCTCATTCAGATCTAGTGAGGCGAGGTTAGATGGCCTTAGGGATTGGGCGTGCGGCCGAGTTTGGTGACAGCATAGATAGCCCCGCCA
The DNA here is from genome assembly GCA_024276425.1 of Actinomycetes bacterium. Taxonomy (GTDB): domain Bacteria; phylum Actinomycetota; class Acidimicrobiia; order Acidimicrobiales; family SZUA-35; genus JAJRQY01. The sequence goes on along the minus strand of JAJRXF010000162.1, from coordinate 352 downwards.
ACGAGGGTGACTAGGACCACGGTTTTCAACAAGGCGGTCAAGACACCAATCAGCCACCAGAGCACAACCAGACCAACAATGAGGCCAACTATCCACATGCCAATCACCATTGATACTGGCGTTGTGGGACGCTCGGGCAAACTGGACATGGCCAAATACTAGTTGAGGTCGAGGCCGCCGGATGGTCGCTGACTTTCGAGCACCACCAGAGGTGGAAGTTCCTCGGTTGCTATGGTCACGGATCCAAGTTCGGGTCGCTGAAGAAGAACCTCGTTTGCAACCTGATTGGTGCCGATGCGCCTCAGTGCCATGGCCAATATGGCTGTTGACTGGGGACCGAGTTCTCCTAATG
>JAJRXF010000161.1 GCA_024276425.1 Actinomycetes bacterium | reverse complement strand
TTTGCCAGTTTCATGCCAAAGCCAATATCAGGGATGCAGGGCTCGGGCATGCACTTGCACCTTTCCTTGTTCGATGAGGAGGGCAACGCCTTCCATCAGGACGGTGCTGAGTACTCATTGAGCGTGGTCGGCCGCCAGTTCATGGCCGGGCTGCTCTATCACGCCCGGGAAATCACCGCCGTAACGAACCAGCTCGTCAACTCCTATAAGCGACTGGTCATGGGCTATGAGGCCCCGGTCTGGGTGAGTTGGGCTCAGAACAACCGCTCTGCCCTGGTCCGAGTGCCGGTGACCAAACCAGACAAGACCAGTTCGACTCGGATTGAGTTCCGTTCACCAGATCCGAGCTGCAACCCCTACCTGGCCTTGTCCGTTATTCTGGCTGCTGGCATGAGAGGTATTCATGAGGGTTATGAGCTTCCACCCGAATTGACCAAGAATCTGTTCGAACATGAGCCTTTGGAGCTGCGCAAGGCTGGCTTAGAGCCACTGCCAACCTCACTGGCCGAGGCCCTGGACGAGATGGAGAAATCTGAGCTTGTCCGCGATGCCCTCGGTGAGCACATCTTTGAATGGTTCCTACGTAACAAGCGGGCGGAGTGGACCAGCTACAAGTCCCACGTCAGCCAGTGGGAACTGGAGCGATACCTGCCGTCATGGTAGGTCTGTCCATGTCCGAGTCATTCCTTGTCTTCCCCAACCCTGCCCCGGCCGAGGTTGTTCGGCAACTGGATTTCGACGGGTATTCCTGGCGGGCCGTGAACGGGCTCGAACAGGCGAATGAGACGGAGCCAGACAAGGGATGGACCGGTGCCATCATCAGTACGGACCAGGATCCGAGGACGGCCTGGGCGTTGTGCCGGGAGTTGCGACGGCGCGATGTTCCCGTCGAGCCACTCCTGATTCTCGTATCCGGCAACCAGATGGATGACCTCGTCGACAACAACGAGTTCTTCGACGAGTTCATGATCGCTCCGTTCCACGCCAAGGAACTGCAAGCCCGTATCCGCCACCTGTTGTGGAAGGCCGGCCGCGGCACCCGTCCCGAACTGGTTAGCTACGGTGACCTTGTTTTGAATTTGGAGACCTATCAGGCAATCATCGATGGGCGGCCTCTTGATCTGACCTACATGGAGTACGAACTCTTGCGGTTCCTGGCCTCCCACCCCGGCAAGGTCTTTAGCCGCGAGGCACTATTGAGTCAGGTCTGGGGGTATGAGTATTACGGAGGGGCGAGAACCGTTGACGTCCATGTTCGGCGCCTTCGATCCAAGCTGGGCGAGGAGCACGCCAGCCTGATCCAAACGGTGCGCTCGGTTGGCTACAAACTTGGCCAGGGTCGCTGGTAGCTAATCTCTGCTAGCTCACATCCCGAGCACTAAACCAGACCGAACCCAACCCCAAGCTCAGAAGGCTCCAGCCTCCGAGCACAAGCCCAGCGGTGAGGTAGCCATGATCGACAATAATGTCAAAGTCTCCCCGAAAGGGGCTGCCATCAATTCGCTGAACGTCGGCTCCGCTGGCGAAGGAAGCGGCGTTGGTAACGGGAGCCCAGGCCCAAATTCGAGGCAGGAAGGCGGACAACAAGAAGCTCTCGACCACGAACCAGTAGATCAGGAACGACACGATCGAGCCGGTCGAACTGTTCACCAAGAGTGTTAGCCCTAGTCCAATAAGGGAGAACAACCCGACCGATATTCCGGTTCGGACAACCGCTCCCAGTGCGTTGACCCAAAACTCTGTAGTTGTCCCCTCGATCGAGCCGGTCACCGCGGCCAATACATACAGCAGGCCAACCAGGAGGGCCGCCAAAACTGAAGCCAGAACAGCCGTTCCGGTGAAGCTGGCCACACTTCTGGCCGCCACCACCCGGAAACGACGGGGTTCCCAGGTCAAGATCTGTTCGATCATCCCGGATTTGAGGTCGGCCCCAACAAAAGATGCTCCCAGCACAAAGGCCATGATGGGCAAGAGGTTGGCCACTGGCCCCAGAATGCTGGTTGCCTCGATTCCACCACCAATGTCTTGCACAAAATCCGGGCCTTCGTCGGTCCCAATGACCATTAAGGCGATAGCCACCCCTCCTGCCATCAAAAAGGCAACAATCAGCGGAAAGAAGCGGGTAATCCGGCGAGCCCAGAAGCGTTTGGACTCCGCCACAAGAAGACTGATCATGACTGGTCCTCCGGCGCCGGTCGAGCCACCGGCGGGCCCGTTGGCATGGAACCCGACGAAACCATTGGATCCCGAGTCGGTGATGTTGGAGGTGGCGGCCCACCGGTGAGGTTCAGGAAGGCTTGCTCCAAGGAGGCTTGCTCCACCCGTAACCCAGACAGATAGAGGCCTGAGTCAGCCAGTGCCCGGGTGACCTCGTGAGAGGCTTCGCCCTCGACGGTCACGACGAGTTCGTTGTCCTCGTGCCGAGGGCGGGCGGGCATGCCAGCTTGACTCAGGACTGAAATGGCCCGATCACGCTGGTCGATGGTGACCACCACCTCGTCGGGTCCGGCAAAGCTTCGGATGTAAGCCAGACTTCCGGTCTTGATCAGGCGACCCCTACTAATGATGGTGACATCGTCACAGACTTGCTCGATCTCGCTTAACTGATGGCTAGAAACAACAACGGCCTTACCCTCGGAGGCAATCTGGCCAATCAAGACTCGCATCTCGGCTATTCCGGCCGGATCCAACCCGTTGGCTGGTTCGTCCAGAATGAGAAGGTCGGGGTTCTTCAGCAATGCTCCCGCGATCGCGAGCCGCTGCTTCATTCCCAGTGAATAGCTGTCGAAGCTGTCATTGGCCCGATCGCTCAAGCCGACCAGATCAAGGACCCGATCGACCTCTGTGCTTGCAATTCCGGCCAGGTCGGCCAGCAAGGTGAGGTTCCTGCGACCCGAAAACGGTGGGAACATTTTGGGATTCTCCACAATTGCTCCGACTCTGGCTGCAACTCGATGAAACTCCCGGGTCGCATCAACCCCAAAGACACGCACCCCCCCTGCGGTTGGGGCGACCAGGCTCAGCAAACAGCGGATCGTGGTGGTCTTTCCCGACCCGTTCGGTCCCAGATAGCCATGCACGGTGCCTGGACGCCCCATGGCCAAGTCAAGGTTCTCGATGGCAACGACGTCTTCGTTACCCCGTCGGCGGTAGACCTTGCGTAGTCCGCCGATCTCCACGATGTCTGTCATCGCCACAATCTAGGCGGGTGGGGCTTCATCTAGGCGTATAGGGCTTCGATCTCGGAATCAAAGACCGAAAGGATACCGCGACGCTTCAGCTTGGAAGTTGGGGTCAACAACTCGGTGTCCGGCATCCATTCCTGACCCAACACCTTGACCTTCTTCACCGCTTCAGCATTGTTGAAGGTTGACATGGCTTCGCTTAGCCCTCGTTCGATTTCTGCGATGACATCGGGATTCTCGGCCAGCGCAGCCACCGAAGCCGCCTCACCCTCCAAACCGCGACTCGCCGCCCAGCCTGCGGCCGCGTCTGGGTCCAACACGACCAGGGCGGCAACGAAGGGACGAGCTTCACCGACTGCACAGGCTTGACCGACCAGCGGGATCATCTTGAGAGCCGATTCCAAGTTGGCTGGACTGATATTCTTTCCGCCAGCGGTGATGATGAGTTCTTTCTTGCGGTCAACAATCTTGAGGAAGCCGTCCTCGTCAATCACCCCAATGTCGCCGGTATGGAGGTATCCATCTTCGTCCAACGCTTCGGCCGTTTTGTCCGGTGCGTCCAAATAGCCACCGAAGATGCAACCGCCGCGGGCCAGAATCTCACCGTCTTCTGCGATCGTTAGTTCAACCCCGGCTGCCGCCCTGCCGACATAGCCGGGCCTTGCCTTATGGGCCCAAGAAAGAATGGCCGTGGTCTCTGACATCCCATAGCCCTCCGACAACGGCACACCGATCGTGCGGAACCAGGACAGGATCTTGGGTGGGATCGGAGCAGCACCGGTAATGGCTACCTTGCACTCATCCAATCCGATCAACGGGCGAACCTGACTAAAGGCCACAGCATCGAGAAACTCATATGTCTCGATCTCTTCTGGGGTTGCGGTGCCGGCCTCCATCTTGGCCACAATTGGCGTGGCGGCCTCGACAGCCTCATTAAAGCTCTTCGCCTTTTCTGGATCGGCTGCCAGGGCGGCATTGACACCAGCGTAAAACTTCTCCCAGACACGAGGGACACCAATGAATAGATTGGGCTTTACCTCGACCGCGTACGCCCCGATCTCGGTAGTAATCGGGCAGCAAATGACTTGGGTGGCTAGGTCAATGAGGTAGTAGTGGCCGATGAGCCGTTCGAAAATGTGAGCCATTGGCAAGTACGAAAGATGGCGAAGGCCAGCAAAGGAAGTGATGTCGGTTTGGTCGCGCATGCTCTCGCTGATCGAAGCCAGCGTCCAACAAAGGTTGTAGTGGCTCAACATGACACCCTTGGGCGGGCCAGTAGTCCCAGAGGTGTAGATGATTGTCGCGAGATCCTCAGGTTGGGCGATGTCGACAAAAGCCGTCAAGTCTGCTGGCTCGGCCGCCACCAGATCGTCATAGCGAAGAACATCAGCGTCAGCACCTTCGGCTTCAACTACCACGATGTGTTCCATGGTTGTTAGGTTTTCGTTGACCAATTCGAATCGTTGGAGGAAGGCGGCATCCTCAAGAATGGCCATCTTGGCCCCACAGTGATTCACCAGATAGTCGATCTGGTCCGGAGCCGAGGAGTTGTAGATCGAGATGGGAGTAGCCCCCAAGAAGAGCAACGCGATATCGAGTGGATGAAACTCCGGTCGGTTCTTGAGCATCAGTACGACACGATCCCCATGACCGATTCCAAGATCCCCTAACGAGGTGACTAGCCGAGCGGTAACATCCGCAAGTTTGGCCATGGTCCAAGTTTGCCAATGACCCGAGCGGTCTTTCCAGCGCAGAACTTCGACCTCTGAGTGTTCAGCGAGGGTCGAAAGAAAACGCTGGGGAATGTTCTTTCCAGCGACGCGGTCGTTGAGATCTTGGTTCGATACCATCCCGCCAGTGTGGCCGCTGCCGGGACCAGGCGCCAGGGCAACCCTTGGGCTTGTTCTCCACGATAGATCCCAGAGATCTACGGAAAGATGCCTCGACGGTCATAAAGATCGGCGAGTCGCTCCAGGGCGACCGCATAAGCGGCTTCTCGTCGCGTGCAATTGAGGCTCCTTTTAGTTACCACCACGGCGTCGTGAGCATCCCAGACCAGGGTTCGTAGACCCTTATCAACCTCATCTTCGCCCCAATAGCGTGAAGACTTGTTCTGTAACCATTCGAAATAGGACACGATGACGCCGCCCCCGTTTGCCAAAATGTCCGGAATAATCTCGACTCCACGCTGGCCAAGCAAGATCTCGGCTTCGGGGGTAGTTGGGCCGTTGGCTGCCTCGACGATCAGGCGGCACTTCATGGTTTCGGCCCGCTCAAGGGTGATCTGGTTCTCTAAGGCGGCGGGAACGAATATGTCAATGTCGGCTGAGAACAGTTCCTCGGTGTCCGCGGCGGTAGCTCCCGGGAAGCCTGCAACACCACCCTGATCGGCAACCCAGGCAGCCAGTTCAACGGTGTCAAGACCAGTCTCATTGCGGATCGTGCCCGTGTGATCACCCACGATTCGGATTGTGCAACCATCTCGTTGGGCCAGCCGGGCAAAATGGCCGCCCACGTTTCCGAAACCTTGAATCCCGATGGAAAGAGAATCTAAACGCTCCCCAACTTCACCACACCAGTGACGAAGCGAGTAAAGCACCCCCTGCCCAGTTGCTGAGTCCCGCCCAAGCGAACCTCCGCAGGCCAATGACTTGCCGGTAACAACACCTTTGACCGTTTGTTTCGCTCCGGGGCCGGACAGGTTGGTGTAGGTATCCATGATCCAGTCCATCATCATGGCGTTGGTACCAACATCGGGAGCGGGAATGTCGTGCTCAGGGCCAATGTTGGACCCTAACGCATGGGTGAAACGGCGGACGATCCGCTCTAGTTCGGCGTTGGAGTAGCCGTGGGGATCAATCGTCACTCCGCCCTTGGCCCCACCAAAGGGAATGCCAGCCAATGCACACTTGAATGTCATCCATGCGGCAAGTGCCTTAACCTCGTCCAGGTCAACGTCTGGATGGAAACGAAGGCCACCCTTGTAGGGCCCGATTATGTTGTTGTGTTGAATCCGAAAGCCTCGAAAGACTTCCCAACTCCCATCATCCAACTGGACGGGGAAGTTGACGATGACCTCGTTCTTTGGATGAGAAAGAATCGCCCGGTGAGGTTCGGGCAACCCAACAAGGTCGGCGGCCCGATGAAACTGCTCGACCGCCGTTTGATGCAGGCTGCGTTGAACCGATTTTCCCGCGGGTTTGGCATCCATTTTCACTGTGTCTCCTCGAACGGCGTCTTTGACGTCGAGCAACATGTATGTGCTTGTCCGACTTACGTCGGCCTAATCATCCGCAAGGTTAGGAGGTGCGGGGGGCAATCACGTCAAGGTCCCCACAATAAGGTCGCAGAACCTCCGGAACAGAGATGGTGCCATCGGGTTGCTGATGGTTTTCAAAGATGGTCAGCAGGGTACGGCCAACAGCACAAGCGGTACCGTTCAGGGTGTGAAGAACGGTTGTTGCATCGTCGTCTTTGACCCGCGTTCCCATTCGGCGAGCCGAGAAGTCGGTGTAGTTTGAACAACTCGTCACTTCTCGGTAAGTCTGCTGCGACGGTATCCAGGCTTCAATGTCGTACTTCTTGGCCGCCGCGTTTCCAAGGTCTCCGGTGGCGACGTTGATCACCCGATAGGGGATCTCCAACTCGCTGAAAATCTCCTCCTCCAGGCTCCGTAGAAGCTCGAGTTCATCCCAGGCCGTGTCGGGGTGGGAATAGATGAACATTTCAACCTTGTCGAACTGATGAACCCGAAATAGGCCAGCAGTGTCCTTCCCGTAGGTTCCGGCCTCGCGGCGAAAGCAACTGGAATAGCCGACATAACGCTTGGGAAGTTCGACCGCGTCCAAACGTTCTCCCCGATGAAGACCGGCCAGCCCCACCTCCGCTGTGCCCACCAGGAACAATCCGTCTCGTTCCAGTTCATAAACCTGGTCGCGGTCGGTTGGAAAGAATCCAGCGTCCACCATCATGTCTTCACGAACCAGCACCGGGACCACCGCGGGGACAAAATCGTGACCCATTAGCTTGTTCATAGTCCACTGGATCAGAGCAAACTGGAGGCGAACCGCATCACCCAAGATGTAGGCGAAGCGACTGCCAGACATGCGAACAGCACGTTGGGTGTCGACGATGCCGAGGCTCTCACCCAACTCGGCGTGATCCATAGGGCCGGCTGGGGTGCGTTCGCCCGCTTCACGAACCAGCTCGAAGTCTTCCTCTCCACCATCGGGAACTGAGGAATGGGCCGGGTTTGGGATCTGCAGGGCGAGACCGGTGACGGTCTCCTGAGCTGTTGACAGGGCAGTTTCCGCCTCTGCCAGTTTGATCTTGAGTTGGTTAGCGGCCTCAATTTTGGCTGGTCGGTCCTCGGGAGTTGCCCGACCAATCTCCTTCGATACCGCGTTCTGTTCGGCACGAAGCGCCTCAACTCCGGTCAAGGCCTGCTTGCGTTCAGACTCCAAGCTGAGCAGTAGTTCAATGTCGTCTGGGGTGGCACCCTTGCGAATTGCCCCCAGCCGATAGTCAGCATCGTCGTTCAGTCTGCGTAGATCGATCACACGTGAAAGGTACCGCGTTCTCGGTGACCTAGGCCGCCCATTTTCGGAGCACCTGGGAGTGATGGGCTAGGTGTTGCACTCCAACAGTTCACTGTCGGCGTGGATGATCTCGGCGTTGCGAGTGAGCAAGGCGCCGGAGAGGGCGGCGGCCAACGATGTGCTCATTAAGAAGCCGACAGGAATCACGACGAGGACGACAATGGCAATGATCACGGCACCAATCATGGTGAGTAGTCTGCCACAAACCGGCACACCGGCCCTACCGGCGAAAATCGCGACCCTTCAGCCCATGTAGGCCGAGGCTTCAATCTCCACCACCGCGCCAAGGGGTAGTTGGCCAACGGCAACCGCGGAACGTGCCGGGCGATGATCGCCGAAGATTTCGGTGTAGATGCCGTTCATGAGGGCGTAGTCGTCCATGCTCGTCAGAAAGACGGTGGTCTTGGTGACATCAGATAGAGACGCTCCTCGAGTTTCCAGTACCGCGGCCAAGTTGGACATTGCCTGGCGGAGTTGTGGCTCGAAGCCACCTTCGACAATGGCGCCATCGGCAATGCCGACCTGCCCAGAGGTGATCAACCACGGACCGGCCTTCACAATTGGGGTATAGGGGCCAACGGGCTTAGTCATAATGGGATCTCCTGCTTGGTCGATACTTCTCTAATCACGAATCGCTGCTTACGATAGGGCTCATTGGGATGGGACCGACAGGCCAGTCCTGCTGATATCCCGATGCTCGCCAGCCAGCGGCCGCAACGGCGACAAACACCCCGTCGGACCCATTCATCGGTGCTCGATCATCGGTGATGTCGATATCGACTTCGACTTGGGGCATGTCGAGGGCCTTGACGATGCCGAAACTTCGAATAGTTAGATCTTGAGCTATCCCGTTGGGGTCCACGGTGAGGGCTTCCGATGTCAGCCAAGACCAGGCCATGTGAGCCGCCCCGATGCAATAGGAACGGAGGACAATTTCGTCCAGTGGCCGACCACAGCGGACCTTGACCTTGATACGGCCGTCCTCGATCACGGCCTCAGCAGTCGCCCCTTGCGGGGAGATAATGAGACCGGAACTCACGAGATCGTCCTGGCCAGAGTGCGACTCGGATTGTTTGAGTTTGGCTTGGAGGCCGGTTAGGGCAATGGTTGCCTCGGCCCATCCGGCGGCCCGCAACGATGCCGATACCGACGGGCGCTCAATATCGACGAGCTCGATCTCAACCAGGGGCGCAGCCAAGGCGATGGCTGCCTCGATACCTGGGCAGGCCACCACTCGAACGATGCCCGTTCCGTCGGCCTTGAGCCCGATGGCCATCGGGGGCCGCTTGGCCCCCCATGAGACAGTGTCTTCACGAGTCCCGACTGCTAGTACGGTCCGCCCGTGCTTGTTGGCCAACGATCTGCTCGCCTCAAGAACCGGCGACTCGGCCTTGGAGCCGAAGGCACCACCGTTGCCAATGACCGATGTTGGCTCTCCCCCCGGTTCACACCAGGCAGCATCTGTCTCTAATGCCGCCGGCTCAACCTAAGTTGTTCGCATGGTGATGTCCCAATCACCGGGTGGGACCTCCAGGGGCCAATCGTGATCAATCGTGGTTCGGCGGCCTTGTGTCTTACCTGCAGCGCTGTGGGCCTCAGGCAGCGATTGGGCCACATGCCAGACCGCGTCCTCGTCTCGCATGGCAATCAAGGACCCAGGTGGTGCCGTATCACAAGAGAAACCCCCCTCGCCCAGCCCGATTCCTGGATGGACGACCTGGGTCGATCTCCCCTCGATCTCGGCCCGTCTTGATGCTGCGGCCAGGTCGCGATCTTGTGGAAGGTCCTGGCCAACGGTCTCCCAAGCCTCCACGATCGTTTGCCACCCGGTGCAGCGGCAAAGATGGGCCTGAAGGGCCTTGCGGACCGCACCGAGGTCTTGGGATTTGACACCCTTGTTCGTGAGCGACTCCAGGCGCAAAATGACACCCGGAGTGCAGTATCCACATTGAGTTCCGCCCGTAGCACAAAACGCTTCACCCCACGCGGCCGCACGATCGGGGTCAAGCCCCTTCACAGTCGTGACCGTCCTATTGTTGACCCGCCGAATTGGAGTCACACACGCGATCCTGGCTTCACCGTCAACCAGCACCGTACAGCAGCCACACTGACCCTGAGGGCTGCAGCCTGCCTTTGGTCCAGTCCGGCCAAGCTGGTACCGCAGCACCCCAAGTAAGGTCGAGCCATCATCGGGCACCTCGACGAGCTCACCATCAACCTCGAATGAAACAACCCGCTGACCATCAACCACGTGATGAGGATACGGTCGCCCTGTGCCCACCCCGCCGCGATCGACCCCAAAGCTAGCCCTCACTCGGCGCTCATTCTTAGCCGGTTCAGCACTCTTTGGCGCCGGGGCCGCCTACATTTCGATCCGCCAGCTACGTCACGATCACGCTAGCCATGTGCACCAGGATGAGCGAGGCCTTGAACCTCGACTGGTCGCCCTGTTCTACAGCGATCACGTCATTGCCGCTGGCCAACTGCAACGCCTGCCGTTCGGTTTAGTCGATCAGGGCCAAGTCCTAGTTGGAGAGTCGGCCGACGTTGGCGTTGAAATCGTTCAGAACTCAAAGGTGATCGACAGCCTCACGGTTCCCAGCCGAATCGTGACCCATGACCACCCCGATGGGGATGGCCTCCAGCCCCATGAGCATGCCGACATTCTCCGCTACTTCGCCCTCAACACCACGCTGCCGAACCCCGGCATCTATGACCTGATCGTCGATATTGACGGAGCCAAGATCAAACTGCCCGTTCAAGCGTTCGACCCCGAGACTATCTGGGTTCTTCGCCCCCCTCAGGCGATGCCCGCGTTACAGTCGCCTACCGTCGATGACGCTCGCGGCGTCGAACCCATTTGCACACGGGTGCCAAAAATGTGCCCGTTTCATTCCGAGACCGTGGCTGATTTGCTTGCTCAGGGTCGCCCCCTGGCCGTGCTCGTTTCCACGCCAGCTCTGTGTGCGAGCGCCTATTGTGGACCGGTGCTTGAATCCCTCATCCTGGCGGCCGAACGCTTCGACACGATCTCTATGGTCCACCTTGAGGTTTATGCCAACGCCCAAGAAGTCGGGTTCGATCTAGGCGATGATCGACTTCGCTTCGCCCCGGCCATGAGCGATTTGGGGTTGGATTTCGAGCCATCCCTGTTCCTAGTGGGAAGTGACGGGATCATCCGAGCGCGGCTCGATACCATCTATGACCAGGACGAACTCGAGACGGCCTTAGCTAGCCTTTCCTAGCTCCCGGATTCCTTGAGGTTTATGAGAAGGACTCTCCACAACCGCACGTGCTGGTGGCATTGGGATTATCAATGGAAAAACCGGCCTGCTGAAGGCCGTCCTTATAGTCCAGAGTCGCACCGTTGAGAAGCTGAGCACTACTTGGATCAACCACGACCCTGACGCCCTCACCATAAGTGGCGGAGATGTCGTCGTCGGCAATGTCTCCATCGAAGAACATCTCATAGCTGTACCCAGAACACCCGCCTGGGCGGACGGCGACTCGTAGAGCCAGAGACTCCTCGGCCTCCTCCTCCAGCAGAACCTTCACTTTGGTTGCGGCAGAATCAGTCAATGTAATCACGGGTCTAACCTCCTTGGGGCTTAGAGCCTACAACGCAAAACCCGTTTCGAATAGTCCCGGTACCAACCTGGACCCCGACCAACCCGGCGCCGCCACCTTCTAGACTAAATGAGTGCCCGAACCTTCTGTCTCCCCTGCCGATGTCATGGCAGTACTTCGCGGGGTTATCGACCCGGAGTTGGGGTCTGACATCGTCGACCTCGGAATGGCGAAGAAGGCAGAGGTGTCCGCCGAGGGTGTCGTCACCATCCAGATTGCCTTGACCACAATGGGATGCCCGCTTCGAGCACAAATCTCTCGAGACGCGAAAGAACGGATCCGATCCCTTCCAGGGGTGGTTGAGGTTGCGATCGAATGGTCCGAGCTCAACCCAGAGGAGAAAGCGGCGACGATGAGTCGCGCTCGACGCAACGCCGCTGACAGCGCCAAGGACACCATGGTTCCGCCAACCGCACGGGTTCTGGCCATCTCCTCGGGTAAGGGGGGTGTGGGCAAGTCCTCAGTCACGGTCAACCTGGCCACTGCGCTCGCCATGCAGGGATACGCCGTCGGTGTACTTGATGCCGACATTTGGGGGTTTTCTGTGCCCCGCATGCTCGGCATTGAAGGCAGGCTCCACGCAACCAAGATCGGTGAGCGCACGGTCATGACGCCTCATTCCGTTTTGGTCGGCGAGGGGCGGCTCGATGTGGTTTCAATGGGGTTGTTAGTCGACGAGGAGGAATCGGCCCTGTTGTGGCGAGGTCTCATGCTCAACCGAGCCGTACAACACTTTCTGGAAGACGTGAAATGGGCCGACGATCTCGCCTATCTCCTGGTTGATATGCCTCCTGGCACCGGCGATGTAGCGATGGGCTTGGCCCGCATGCTGCCTCGAGCCGAAATGATTGTGGTTACCACACCAGCCACGGCCGCACAAAAAGTCGCCACCCGGGCCGTGAGCATGGCCCGCAAATCTCACCTTCGAGTCGCCGGGGTGATAGAGAACATGTCGTATTTCATCAACGAGGTCGGCACTCGATATGAACTCTTTGGTTCGGGGGGCGGCACCAAATTGGCCAAGAGCGCCGGGGTTGAGTTGCTCGGTCAGGTTCCAATCGAGCTTGAGGTTTCGACTGGAGGCGACCAGGGTCGACCAGCAGTTCATGGGAGCAGCGAAGCGGCCAAGGTATTCACAGAGATGGCCATCAAGGTCATCGAAGAGATCAGCCCACCGGTCGAAATGGCCAGTTGCTCTGCCCGAATGTTCGATCTCGTCGAAGAGGCTCTTGATGCCGCAGGGATCAAAGAAATCTAAGAACTAGACGGGTCGGAGGCCGGACTCTCACCCCGCTTGATGGTGATCGTCTCGGCCAGGAAACGGGCCGAAGGGACGAGAACGGCTTGTCCGGTAGTGGCTCGAATCTCAACCGCGGTCGGGTGAAGGGCTACAACTATTCCCGTGAGATTCTCCAGGGTGACCTCATCGCCAGACTGAACCATGCGCTTCACCGCTCTGGTGGATGCGACCTGGCTAGCGACATCTCGACCTCCCAGACCCACCAATAGGGTGAAGCTTGCGGACAGAGCAAAGAAGATGGCGGCGACACCCAGGTTGATGACGGTGGTCTCGATCCCCAGTTGGGGAACAGCAATGAGCACGGCCAGGGCCATGATGGTGGCTCGGGTAATCATTACCGCTTGTCGCTGGACGGTGCTCGACGCTCTGGCCAACGCCCGGGCCAGTGCAGCGGTTGCGAACGACGACAACACATTGGCGGCAATCACAACAATGGCGGCGGAAAGCAGACGGGGAAGGAAGGCAACAAGGTTCCTTGGCATTTCTGACAAGGCATCAGGAGAGAGCACGCCAAGTGCCACCAGGAGACCAATGACGACAAAGGTCCAGAATCCCAGCGAAGCCAGCGGCCCGGCCGCATCTTGAATCGGCTCGGGGCGGGTTGGTGCGCCTAGCGCCACGCTGATAATCCGGGATGCAATCATGCCCACAACAAAGCCAGCAACGATGGCCCCAGCAACGATCATCCATTCAGTCGTGCTCATCTGCCAAACCCCTCTCCAACGGCATCGTCCATGATGCTGCCATTCCCATTCTCAAAGCTAGCCGTCCGCATCAGTAGTCCTCAGTTGAATCGTCGACAAGAAAAAGCCGAGTGGTCTCGACACCAGCACTGAAAAGGTCGACCATGTAACCAAAAACCTGCCGAGAATCGAGTTTAGCTACGACCCGGTTTTCGATCGTGGCTCGAAAGTCTGACGGTGGGGCCAAGACCAGGTGCAAGGACGCGGCGATGGCTCCGTCCGAACGGGGCTCGCTGATGCCCTCGATGTGGGTGGCACAGCGATCACAGGTCGCAACATGGCTTTCTACTGCTGGCGTCGCCTCGCCGTTCAGCCAATTCTGAAGCGTTCTCTTTGAAGGATGCCGGATCATTCCCACTCCCTCAGTGCGCTACTCAGCCGCCGACGAGCCCGGAGAAGCCTGGTTTTGACCGTCGGCAGCGGGACGCTTAGAACCCGGGAGATTTCGTCATAGGCCATCCCCTCCACCTCCCGTAGGACCACAATGCTGCGTGAAAGATCGTCGAGGAAATCAAGGGCCTGGACGAATGCCTCCATGGCCTGGTCCGATTCGACCTTACGCTCAACCGACCGGTCCGACGTCTGCGCGCGTTCAGGAAGGTCAGCCGGATCGGTAACGGCGGCGCGGCGGGTACGCAGAGTTGAGATAGCGGTGTTGTGGGCGATTCGCATGACCCAGCTTCGCAGGGATGAGTCGCCCCGAAAGGTCGGAAGCGCCAGCCAGGCCTTGACCATCGTGTCTTGGGAGATGTCCTCCGCCAGTGCAGGATCGCGGACGACCGATAGCGCCAATCGGTACACGGCATCTGCGTGTTCGACCACCAGATTGTGGAGCAGTTCTGGGTCACTTTTGCTACCTCCGTCACTCGAACCCCCATCACTTGAACCCCCCGGACTCGCGTTCTCCCCAGACGCGTCGCCTGCGAGCGCGCCTGTCCCTGGTCGTACAACCCAGAGAATCCGCACCAAGGTGCGACGAGTGGAAAGAAACCGCATGAGACTCATCAGACGTCAGAGACGGTAGATGAGTCGCGACTCGATTGCCGATTCTTCCACACCGTGAAAGGTATTCCAGATTTCCCGCGACCAAATTCGGTCGAGCGGCGTCTCCATTCTCAGTACATCAAATTCCCGCGGAAGGGACCTACCTACAATGGATATTGAGTTCAGCAAGGCTTTCTCTGATGCCTTCAATGACCTGGTCGGCTTTGTGCCGAAACTTCTTGTCTTTCTGGTCA
The DNA here is from genome assembly GCA_024276425.1 of Actinomycetes bacterium. GTDB lineage: Bacteria > Actinomycetota > Acidimicrobiia > Acidimicrobiales > SZUA-35 > JAJRQY01. The sequence goes on along the minus strand of JAJRXF010000161.1, from coordinate 1,266 downwards.
TTCTGGTCATCGGCAGCTTTATTGCCAAGTGGATCCGACGGATCGTCACCTCGCTTCTAAAGCGCATAAACTTCGATTCCTATATCGACAAGGCGGGCATTGGATCTCACCTTGAACGAGCTGGCTTTGCCGACAGCGGCCGCTTCGTCGCACAACTTCTGTACTACCTCATCATGCTACTCGTCCTGAAGCTGTCACTTAGCGCCTTTGGTGACAATGCCATCAGCACTGCCCTCGACGACCTCGTGTCCTTTATTCCTAAACTCATCGTCGCCATTGTCATCGTGATCATTACCGGACTTGTCGCCAACGCCGTGGGAGGAATGCTGCGCCCCGGACTGGCCCAGATCGAAGCCGGCGACATGATTGCCCGTCTCGCGGTTGGGGCCATCTGGCTGATCGGCATCTTCGCCGCCATCGACCAGATCGACTTTGCTCAGAACATCGTCGACACCCTGTTCACCGCCATTGTTGGCAGCCTGAGCATGATTCTGGTCATCAAGTTCGGTGTCGGGGGTATCTGGGCAGCCAGAGATCACTTCTGGCCAGCCGCCTATTCAAAGATCACAGGCAAGAAGTCTGCGGATGCCTGAGATCTGGTTTCCCGGATCCTGCGGCTGTAGGAATCGGGAACGGGACGGGGTTGGTCGGGCGATCCGGCCCTGTCCCAATTTCTCGCTCGTCGCAGCGAGGGTCTCGGCTTGAACTTCCCTCCTCAAGCCGAGGCCAACTTCTGGAGGCTCGCTTCCACCCACCAGGGTGTCGGCAGCCATCAGTCGGCAAGTCCGACCTGGATTCCCTCCCAGGTTGGGCACCTCATCTAGCACGAAGCTAGATGATGCTGAAGGGCGACTCAACCGAGAAGTGCGGGGCCGGTGGGCGATCCGGTCCCGCACTTCTCTGGTTTTGTGAAACCAGCCCGGGGAAGGACGATTCCGCCAGAGCCACGTTTGGATGCAAGTCTTGCTGGCTCCGAAGTGGTTAACGGGAAAGAAAGGACTTCGCGTCCTCGATGTATTGGCCGTGTCCGGGGGCCACCGACTTCAGGCGGTAGCTCTTGACCCGAGCTGGCAGGTCTTCGGGCACAGCGTCCACCAGAACGTCGCCCGGAATGAGCGAACGCTCTTGTTCCAGGACGTAAACGAACTTGCCTGCTTCCTCATCGATGGAGAACGCGAAGATTCGGAACTCCGTAGCGTCGATCTTGTAGCCGTCCACCATTTCTACATCTGCCCCACGACATCCCGCAGGGGCAATCAACTCGGC
>JAJRXF010000160.1 GCA_024276425.1 Actinomycetes bacterium | reverse complement strand
CTCCGTCTGGCGTTCTACACGCTGATTCCGTTGCTAGTTTTGTGGACCTCTCTCCAGCTTTCTTACCGGGTCAAGAACTGGGAACGTGGAGCACCAGACAGCCGCTCGACTACGGCCAAGAACTTCAAGACACGCATGGCCGACTTCCGGGCTGGGGTCTACATGCAGACTCTTTTGCGAGACCCGGCCGCTGGGCTGATGCACAGCCTGATCTATTTCAACTTCTTGATTTTGCTGGCCGTCACCGTGGTTTTGGAGATCAACCACCAGGCTCCAGAAGATCTGAAGTTCCTCAACGGCGACGTCTATAGGGGCTATGCCCTCATCGGAGACCTGGCTGGCCTTGGCTTCTTGGCCGGTGTGGTGCTGGCCATCCTTCGCCGGTACGGCCCCAAGAGCATGCGCCCGTATCGAATCGCGGTGAAGTCACGACCCGAACACATCATTATCAACGTGACCCTGTTGATCATTGGTATCACCGGTTTCGGGGTCGAGGCTTTCCGGATTGCCTTGGAAGGTCAGCCCGAATACGAACGCTGGAGTGTTGTGGGCTATCCCCTTTCGTTGGCCGTGGATGGTCTTGGCAATCTGTCCGGTTGGCATCAAGCCTGGTGGATTGCTCATGTGTTGTCATTCAGCGTGTTTCTGGTCATTATCCCCGGCACCATGCTCCGTCACATGTTCACCTCTCCGGCAAACATGTATCTGCGAGACCGGGATCGCCCAAAGGGCGCTATGAGGGCCATGCCCGACTTAGAGACCACCGAACTGGAAACATTCGGTGCCTCAACGGTTGACTCTTTCACCTGGAAGCAGTTGATGGACACCGATGCTTGCACCATGTGTGGCCGCTGCACCTCAGTATGCCCAGCCAACGGTACCGGCAAGCCTCTGGATCCTCGAGAGATTGTACTCAAGACCGGTGAGGTCATGTCACGCACCGGCAATCCCGCCGTTCCGCCGCCAATCGGGGTCGAGGCCGAGATTACGGTGACGACAGACTCGGTGTTTGAACGGATCACCACCGAGGAAATCTGGGCCTGCACCAGTTGCAAGGCTTGCGACGACATCTGTCCCGTAAACATCGAGATCTTGGACAAGATTCTGGACATGCGCCGCTACCTCACCCTGATGGAGAGTGACTTCCCGACCGAACTCGGAGCCGCCTTCCGCTCGATGGAAAACTCGTCCAATCCGTGGGGGCTCAGCCAAACCACGAGAGCCGATTGGGTGAAGAGCCTCGACGTGCCTGTCATCTCTCAAGACGAGATCGACGCCGCGATCGCCAGCGAAGCCGAGTCAATCCTCGGACATGAGTATCTGTACTGGGTTGGTTGTGCTGGGAGCTTCGACGACAAGAATCAAAAAGTTACTCACTCAATGGCCAAGCTCCTTCAGCGGGCCAATATCGACTTTGCCATTCTCGGTCCGTCCGAGCTTTGCACGGGCGACCCTGCTCGCCGTTCTGGCAACGAGTACATCTTCCAGATGCTGGCCAAGCAGAACGTCGCCACGCTCAATGGCATCGGGGTCAACAAGATCATCACCCAGTGTCCCCACTGCTTCAACACGCTCCAGAACGAGTACCCCCAACTCGGCGGCAACTACGAAGTAGTTCACCACAGCCAGTTCCTGGAGTGGCTGATTGACCAGGGAAAACTTGATGTGAACGAGGCAACTCTGGAGGAACGGATTGTCTATCACGATTCGTGCTACCTGGGTCGCCACAACGACGTCTACCTGTCACCCCGCAATGTCATTGGCTCGCTGAAGGGCGTGCAAATTGTCGAGGCCGGACGCAACGGAACCAAGGGCATGTGTTGTGGAGCCGGTGGAGCCCGCATGTTCATGGAAGAGGACATCGGAACCAAGATCAATGATGAGCGCTCACTGGAGTTGATCGACACCGGTGCAAGCCGGGTGGCTACTGCCTGCCCGTTCTGCTACATCATGATGGACGATGGGGTCAAGGGTCACGGCAAGGAAGAGAGCGAGGTTCGGGTTGCTGACATCGCCCAGCATCTGTTGGAGGCCATCGAGTCTGGCGAGGCCAAGGCCGAAGCGGCGGCCGAAGCTCGACGGGTAGAAGTCGAAGCCGAGGCCCTGACCTTTCGGGGAATGGAAGGCGACTCCGCGGTCACAACTAGCATCGGCGTCATCCACGACCACGAAGATTCGACCGAGGACTCTCAGGAAGACTTAGCCGGAACCGAGGAAAAAGAGGAAAGTTTGGTCTCGATGGTCAACATCGAGGCCGATGATCTCAAGGCCATATCCGGCGTTGGTCCAAAGCTCGAGGCTCTTCTCAACGAGATTGGCATCGTGACGTACGAACAAATCGCCGCCTTCGACAATGACTACGCCGACGGCCTAAGCGAGTTTCTGGCCTTCCCGGGTCGGATACAGCGAGACAACTGGAGTGAGCAGGCCGCCGAGTTAACCAAGGGTCGACCGACCAAGCCAGCAGACCTTCCGCCACTACCGACCAAAAGTTCTGAGACCGCTAGCGACACAACTGACGCCCCCGAGGCCTAGGCCGGTCGTGCCCTATTGTCGGTGCTAGCCGTTGGTGATGACATCGAGGGCTCGCTCAACGTCGTCGGTGGTGTTGTACAGGTGGAAGGACAGACGGCATTTGCCTGCCCGACCGGCGACGACTACTCCGGCAGCGGCAATCTGATCGCTGGTCGGACTGCCCTGTGGCAGAGTGATCGACACGATGGCGGAGTTTGACGACTCCAACCCCAGGCCATTCCGAAAGCAGTTGGCTAGCCCAACATTGTGGGAGCCAATGGCCGCAGGGCCGACCGCTGCTAGCAAACCCAAAGGAGGCGCCGCCCCAACCCATGTGGCCCAAGCCGGCGAAAGGTCGAAACGGCGGGCGCTTTGGGCCAGGCGAAGCGGTGGTTCGTAGATGGATTCCCACGGCTTCTCACCGGCGTACCAACCGGCACCGCTGGGGGTAAGCCGATCGGCGACTTCCTCCTGCACGGTCATGAAGCCGCAACCCCGAGGAGAACACAACCATTTGTAAGCCCCACACACCGTTATCGAGAACTGGGTCGAGTCGGTGACCAGCCAGCTTGCCGACTGGGTCAGATCCACAAAGGTGAGGCAATCGTTGGCTTTGGCGGCTTGAGCCAAAGCGTCGAGATTCGTGACTCGTCCGTCGGATGATTGCACCGAACTAAGGGCCACCAGGGTGGTTGAGGGGCGGATCTCATCGACGATCTGCTCAAGCGGAACAACCCGCACGGCGACACCACGGTCTGCGGTTTGGAGGAAGGGGAACAGGACTGAGGTGAAGTCCTCTTGGGCGAGCAAAACCTCGTTCCCAGGCCGAAGCAGACTGGCAGCCACTCCGGAGGCAACTGATACCTGAGAAAGAATGGCAATCCGATCAAACTCGGAGTTAACAAGGGATGCATAGGAACGGCGACATTGGGCGATGAGGTCGTCGTAGTGCAACGCGTCAACCGTTCCGGACTGCCACTTGAGGAGGTCTTCTTGAAGGGCCTTCATCGCAGCGTTGCAAGCCAGGCCGACCGTGGCGGTGTTGAGGTAGGTGTTGGCTGGTCGGAAATGGGTCTGGGCCTCGGAAAGCGACATCGGGGCCGACATGTTACTCACAGGTCGAAGTTCTCCCAGTAGCGGCTTGGTCGTGGCCCCTTCTGGCCCTGGTACTTGGAACCAAGGGCGGACGAGCCATAGGGGTTGTCGGCCTCGGTTGTCATCTGAATGAAGCTGATCTGGCCGATACGCATGCCGGGATACAGGGTGATTGGCAGGCTGGCCACGTTGGAAAACTCAAGAGTAAGTTGGCCATCCCAACCAGCGTCAACAAACCCCGCAGTGGTGTGTATAAGCAGGCCGAGGCGGCCAAGACTGGACTTTCCCTCAATCCGGCCAACGAGGTCGGCAGGGATGGCAATGCGTTCGGCGGTCGATCCCAGAACAAACTCACCGGGATGAAGAATGAACGGGTCCTCGTCGGACGCCTCGACCAGTTGGGTGAGCTCTTCCAGGTTCTGCTTCACGTCAATATGGCTAAGTGTGTGGTTGCGAAAGACCCGGAAGTAGGAGTCGAGCCGAAGGTCGACGGAGGAAGGTTGTACTGCGGCTTCGTCGAAGGGCTCGATGATGATCTGGCCGCTGGCGACTCGTTCTTTGATAGTTCGATCAGAGAGGATCACAGAGCGTGAGACTAGCCGCTTCGGGCCAGGGTCCAGCGAGGCGTTCTCAAACCGGTTCGGGAGAAAGGTCTTCGGACACCACGGACTTGTTCTTCAAAACAACAATGAGGGCCAGTCAGAAAAGTAGAGCCGAACCGGTGAATGCCAGAGGGAGGTTAAAACGCTGCGCCACGACACCAAGCAGGATGCCCCCGGTTGCCTCGCCCAACGAGCCTGCCTGACCGAGGAATGACTGCAACGTGGCCCGGATCTGCTTGGTGGCCCGCCGGTTAACCCAGACCGCACCAACAACGGGGAACACCGACCAGGAAACACTGCGAAAGAGCATGGCCCCAGTAGCCCCAAAGGCCAATGAAGGGGCAGAGATGAGGAGCAAAATTCCGATGACCGCCACAAGGATTCCCGAGGCGTAGAGCTTGCGAGGGGAGCCCTCACCTTCGATTCGGAGGGCCACGCCCTTGAGGAACACAGCAGCCAAGGCGTACGCACAAACGTTGATGAGCATAAGCCAAACAATCGGGTCGGCCGAGCTGGGGAACCCGAGGTCATCCAGTCGCTTGATGGAGAGGCGGTCGATGGCTTCGGAGCCCATGTCGATAAGAATCGTCGTCAAGAAGACGCCGAGGATGATTCGCTCGCTACGTACCAGGCCGACACCTTGTTTGAGGATCTTCAGTGCCTGAGCCCACGTCGCACCTTGCGTATGAGTGAATTCGTTCTCTGTGAACAGGGTGGCCACCGCTAAACCGAGCATGATCTGCAACGCCCCGAACAGAACAATCGTGGCGGTATAGCCGGTGAGTGCACCGACAACTCCGGCCACAATGATCCCAGCGATGGATCCGATCTGTGCCCACTGGCCCGCTCTGGCAATGGTCCGATCAGATTCGACCTGATTGTCGAGCTCGTCAGTGATCCATGCAACGTCGGCTCCACTCTTGAAGGTCCACCCGACACCCCAAAGGATCTGGCTGACGACGAGGATCCAATAGGTGGTGGTGAGTCCAGTGAGGACAAAGCCGACACCAACCACCAGATGTGAGATGACCAGGGACAGTTTGCGGCTGCGGGTGTCGGCCACCACACCAGTGGGAATCTCCGCTAGGAGGACTCCACCTTCCAAAGCAGTGCCCAAGACAACAAGTTGGAAGGCTCCTAGCCCGAGTGTGTCGACCCAGTAGATCATGGCGGCCAGGCCGAAGCCTCGCATCACGGCGGCCCATAACGCCGACCACCAGACATAGAGCGTGGCGGGTCCAAGGGTGATGTTCACTTCTGGATACTACGGGACAGGTGCGACCAGGGCTTTGTAATAGGGGAGGCCGGATTAACTAGAGGTGACACCGTTCACTACGAGCTCAACCCATGTGCGCCCCGGAGTCAGAGCAATGACGTTTCCGGTGGCGTCAACCAGGATTGCCGGGTCCGCCAAGGTGGGCCGGGTCCAGGTGCCGTCGATTCGTTTGCCGTCGGTGAACACCACGACAGATCCTGTTCCGGCCCAGACAAACTCGGGCACTACTCCTCCGGCCGAGTCAACCATGCCAGTGTCGACTTCGGTGACGGTGGCAACGACGATGTTGGCCGCGGTGACCTGGGCCCCGCCGTCGGTGACATGGGCGGCACCTCGCTGATTACGTAGCCAGGCTCCTTCGCTCCATGTCCAGGTCACACTGGTCGAGCCGAGTAGGAGGGAGACTTGGCTGGTTGGTGTTCCAGCGGCGCCAACCCCTTCTGACCGATAGGCAAACCATGGGGCTGGGGGGGCTCCGGAGGCCTTGAAGCTAGCGGAGTTGGCGTAGAGGTTTGAGGGGGCTCGTCGGGAGGAGTCACGCCAGTAGGCACCGTTGCGGGAGGCGCTGAAGTTTTGTACATATCCCTGGCGGAGCAGAAGCGTGTCGATGATCTTGTTCGCTCCAGAGTAAACCAAGGCTGGGTTGCCGAGAGAGCCGAGAAAGGAGATGTCGGTGGTTCGACCAGAGCGGACTGGGCCAACAACAGCGTGCTGGCTTTGAAAGATGGCGGCCAGGCGAGTGATTCCCCATTCAACTTCTTCTTCGATAATGATGTCGGCGAGGTTGAGCCCCGACTGGGGGGTGGCCTTGGAGGAGTTGTCGATCTTGACCACGACAGCTGGCCCCGGTGCGTTGCCGGGAACGCCGGTGAGAGGGGCGGCGCCCGGTATGGCTGAAGGTGCAGGTGCGGGAGCTGTGGCTAGGACCTGATCAAGGGTGTAGTTGCCAATGACGCCCTTGTATTGACTCATGAGATCCCCAGGTGCCTCGGTGCCCTTGCTACCTGTGCCGCCACTGGGGATGGCGGTGGTCTGAGTGGTCTTTGGTTGGTGGGCGGTCTCGGTGGTCGAGATCGAGGTCATGGTCGTCGTTGGCTGCGTGGTTGGTGGGCGGGTTGTGGTTGGCTTGGCCGTCGTAGATGTCGACTCGACCATGGCAACGAGTTCAGGCGCGGTTGAACTCGGGCTGGCTTCTTCTTGGGTGACGGCTGAACAGGCGCTCAGGAGGAGCGGAAGAGCGAGCAGGGCGTGGTGGCGGGACACGCCGGTCCTATCGGCACCTCGGCCGAAAACCCAAGTTTTCGGCTGGTTGGAGGCGGGGACTTCCGCTGGTTATAGACCAGCCGAGCCGCTAGGGTGGTCGGTCCCAGCGGGTGTAGTTCAATGGTAGAACATCAGCTTCCCAAGCTGAATACGCGAGTTCGATTCTCGTCACCCGCTCGCTACAAATCCCCTGGTTAGAGCCGCTTTCTCGGCCAACAGCCTGGACTCGCACCTCGTTTCGTGCCTAGAGTATGCCTAGAATATCGGAGATTTCGAGGCATCAATGGGGACCAGCAGGCCGTTCGGCAGCATCCGCAAGCTCAAGAGTGGCCGCTATCAGGCGCGCTACTGGCGGCTGGGCAAACAGGTCGCCGCCGACTCCACGTTTGCCACCAAGGCCGATGCTCGGCTGTGGCTGGCCAAGATCGAGACCGAGCAGGATCAGGGACACGACCTCGACCCGGCAGGCGGCAAGCAAACGTTCTCGGCATTTGCTGAGCGCTGGTTAGAGCAGCGCAACCTGCGCCCCCGCACCCGTGACACCTATGCCTCGCAGTTGGCCCACATCGTGGCCACGTTCGGGACGGT
>JAJRXF010000159.1 GCA_024276425.1 Actinomycetes bacterium | reverse complement strand
GTTGTAGCGGTCGTTGCTGCGAGTGTCGCTGCGGTCGTTGTCGCGGTCGTTGCTGCGAGTGTCGCTGCGGTCATTGTCGCGATCGCGGTCATTGCGTCGCGTGTCGTTAGAGTCGTCGGTTGGCTGCGGCGCTTTAGCTGATGGGCCAAGTACCACTTCGGAGTCTGAGTCGGGACCGGTCACGGGTGACGGCTGAGTGGATGGCGTTGTGCCTGGCCTCTCTCCAACCGAGGTTGTTGGGTTGGTTCGAGCCTGAGAGGAATCGTTGTCCGACATGGAATCAGTTCGGGGAAGAAGGGACGGGGCCATTTCCTCGGTATCAACGACCACATTCGTGGTGACGATCGTGGTCGTTGAGGGATACAACTCGACATCTTGCAACTCGGGAACCGATTGACGACTGAAGCCGAGATCGGCCCCGATAGCGACTCCGCCAACAAGTATCACGGAGGCGAGAGATGAGGCGGTGATAAGGGCAGTTCGCTTAATCATTGGGTTTCCTAGAGTGGTAGTAAGCAGGCTAGTGAGCTGTGCCGTGTGGCTTTCTGGAGAGAAACCTAACGATCTCTGTGGAAACCGTGAACCAGTGAATGGTTAAGATTGGGTTAGGGAGGTTCTCGTTTTGGTCGGAATCTGCGACTGTGTCTACATGCGACTCCTCTTGGTCGAAGATGACCCCTCTATCAGTGACCCACTGCTTTCCGGCCTCAAGCGTGAGGGTTTCGATGTTGAATTGGCGTCGAGCGGTGAGGCTGCACTTAGCGCAGAACCCGCTGATTTAGTGCTTTTGGACCTTGGTTTGCCCGATCTTGATGGCCGAGTTGTTTGCCAGGAGCTGAGATCACGATCGACCGTTCCGATAATCGTTGTTACCGCCCGAGGCGACGAGATCGATCGAGTCATGCTTCTGGAACTCGGAGCGGATGACTATGTGGTTAAACCATTCGGGTTTCGTGAGTTAGTAGCTCGGATTCGGGCCGTTCTGCGGCGATCGAGCGGGGTCGATGCTAGCCCAGAGGAAACATCGCTGGAATGGGGCCGAGTTGGCATCGACTACAGGACTCATCAGGTCTTTCTTGATCGAGAAGCGGTTTCACTCACACCAAAAGAGTATGAGTTGCTCGTATTTCTGGCCTCGGACCCCGGAGCTGTTCTAACCCGAGAACAGATCATTGACACTGTGTGGGATGAGAACTGGTGGGGATCGACCAAGACGCTTGATGTCCACGTTGCTTCTCTTCGAAAGAAGCTTCTACCGTCCTTGATCGAAACCGTTCGAGGGGTTGGATTTCGGCTGGCGGATGTGGGCGGAGACTTGTGACCCGTCGGCTGCTCGTCAGTTACCTCACCGTCACGGTCATTGTTTTGCTTCTTTTGGAAGTGCCCCTGGCGCTGTTCTTTAGCCAACGAGAAGAAGAACGATTCATCGCCGACGCTGAACGAGATGCCGTTGTGCTGGCCTCCTTCTATGAGGACAGCCTTCAAAATGGTGGAGGTCTTGACTCCACCTTCGCGGATGAGTTCTCGGCCAGGACTGGGGCCCGAGTGGTCGTAACTGACATCGCCGGTATCTCAGTGCTTGACACTCAGTTGCCTATCGACCGAGATTTCTCAACCCGCCCAGAAGTCGAGACCGCTCTGACTGGTCACCGTTCCGGCGGGGTGCGCCACTCCGAAACCCTAAGCTCGGATCTTCTCTTTGTGGCGGTTCCCGTTGCCTCGGGCGGTCGAATCTACGGAACGCTTCGGTTGACGGTCGATGCTGGTGAGGTGACCGAGCGAATCTATCAATTCTGGTTTGGCCTGGCTGGCGTAGCGGTAGTGGTGTTGCTGGCTATTGGCGGCATTGGCTGGGGAATCGCCCGCTCGGTATCTCGCCCGCTGAGAGAGCTTCAAGCCTCATCCTTACGTTTTGCCGACGGTGATCTCGCAGCTGCGCAAGAACCAAAGGATGCTCCGCCAGAGATCCGCGAGTTGGCGGGAACAATGAACACCATGGCCGCAAGGCTGGACGAACTGATGGTGGCCCAGCGGGCCTTCGTTGGTGACGCTTCCCACCAGCTTCGCACCCCGCTCACGGCACTCCGCTTGCGTCTTGAGAATCTCGAATCGGGTCTAGAGGGCGAAGCTGCTGTCGAAACAGTCGCTGCCATTGAAGAAACGAGTCGGTTGAGTGAACTTGTTGACGATCTTCTGCGGCTTGCCCGGTCTGAGCGGCCAACTGAACCTGCCGAGTTCGATCTGGCCTCGATTGCTCAAGACCGGGTAGAGACATGGAGTGCGCTCGGTGACCAAGATGGGGTTGGGCTCGCGTTAGATGGGTCATCGGTGCCGCTCACAATTATGGCTAGCCCTGGGTCGGTGGAACAAATACTGGACAATTTGTTGGACAACGCCCTAAAGGTTTCGCCGACTGGTTCCACGATAACGGTTGGGGTCCGTTCCACTCCAACGACGGGAGTACTTACCGTGAGTGACGAGGGGCCAGGGCTTGATGATATGAGTAAAACACGGGCCCTGGAGAGGTTCTGGAGAGGGGATCAAACAACCCCAGGAACCGGTCTCGGTCTGGCAATTGTTCAAGCGTTGGCTCGAGCCTCCGGGGGCGATATTCGGTTGACTGACAGTCCTTCGGGGGGCTTGTCCGTTGAGGTCTCACTGCCCCGTTCTCTTGCCTGATAGTGCAATACGATGGCTTCGAGGGTGTTCTCAAGCGGATTGTGATTCCAGCCGAACTCCTTGGTAAAGGCGCTGGAGTCGATCACAAATGGGTGCTCAAACTGGTAGCGCATCTCCTTGAGTTCCCTGATAGCTGGCGCGACGAGACCGAGGCTGGACATGACGAAGTTTGGGATTGATCGAACCTTGACGGGGCCCACACCAGCGATTCGGCAAATCCGGTGGACAAGTTGTTCTGCGGTCTGAGGTGGAGCCGTCGGGACATGCCAAGCATGGCCCCATGCTCTGGGGCTGGTGGCCAAGGTGACGAGGGCGCGGGCAGCATCATCGATAGCGGTCCAGCTGTGAGGTTGGCGAGGGTTCCCGAACACCGTGACTGGCTTTCCCTTCAGCAACTTTGGAATAACTCGATCGCCCATGTGTCCGTTTGCCCCGACCTGTGGCCCCAGGTAGTCCGAGGCCCTGGCCTCGGTGATCCGAACGTGGCCGAAGTCGTGGGCCGCCTTTGCCGCTTGCCACATATCGGAACGGATTTTTCCTTTGGCTGAGCTTGGCCGCAGGGCATCGGACTCCGTCATTGGTTTGGAAGGATTGGCGTATCCATAGAGGTTGCTCATGGTCACCAGAACCGTTCCGGATTTGGTGGCCGCATCCAAGAGTGACGCCGCCAACGGCGGCCAGTCTGTTGCCCACTTGTGATAGGCCGGATTCGCGCAGTTGTACAGGACCGTTGCTTGGTCCAGGACCCGTACAAGTTCCTGCGGCCTGGACGCGTCGAGGGTTACGCGCTCGACATTCTTGGCCCTTGGTCCAGTCCCAGAGCGGCTCACGATCTTGACGTGGTGACCCTGTGCGGCGAGTCGGTGGGCTGTTGCTGTGCCCACCGCACCGGCGCCAACTATGACATGGAGTTGAGGTCGGCGAGTTTCGGAGTTTGTTTGTTCAGCAATTGTGGTCATGACGTGCTCGTTTCAACCGTGAAGACTAAAGGAGAGCACCGCTCTCGATATAGACAATGATTGATGATCATCGCGTTGTCAAGAGCAGTGCTCACAAAAGTGGTTTCTGCTCTTGATTCTTGTCATGAAGGACCAAGTGACCGATACTGACAAGCATGGCGAGTGAGCGACCGGCACGAGGAATTAGAGAAAGAAACCGCCGTGAGCTCACTGCAGAAATTTTGGCATCGGCCAGACGCCATCTGGCTGAGCACGGATCGGCTGACCTTTCTCTGCGAGCTATAACCCGAGATCTTGGCATGGCCTCCTCCGCTATCTACCGCTACTTTGCGAGCCGCGATGATCTGCTGACAGCTCTCATCATTGAGGCCTATAACGATCTTGGCCAGATGGTGGAAGATGCTGATGAGCGGGTGGCGAATCGACAGGATCTCGCCGCGAGGTGGTTGGCTATCTGTCGAGCACTGAGAGACTGGGCCTTAGCCAATCCTCACCAATGGGCCTTGATCTATGGAACCCCGATTCAGAACTACTCCGCTCCCGAGGACACCATTGGCGCAGCTACCAGGGCCACGGGCCGCATGATGTCACTTCTAATCGAGGCCAGCACCGATGGAGCATCGGACCGAACGGTGCGGAATGAGGTTGGGTTACGGAGTGAGGTTGGGTTGCTTTCGCCGATGCTGTATGAAACGGTGTGGGGAGCTGCTCCCAACCTTCGTGAGGAACAGGTGGTCGAAGGAGTTGGAGCTTGGGCCCAGGTTATTGGCTTGGTCACCCTCGAACTCTTTGGCCATCTCAACAACGTGATTGCCGATCGGGATGGGAGCTTCACCCAACTCGTAGTCGGGATGGGGGACCGGCTTGGGGTCAGAGCCCCGTCGAATTCTTACGTGGCAGTCGAAGAGTAAATCGGGCACCGCCAAGCGGGCTACTGGAAGCGGTTACGTCTCCGCCGTGAGCTCTCGCCACCTCACGAGTAATCGCAAGGCCTAGACCGGTTCCGCCCGAAGTTCTGTCTCTGGCCTCATCAAGCCGGGTAAAACGATCAAAAATTCGCTCTCGGTCCTCAGGCGGAACGCCGGGTCCATCATCGTCAACGTAGAGGATGGCCCGATCAGCTTGGATGGTCAAGGTAATCTCCACTCGTTCACTAGCGTGGCGGCCGGCGTTGTCAACAAGGTTCCGAATCGCACTGGTCAAGAGAATGAAGTTTCCAATGACTCGTACTGGTTCGGGTATTGATACCGAGACAGCAGCCGACCTTGGACGGGAAGCTTCCGTTTCGACGATGTCATCTAAGTCGACGTCTCCGACCACACCAGCCCCCTTCTCGTCGAGTCTGGTAAGAGCGAGGAGGTCGTCGATGAGTTTGCTGAGGTGTTCTTGTTCGGCCAAGACGACTTCGGCTGTTGCTGACCAGTCCGTCTGATCGGGGTTGGCATTTGCGACCTCAAGTTGGACCCGGCTAGCCGCGACTGGACTGCGCAGTTCGTGAGAGGCATCAGACACGAACTGGCGTTGTTGACGTTGTGCGGAGTCCAGCCGCTCCAGCATGGCATTCATGGTTACCGCCAGGTCATGGATCTCGTCCTGGGCTGGGTGAACGGGAAGGCGATTCCCTATGTTGTCAGCGGTGATTGCCCGGGCCTGCGATGTCAGGGCTTGAACGGGTGCGAGAGCCTTCGTGGTGGCCAACCAAGTGATTAGAGCAGTAGTGGCCGAGAGAAGGGGTACGGCCAGGATGAGTAGCTGGCGAAGTGTCCTGAGACTGTTCTTGACGGGTCCGAGTGGACTAGAAACCCCGATGGCCACAGTTGACCCATCGGGAAATTCGAGCGTCTGAGCAACGGCCACGACCTCAGTGCCGAGATCGACGGCGAAAGAGGTCCCGTTGGGTGTCGGGCCGAGGTCGAGAATTACCTCTTCCCCCGCCGAGTCAATGTAGGTGCCAGTCTGGGGATCGAACACAAGAACCTGTGTCTCGGTATCGAGGCTGTTGAGGTCCCCACTAATTACTACTTCGAACGGCTCAAGAAGGGTTGGATCAAACGGTTCGCCGGTCTGCGGATCTTGGGCACTAAAGATGACCGTGTTATCCGAGTTGAACATGAGCCGGAGGAAGTCGTCTTCGCTTAGTTCTACCCCGTTGTCGTCGAGGTAGAAGAAGCGGGTGGCTTCTGTGGGGTCGACGACGGCTGCGGTCGGTGGCCCATTCTCCGCTTGAAGATAGTCGGTCAACACCCCCTCTGCGGTCGATCTTGTACTAGCGAGAAGTTCCTTCTCAGCCACCTTGAGGGTGAAGATTGACGCAACCGTCAGCATTGTGACGAACCCGGCGGTCACAAACAGGGTTAGCCTTGTTCGCAGACCGAGGCGGTTCATCGTTCGGCCATTAACCGATACCCGACACCTCGAACGGTCTCAATCGGGGTTGGTTCTTGGGGGTCGACGGCCAGCTTCCTACGGAGATACCCAACATAGACGTCGACGACGTTTGAGCTTCCAGCATAGTCTGTGCCCCATACTTGATTGAGAAGCTGACCTCGGGTGAGTGGTTGTCCGGCATGTCGGATGAGGATTTCTAGCAGCGAATACTCGCGGGAGGTGAGCTCGACTGGGTGGTCCTTGTAGGTGCAGGAGCGAGTCACCATGTCGAGCTCCAAGTCTCCAACGACCAAGGCGTTGGTTTCGGATGCTTGTCGACGGAGAAGGGCGCGGACTCGCGCGGTTAAGACGACGAAACTGAAAGGTTTGGTTAGGTAGTCATTGGCCCCTAGATCTAGACCCTCGGCGATGTCATATTCACCATCCTTGGCGGTGAGCATGAGTATGGGTGTTTGGATGCCTTCGGAGCGAACTGTTCGGCAGATTTCATAGCCGTTCATGCCCGGCAACATGATGTCTAGGACAATGGCGGCGTAGTCGAATTCTCGAATTCGCCAGATCCCATCGAGGCCATTGTTGGCCACATCGACATTGAATCCTTCGGCGATCAAGCCGCGTTGAATAGCCTCGGCCATTGCTTCGTTGTCTTCGATGACCAGCAATTGCATCTGGTGAGTATCGCAGTCGAATATGAGAACAAGATAAGAGCGGCGATCCCGCGGTGTCCTCAGGCCGTGGTGATCAGGATGCCACCGACTGCTACCAGAACGAGCGCCACGAGGATCCTGGTTGTTCGTTCTCGGGCGCCGAAGGCAATAGTGCCCAGCGCAACGACGACGAGGCTCTGGGACGCGTTGGCTAGGGGGGCAACGAGACCAACTTGTCCTCGGTCAAAGGCTGCAAGCAGACTGGTCAGTGCTACCGAAATAGCAAGGCCGGAATAGGTGAAACTCGGTAGAGCAAGGAGGACCTCTCGGGCAAGGGACTTACGAGATTGCATCAGACTCATCACCCCAACGACTGCCGACGCGCTTGTCAATACGATGGCCGAGGTCCATAGCGGTGAGACATCAACAGATGACACGACCTGACGGGCAATGACATCACGTAGACCGAATGTGGCAGCGGTAGCCAGCGCGAGCAGGACTCCTATTTGACCGAATCCCTTTGCTGGCTCCCAACTTATTAGGGCACCGCCAACCACGGTCAAGAGGGTGCCGACAAGAATGACGGCTCGCCATCCTTCCCCGAGGAAAATGGAGGCCAAAATGACTGAGACTAGGGGGTTGGTGCTGACCAGGACCGAACTGCGTGAGGTGCCGATGTCGCCGATCGCAGCTACGAAGAGGCCCTGCGAGCTACCGGGGGCGATGGCCCCGATAAGGGCAAACTTCCAAATCGAGGCCGAATCGGGAAGGCTTTGAGCAGACAAAAATGCAACTGTGCTAACGGTGAGTGCGGCGGTAGAAAGCCCGACAAGCGCACCGGTGAGTGGGCGTGCCCTCGTTCGGTCTAGAGCCCAGCGGACAACGACGATATTGCTCGCCCATGCCGATCCAGCTACAACGGCCAGCGGAATAGCGGGGTTCATTGTTTTTGTGGCGGTATTTGGTCACCGGTTGGATTGACGCCGGTAATCCCGGCGGCGAGGGTGTCCAATAGCTCACGGAAGTGTTGGTCGTGTTGAGGGGACGAGCCGGTAGTAATTTCCAGTGTGACAAACCCGTGAATGGCGGTCCGGGTGCATCGTGCTGCTCGTTGTGCATGGGGGACGTCGAGTCCGGCACTTTGGTAGACAATGGCAAAGACGTTCAGCAGTTCTTGGTTGAGTTGGCCTAGTTCGTCACCAGAGGAGACCGGCGGCATCAGGGTCGACTGGTAGAGCCCGGGATGTCGGAGCGCGTAGTTGCGATAGGCCGAACTCATGGCGTTGAGCGCTGGCCGCCCAGCTACCCCGATTGCGGCATTGCGGACCTCGGTGGTCAGTTCGTTGGTGGCGGCGATGGCGACGAGGTGTCGCAAACCAGCGAGGCCGTCGACGTGGGTGTACAGGGCGGAGGGGCCGACGGTGAGAGTTTCAGCTACCGCTGACAGGTTGAGGGCGCGGAGACCGTTTTGGTCAACCAAGACCATGGCTGCTTTGGTGACCCCAACAACGCTCAGCGATCGCTTTGCCATCGGGCGAAACTATCGACGGTCTTGCCCTGTGTCAACAAATCTATCAACATTATTATCAAGTTTGGAACATTTCGGATTGAACATGAGTTATACTGAAAGTCATTCAGTTATTCGAAATCGAGTACTTTCCTCGGAGGTGCCCGAGTGATTTGACCGGTTGATCCTGGTCAGAAGGAGGACCAATCATGTTGATTCAGAACGATCCGTTCCGCGAGCTAGACAACCTGTTCAGCCAGGCCCGACGTGCCACCACCCCACGGGCGACGATGCCCATGGATGCCTACCGCCGAGGCGACACTGTTTGGGTCCACATCGACTTGCCAGGGGTTGCCCCCGATAGTCTTGAGATCAATATTGAGCGCAGCGTTTTGACGGTGACCGCCGAGCGTAGTTGGAACTCTGTGGAGGGTGACAAGCCGTACCTGTCCGAACGCTACCAGGGGTCAATGGGTCGCCAGGTCCACCTTGGAGAGGGCCTTGACTCATCCGAGATCGAGGCTGATCTTCATGACGGAGTTCTCACTCTGCGAATTCCGGTAGCCGAGAAGGCCAAGCCTCGTAAGATCCAGGTTAACTCCGGAGCAAAGGATGAGGCCCCAGCCATCGATGTCGAGTCGGCTACTGCCTAGTCAATCCTTCTCGACCGCTTGTCTGCCCAAGGAACCTGACCCCCGCACCGGTTCTGGTGCGGGGGTTTGACGTTCTCGGGATCATCCTGAAGCCCAGGTTGCCTGGCCACCCTCATCGCCGTTCATAGAGCTGAACATCTGATGAAGCATCAGCGGAATTGGATCTGTCGGAGACTCCTAGCTGTTGGCTCGACGTGGGGCCTGACTGATGGCCCGATGTAGCCAATTATCCGATGACAGTCGGGGACAAGGGGAAGTAGTGATGTCGACAAGACGACGGGTGGCCTTGGTGGCCACAGCGGTAGCGCTTGGGGGGACGGTTCTCGTTGGACCGGCCGATGCCGCTAGAAGGCCAGCAGAGACCGAGTTTGTGGTCACCATCGAAAACATCTCTGATGGTTTCGAATTCAGCCAAGCTGGTGTCTTTTCCAATCCAGATGGTTCTGATTCACCGGGCCCGGCCTTTCCCGGTAGCAGCTATCAGTTCGAGGTTGTTGCTCACCCCGGAGACAATCTGAGTCTGGCGACCATGCTGGTCCAGTCCAACGATTGGTTCTTCTCACCCCTTGAGTCCGGTATCGCTCTGTATGACAGCGATGGTTCCCCGCTTCGTGGTGACATCACCGACCAATTCGCCGTTGTGGATGCCGGCACCGAGATTGATCAGGAACCGGGGGTTGGTGAGGATCAGGCCCCGCGTCAATCGGGGCCAGACACTGGAGCGGAAGATCCAGACTCGAGCGTCCGGCTCGCCGATGGTGCACCAGCCGTTGCGGATCTAATCAAGGTAATCTCCGAGCCCGCCGGAGACGGAAGCTTCATGATCACGGTCATGAACGTGTCAGGCTCAAGCGAGCTGGCCGGGCCGATTGCTCCGGGTGTCTTCGTTGTCCATCAGGGAACGGCTCCGTTGTTCGATCTCGGCCAACCAGATCGGGCTGAGGGTCTTGAGGCCTTAGCCGAGGACGGAAACCCTGGAGGACTCGTGGAATCGCTCGGTACTAGGACCGGTATCGCGACCCCTCTGGCTCCCGGTGTCTTCGCTGCCAGTCGGCGAACGAACCTGATATTTCACCGCAACCGAGTCGATCGGGGTCGAGGTCTTGAGGCCTTAGCCGAGGACGGAAACCCCGCAGAGTTAGCCATGGATCTTGCCTACCGGTACCCCGGCGACAATGGCGTGTTTGCTGTGCCTGTCGGGTCGAATGACCCAGGAGCGCTTTTACCTGGCGAGTCCTATCAGTTCACGGTTCGTGCCCGTAACCATGAGCGCCTTCAAGTGGCGACGATGTTCGTGCAGTCCAACGATTGGTTCTTTGCCACACGCCGCCAAGGTGTGCCACTTTTCCGACGCGGCCGCCCATTTTCTGGGGATATCACCTCCTTCTTCAGGCTCTATGACGCTGGAACCGAGATTGACCAAACCCCAGGGTTCGGGGCGGACCAGCCTCCCCGTCAGTCTGGGCCCAACACGGGGGCCGATGACCCGAACTCCTCGGTGCGATACGTCCAACGTGATGTTGGCTCGTCCATTCGAGTGACCGTACGCGCCGTGAGCGGGAGCTGATCGAATTATCTGGCGGCGACTCAGGAGGACTCCGAAATCAGAGACCCGGCGATGCGTTCGGCGAGAGCAAGCAGCCAGGTGAGGTAGGTGTCCTGACCGGATCCTGCGGGGCCGAGCGAAGCCGGCCGGAGGGGCACGATTTCCACGCCCAACCGGTCGGCCAATGCTTGGGCATCCTTGTTGGCTTGGGCGCTCTCACTGAAGATAACTGGGATCTGGAATTGAGTGACTAGTCCGGCCAGCCGTTCCAGGCTGGCCGGACTGGCCTCGGCCAAGGAGGAGGTTGATGGGAGGACGGTTCCGATGATCTCGAGGTTGTAACGATCGGCGAAGTAGCCAAGAGAGTCATGGTTGGTCACCAGTTTTCGACGCCCGTCGGGAATATTGTTTATTGTTTGGCCAATGGCGCTGTCCAGTTGAATTAACTTCGCCCGGTAGCGCTGAGTGCAGTCTTGGATGCGTTGGGCGTCGAGCCCAGCCTTTTTGATGAGTTGTTCTTTGATCGAGGGAAGGGCTTGTATGACAACCGCCGGGTCGAGCCAGATATGAGGGTCGCCCTCCCGGCTCAGCCGTACAGAGTCGACAAGCGAGGAAACTTCGTCACCGATGAACATGGTCGAGACACCGTCTTGTTCGGCTGAGCGAATAGTTGATGCCAGTCGTTCTTCCAACCCAAGCCCATTGGCAATGAGAAGGTCGGCCTTGCCGATCTCGGTCCGATCCTTGAGCGACACCTCAAACCCGTGAAGGTTGGCGCCTGAGGGGATTAACGTGTCGATCGTGACGTCCTGGTCACAAGCAAGATTGGAAACGATGTCGGACCAGATCTCGGTGGTAACAACAATTCGAGGCCGAGCCGAAGTGGGTCCTGGTTCCAAAGATGCGCAAGCCGCCAGAACGAATGAGAAGGCAACGGATCCGATCAGGAATCTCTGTATCTGATTGAGATGTATCTGATTGAGATGTATCTGATCAAGATGTAACCGACGCATTGGATCCTCAAGAATGGCCGTGCCGACCCGCTCCCTTCAGGAACCGACTTGCTCCCTCCAAGGTCTCTCCCGACGCGACGGTATCGCGACCTCTCCAGGCTTCATTGCGCATTGCGGCTTGGCTGTCGAGATCCCATTGTTCAATGGCCGACATTCGATCGTTCCGCATGCATCGTTGGGGTAGGGCCGCCAGTTCTTCTCCCAGTTGGAGTGCGACACCAAGGGCTTCGCCTGGCTGACAAACCCGATTGACAAGCCCAATTCGCTCCGCCTCGGTCCCATCGATTCCCCGCCCGGTGAGAATCAGGTCCATGGCTCGGGAATGCCCGATTAGTCGGGGCAGACGAACTGTTCCCAGATCCACGAGGGGAACCCCGAACCGGCGACAATAGATACCGAGGACAGCATCCGAAGCTGCGACCCGAAGGTCACACCACAGGGCTAGTTCCAGGCCTCCGGCGACCGCCGGCCCTTCGATGGCGGCGATGACGGGCTTAGAAAGCTGAAGTCGAGTTGGTCCCATTGGCCCCGGACCAGTTGGCCCGAATGGCCTCGGGTCTGCATTGGCCAGTTCTTTCAGGTCGGCCCCTGCGCAAAAGAACCCGGCCTCGCCGGTTAGGATGGCCACCGAAACATTTTTGTCCCGATCGAAGTCTTGGAAGGCTTCGAGGAGTTGGATCGCGGTTGCGCCATCGACCGCATTGCGTTGGGCCTTGCGTGTGATGGTGATGACGCGGACGAGTCCACGTGTTTCGACCCTGAGTTGGTCGGATTGGTCGATCACCATTAGACCCGGTCGGCTTGACGTTGAGCCTTGGCGGTTGTCATAACGGATTGGACAATTCGTACATAACCGGTGCACCGACAGAGATTGCCTGACAGGCCGATCTTCACTTCTTCCTCGGATGGATTGGGATTGCGAGCCAACAGTGCGTGGGCCGAGATCAGCATGCCCGGGGTGCAGAACCCACATTGCACGCCTCCCTCTTCCAGGATGGTCTGCTGAAGAGTGTGCATGGAATCTTCCCCCGGGGTCGTGGGTGGGGGAGCAAGTCCTTCTACCGTGGTGATCGAGCGACCTTGTGCTTGGGCTGCCAGATATGCACAGGAGTTCACGGGTTGACCATCGAGCAGGACCATGCATGCTCCGCACTCACAATCGTCGCAGCCCTCCTTGGTTCCCGTTAGGCCGATTTCGGTTCGCAGAACACTTGACAGATTGCGGCCATGTTCGACCGAAATCTGGTACTCGGTACCATTTACTTCAAGGACAAGATCGTTGCTCATCTAGGCCACCTCTCCGGCCGCGCTGGCCCCAATACCAGTCGAACGATTGATAGGAACTCTCAAGACTTCTCCGGCCGCTCGTCTCGCTGCGGCTTCGATTGCCCGTCTGGCCATGACACCAACGGCATGCCTGCGGTACCGGTCACTTGCCCGCAGATCAGATATTGGCGTCGCCTGCTCCGAGGCCAGTTTGGCCACACCAGTCAGGCTCTCATGGTCGAGCCCCATGCCGACAACAACACCAGCCAGGCCCTCTACCGCCACGATGGTGGGTCCGACCGCAGATAGGGCGACCGCGGCGTGCTTTATGGAACCGTCATTGTCTAACGCCACCAACGCCCCGGCTCCAACGACAGCAATCTCCATGGCTCGGCGATACTCCAGCCGTACATATGCGCTGGCCAAGCCTGGTCTGTGTTCGGGAATCAGGATGGCGATACAAACTTCGTCGGGGCGAGCCGATGTTTGCCCTGGTCCCGTCCATAGCTCGGCCAGCCCGATCGTGCGACTCCCAT
>JAJRXF010000158.1 GCA_024276425.1 Actinomycetes bacterium | reverse complement strand
TCCCAAATCAGCCTCGGGCAAGATTTTGCGCCGTCTCCTTCGGGGCCAGTCAGCTAATGAGGGGTGCTAAGTTGCCGAGCCCGCATCCGTCATGATCGTCGGACCGAGGGCGGTGGCCCCCAGCCGCGTTGCTGTGGTCGGATCAGGACCAGCGGGATGCATTACGGCTCGACGTCTCGCTGATGCTGGGCATGAAGTTACCCTCATCGAAGCAGGCCCAGGGGACCCAATCCCCGATCCTATCCGTTCCGCTAGCTTCTTTGGTGCCCTGGAAGAGCCAGGCTGGACCTGGCCAAACGTGGTGGCCGAACGCGCCCAGGGACAAGAGCCGCGTCGATATCTTCGTGGTCGAGGCCTCGGGGGGTGTTCTGCGGTCAATGCCATGGTGGCGATGACGGGACCGAGCGAGGATTTCGGGGCCTTTGCGAGCAAGCGGGCTCAACGCCAGGTCTTGGACGACATCTTGACGCGGCCAAGTTCATCGGGACCCCTGGCCGATGCTCTGTCTCGGGTCGTGGATGTCGAACCGGCGAAACTGCTCGCGGCTAACGGGCAACGCTGCTCAGCCTTTGATCTCTACCTTGCCCAGCATCGGGAACGCCTGGCCAATTGTTTGGAGATTCGGGTTGAGAGCGAAGTGGCCGAACTGGTTGTGACTACGGGCCGTCGAGTTGTTGGTGTTCGCTTGGCCTCGGGAGAGTTTGTTTCGGCCGAACGGGTGGTGCTGTGCGCGGGGGCTATTCACTCTCCAGTCTTGCTTCTTCGCTCGGGGGTAACTAACCCTGGGGTGGGTGTTGGTCTTATGGATCACCCGGCTATTCCTTTCACGCTTCAGTTGTATAGGCCGGTAGATGCCAGCCAGCCGGCTGTGTCTGGGCTTGTTTCGTGGTCCTCTGGTCTTGGGTCTCGTTCCCATGATCTGCAGTACCTCATCCTGGAGCATCTTGGACAAGGGGCGCCTGGCTTCGGACAGGTTTTGGTGGCGCTTATGGACGTTGCTTCTGTAGGATCAGTCACCATCGATGCGAGTGGCGAGCCGCTCGTTCAATTCAACATGCTTGATGCGCGCTCGGATCGGGCCCGGTTGCGGCACGGTGTGCGCCAATTGGTCCGGATTCTTCATGGCGGAGGGTTGTGGGACGACGGCTCACGAAACAACAACTTGGGGGAAGTGGCGAGGGACGTTTTTGTCGACGACGAGGGTTCTCGGCTCGACAGCGTGCCGATGGAGGAAGGCGACCGGGGCGATCGAGAACTTGATGAATGGATTCGCCAGCACGTTGGGGCCTATGTCCATGCCTCGTCCTCGTGCCGTTTGGACAGTGCGGTTGGTACCGGCGGAGCCCTCCGCGGGTGGCAGGGGGTTAGCGTGATAGATAGCTCGGTGATGCCAATGATTCCCCGAGCCAGTACTCAAGTGCCGACCATGATGTTGGCCGAGTTTTTGGTTGGTCAGCTTCTCGTTTTGCTCAATTCCCAGGCCTGAAGCTCGGTCAGTTACCCCCCGGACCGAAGGGCGGCAATCGGTTCGGTGGCCGATGCCTTCCACGCTGGGTAGGTTCCTGCTAGAAGGCCAATGAGGGCACCGAGGACGGGGGCGGCGAAGGGTAGCCAGGGGTCCAGAACCGGGCTCCACTCCTTGGTGATCGATACTGCGACAACAGTCAGGATTCCAAGACTGGTTCCCAACAGTCCGGCCAGGGCGCCGAGGGCCGCCGATTCGAACAGGAATTGGGTAGCGATATGGCGCCGAGACGCCCCAAGAGCTCGACGTAGCCCAATTTCGCCGGTACGTTCCAACACCGATACCAGGGTTACATTGGCGATTCCGATAGCACCGACCAGGAGTGACACGCCGCCCAAGATCAAGAAGAGCGAGTTGACGTCGCTCTGGACTGAGGAACGCACCCTGGCCGGAGAAGGTGGAAGGCTGACTCGCAGTTGATCGGGCTGATTGGGAGCGAGAGCGATGGCAGCCTGGGTGCCGATAAGCTCCGCTGCTCCGATGTCGACTTCGATAAGTACTTCTGTGGGTGCGACCAGGCCCATGCGTTCGGCCGCGTAGCCGTTGGGAACAATGATGGCATTCAACAGGTCGGGCTGGCGGGAGACGTCACGCAAAATACCAACAACGGCCAAGGATTCTTCGCCAAGGAAGATAGCCGGGCTGTTTCCGACCCGGCTTAGGTTGAGTCGTCGAGCCGCCCCGGGTCCGAGCACAGCGACGGCGTCACCTCGAGCATTGTGCCCTTCATCAAAGGTCCGTCCCGTGGACAGTTCGGCCCGCACCGCGTCGAAAAGCCCGGGGCTTACCGCAATGACCGGGATTTGAAATTCGGTTTGTCCGAGGGGGTCCACAACAGGCACCGAACGGGCGAACACCCCGCCGACATCGACATCGCTTTTTGTTCCGGCGGCGACGACACCGTTGAGTCTCTCCAGCCTGTCTCCGGCGTCCCAAGGGATCACGTTGACTTGGCGGTTGCGGGCGTTGCCCCGATCTCGTGGGGGTTTGACGGTGACCTGGGTGGCCTCGAGTTCGTTGAACCGGGAGACGATTTGGCTGCCAGCGGTTTTGGCTAACCCAAGGGTGGCGACGAGGGCTGCTACACCGAGCACGGTACCCAGGGCGGTCATGATGGTACGTGCGGGCCGTGCAGTTAGAGCGATGGTGGCTTCATTGAGGAGGTCTCGTATGGACAAGGTCGATCGAGCAACTGTTGTCTGATTCGCTGCACTCATGCCCAAACCTCATCGGTACCGGCGTATTCGCTAAGTACTCCGTCTCTAATGGCGACTCGGCGCTCGGCTCGTCCGGAAACATCGTCGTCATGGGTTATGACGGCCAGGGTGATACCCAAGGCATGCAGGTCGTCAAACATGTCGAGAATCTGGGCCGAGGTGACCGAGTCGAGGTTGCCAGTTGGTTCGTCGGCGAGCAGCAGGCTTGGTTTGCCAACGAGGGCTCGGGCCACTGCCACCCGCTGCTTCTCACCGCCAGACAGGGTGGTGGGGAAGGCATCTACTCGGTGGCCAAGTCCGACTTGTTGGAGAGCGGCCACGGATCGCTCCCGCCGCTCGGATTGGCCACCGGGACGATAAATCTCGGCCAACATGACGTTCTCAAGAGCGGTTCGGTGATTGAGCAAATGGAAGGACTGAAAGACGAAACCGATGCCGACCGAACGTACTCCGGCGCGTTCTGGCTCGGAGAGGTGGCTGGTGTCAATGCCATCGAGAAAGTAGGTGCCGTCGGTGGGGTAGTCCAACAGGCCAAGGATATGGAGGAGGGTGGACTTGCCAGAGCCGGAAGGGCCGACAATGGCCACATAGTCACCCTTGTTGATCCGAAGGTTTGTGGGTTGTAGGGCCTCAACCGGGGGCGTGCCAGGGAAGGATCGGCTGACATCAATCAATTCGACAACGGGGGGTAGATTGCTCACCCCTCAGACTCTTCCTCAGCCGGGGCCTCGGTGGTGCTGGTCTGGGTGTCACCTTGGGTGTCGGTCACCCCGGTAGAGTCGCCTTCCCCTGAGGTTGGGAAGTCTCGTCCGACGACGGCGCGATCCCCAGCCTCTAGCGGCCCTTCCAGGGAGGAAATCTCGACGAACCCACCCGAGCTAAGACCGGTTGTAACTCTAATAATGTCGGTCTGGCCTGGACTTGTCTCGATCTCAACTCGGGCGGTTCCGTCTGAGCCCGCTGAAAGTGCAGCCAGGGGAACAACCAGGACATCGCCACTCGTGGATTCGATGGGAATTGTTACCCGATAGTTCTGGTCGTAGCCATCTTCGGGGAGCGGCTCAACCGGTTCAAGTCGTACGGCATACCGGTCGGCGGAGGCGTTTGGTCCGCCGGGTGAGGTTGCAACAAAGGTGACCGTGGCAGCCACTGAAATGCCAAGATCGTCGTTGGCCATGGTGGCGGCTGCGCCTTCTTTGATGAGGGGTCGGTCGGTGGAGGAGACCGCGGAGCGGATCACCACTCCAGAGCCAGTAACTCGCATCACCGGACCTTGGGGGGTGTCTCCGGTTTTTACACTGACTCTCTGAATCTCCCTGGGGAGCGAAGGAAGAAATATCAGTTCGGCTGCCGGGAACTCGGTCCCGACTTCGGCATCGGCTTTTGCCAGGTCTTTTTCGGCCTCGGACAGCGACTTTTGGGCCTCGGACAGTTGAGCTTTGGCATCGCCCGCTCCACTCTGAGCCAAGGTTTCATCGCGGTTTGCCACCTGGATCGCCAAGTCGGTCTTAGCGTCTGCCAGGATCCGGTCTTGCTCCTTAGTGGTGTTGGCCTCGGCACTAGTGGCCTGGCTGAGGTCGCTGGCTGTGAGAGCTTCGGCCTCGGCGGCGGTGTTAACGTCGGCTTCAAGGGCGCTGAGTTCCTCCTGGGTCGGGGCAACTCCAGTGTCGGGGTGGGTCCCAGACTGGGCTTGGGTGAGTCGTTGAGTTGCCAGTTCCAGGGCGGTCTTGGCAGACTCGTGAGCTTTTGTTGCCACCGACACTTGCGATGCGGCGTCGGCTTTAGCAGAGTTGGCTTCGGCCACCGCGTCATCGAGGGCGTTCTGGGCCGAGCGCACGGCCTGGTCGAGCGAGAGCTTGGTCGACTGTGAAACCCCGGAGTTGTTCACTGCTTGTTGGGCCGAACGGACCGCTGCCCTGGCCCCCTCGACCCGTTGACGGGCGGCCTCAACCTGGGCCAACTCCTCGGTAGTTGGCTCATCTGGTGAGTACCCGGCTTGGCGATAGAGGGCTGCTACCGCTTGTTCGGTGGCGTTGTCGTACACGTTATCGACGGTGCCAGGGTCGAACCCGAGCCGCACGAGGGCTTCTTCGAGTTGGAGAACGTCTGGTCCTTCCAGAGTTGGTGTGAGCGACCGGAAAATCGGCAGTTGGCCCTCAAGCACAATCACGGGCCTTCCAGCTACCTCGACGACGACGTCGCCCTCTTCCAGCTTTTGTCCGGATTCCTTGGTGATCCTGGTGATGATTGAGGCACCGGTGGCGGAGCCGGAGACGACGATGTCGGTGGCATCATCAAACTCGGCCTGGCCTCGAATGACGACGTTGGATGATAGTGAGCGCTGTTCCACTGGAACGGTAATGAGTGAGGGGTCCGGGGCGGCAGTTTGGGCTGCGATCTCCGCTGGCGATTTGATTCGTCGGCCTGCGATCCATCCCAGTCCCGCCGACATGACGGCGACAGCGGCCACGACGGCCAAGATTGTGCGTCGATTCACCCGGTTGCTCCCTTGAATTGAGACAGTGCGTCCCGGTTGGTGTCCAGGAATTCCTGCTCGAACTCGACCCGAACGTTGTTGAGTTCAGGAGTGTTTTCGGGGGACAGGCTACCTCCGGAGCAATCGACGACGGCAAGAGCCAGACCAATCTCGTATTCCTGGGCGGCCTTCAGTTTCTCGCGGTCTTTGTCTTTGAGTTTGAACTGATCCAGGGCCGACGCATCGTACTCTTCGTCGGTCAGGTTCTGGTCCTGGGCGATGACAATGCCTCCCCCGATGCCACCAGCAATATCGCTAACCCGGTCTTGGAGATCCTCATAGGCGGCCTCCTCGTTGGTGTAGTTGTAGCCCTTGTCTGCCACACAGGCCGCAATCTTGGCCCGCACCTGCACCACTCGCGGGTCGGCCTCGAAACGTTGCTCCAACTCCTCAAGTTGGTCTCCAAATTCTTCGTAGAACTTTTCGAAACCTCCATCGAGTTCCGAAGCAGCTTGGTCATAGGCCGTACCCGCACACCCCGTTGGCTCGTAGTCTTGGCTCAAGTACTCGTTCATAAGAGTTGCATTTTCTTCCTCGCTCAGACTCGGATCGAACTCCGGGCCAGTGGCGTTGCCATACAGGGCGGCGTAGTAGGCTAGTTGATCTCCCTCCGGCAAGGACTCGGCGTAAGCCTCGTTTGGATCCTTTTGTGTCCCGTCGCTCGGGAAGAATGAACCAAAGTTGTGGCCGACAAGGTCGGGGCCGACATCCTCCTGAGCGTAGAGTTGGGTGGATACACCAAAGCCGTATTTCTCGGCCCAGGCTTTGCTTCCCCATTCCAACCCGTCCTCATCCCCTGGGCTGAAGGCTTGAACTGGACCGCTGCTGGTTGGGGTGTAGTCGAAGCCCTCAGCCCGCATGCAGGCTGCGATTTTCTCTTGAGTCACCCTCTCAATTTGGGCCTGTTTGGCTTGGTTGTCTGCGTTGGTGAGGTTGGGGTCGATTCCGAGGAACTCGAACAGGGGAGATTTGAATTCGGTGGTTTGGGTTGCCTCACCGTCGGCGCTATTCGGGGCCGAGCCCGAACATGCACTGCTGATGAGGATCATGCTGGCGAAGAGGCCTGAGGCGACGCTGTTGAGGGGCATGGGCACGACAATCTCCATCTGGTATTGCTCGCCACACTGACGAACATGTTGGAGTGTGGGGCCCGGAGATGAGAGTCTCATGAGAGGAGATGAGAGGTTTCTCATGTTGGTTGCCGCCGTTCGAGTTCGGTCTATCCGCCGATGCCCTCATATTTCTTGAGGGCGTCGGCATTTTCATCGAGGAACTGTTGTTCTAGCTCGATCCGGATCTCCATTAGTTCCGGGCTTTCGGCCCCAAAGAACGATCCACCACATTCAAACACCGAGGCCGCGAGCCGGAGTTCGTAGTCTTGGACCTCGGCCAGGAGGGCTTTGTCTTCGTCGCTGAGCCGGTTGGCTTCCTGGAGCATTGCGTTGATTTCGTCCTCGGTTAGCGAGTCGGGGTCGACTCCGTTGAAGGGGTCCGCGAAGTTCCCCCCAACTTGAAGATTCTCCATGCGCTGCTCGATGTCGTTGTAGACATCATTTTCGTCGGTGAAGGTAAAACCCTTCTCCGTAACGCAGGCCTCGGTCTTAGCCTTGATTTCGGCTACTCGTGGGTCGGCTTCGAAACGGGCTTCCATATCGTCAAGGATGTCGCCAAACTCGGTGTAGAAGGCCTCGAAGTCGGCTTCGCTGTACTGGTCTTCCCAGGCGGTGTTGGCACAGCCGGTCGGCACGTAGTCTTCGTTGTAGTACTCCTCGAAAAGGGCATCCATCTCTTCGTCGCTGAGGCCGGGGTCGATCTCTGGTCCGTCATCGTTGCCATACAGGGCCGCGTAATAGGCCTGTTGCTCGCCTTCTGAGAGGGTATTCAGGTACTCTTCGTTTGGGTCGGAAGAACTGTCTGGACCAAACTCGGGGTAGTTGTGGCCGACCAGGTTGGGGCCGACCGAATCCTGGGAGAACCATTGGGTGGAGATTCCAAAGCCGTACTTGTCAACCCAGGCCTTGGACCCCCACGGGAGTTCCTCGTCTTCCAAGCTGAACTCTTCGAACTGGCTGTAGTCGATCGGGGTGTACTCGAACCCTTCGGCCCGCATGCAGGCCGCAATTTTCTCCTCCGCTGCTCGTTCAAGTTCTCGCTGTTTCGCCTGGGATTCGTCACTACCGAAATCGTTGCTGTACCCCAAGAAGTCCCCAATGGGAGACTGGTATTCGGCCACCACTTCGGCCGCCCCGGCTTCGGCTGTCGTGTCGGTGTTGCCGTCAGCACCGCCGGTCGATGTGGCGCATGCGCTGCCGACAAGCACAAGTGCCGTGGCTACACTGGTTAGAGTTAGAAAACGACCTGGTCTGCTGGTGAACTGCATGAGGGACTCCCTTTGCCGCGAGTGCCCACCATCATGACAGGTTGAATCAGTTTTGTCTGATCGCACCCCAGGTCAGACTTCGATGCAATGCCCCTCGTCTGACCGAACCAAGTATCTGGCCCGTTGGGGCCTACACTGGGGGAACCCATCTGATGGCACGGACGTTGTCATCCGGATGAACGTTTCTTCTTGGAGGTACCAATGACCTATCCACACAACCCAGTGATGACCCCGGTCATCAACGCCACCGAAGAGGATCGTGCGGCATTTCTCGTCCGGGTCTATCAGCACCTGGCGTTGGCGGTTGCGGCATTTGTTGGCTTTGAAACCATCTTGTTTGTGACTGGGGTGGCCGAAGCAATTCATTCCTTCCTGGTCCGCACCGGGGGAGTGGCGTGGCTGGCCATTCTTGGCGCCTTTATGGTGGCAAACTGGTTCGCCGCCCAGTCGGTCAACAAGTTGGACAACCCCTCAGCCCAATACGGTGGACTGTTTGGGATCGCTGGCGCCCAGGCTTTGATCTTTGCTCCGTTTCTCTACCAAGTCTTTTCCTACAATGGGGCGGGCACGGTTGCCTCGGCCGCCGTCGTCACCGGTATCGGCTTTGTCGGCCTGAGCGTGGTGGCCTTCGTCACCCGTCGGGATCTCAGTTTTCTGCGACCTCTAGTGATGTGGGGCTTTATGGCCGCACTGGTGCTAATTGTTGCCGGGGTCATATTCGGATTTCAGCTTGGTGTTGTCTTTAGTGTGGCCATGGTCGGCCTGTCGGGCGCTTCGATCTTGTACCAAACCCAAAACATCATTCGCCGCTATCCGACTTGGGCCCATGTGGGTGCCGCCGTTGCCTTGTTCGGCTCATTGATGACCATGTTCTGGTACATCCTGCGTATTTTCTCCCGCCGCTAGTTGGCAGCTTCCAACCAAGCATCCGGATACGGAATTGCACTCGGGGCCTACCTCCTTTGGGGGTTGGCCCCGCTGTTTTGGAAACAGGTTGGGTCGATTCCGTCGGCGGATCTAACAGCACTGCGGGCCGTGCAGACGCTTGTCATTTTGCTAGTTTTTCTGGCGGTGGTGCGCCAACAGTCTCCTCGGGCGTTGGTGGCCGACCGCCAATCGCTGCGAGCCCATCTTCTGCCGGGAGCTCTCCTGGGACTGAACTGGCTGGTTTACGTCTATGCCATGGCCACAGAACGGGTGGTGGAGGCCAGCCTTGGTTATTTCATCAATCCGCTGCTGAGCGTTGTCCTGGGCATGGTGTTTTTTGGGGAGAGACTAAACCCGGTTCGATGGTTTGCTATCGGGGTCGCCTTTGTTGGCGTCGTCGTTCTTGCGGTGGAGGCCGGGTCGCTTCCCTGGATTTCGCTGGTCCTGGCTACAACGTTTGCCGCTTACGGGGTGGCTAAGAAGCGGTCACCGCGTGGGCCCATTGAGGGCCTCGCTATTGAGATGCTTTGGATCGCCCCGATTGCCATCGTTTTCCTCCTGTGGCTCGCTCTGAGTGGATCCTTCACGCTTGGGGAGCAAAACTCACCATGGTTTAGTTGGCTGATCGGGGCGGCGACAGCGGTACCCCTTTTGCTCTTTGCGCGGGCCGCTCAGGTCATACCCTTGTGGGCGATTGGACTGATGCAATACATTGCGCCGACCATTCAGTTTTTGCTGGGTGTCGTATTGTTCAAGGAAACCGCTAGCCCAACCCGGTGGGCTGGGTTCGCCATCATTTGGCTAGGTCTTTTCGTCTTTGCCACCAATAATTTTCAGAGTCGGGTGTCTAGTCAGAGGAAAGTTCGACAGCCACGGGCTGCCTAGATTTTGGTGTTGCCCTAGCTGTAGTCGTAGAAGCCGCGGCCGGTTTTGCGGCCGAGCAGTCCGGCCTCACACATGCGAGCCAGGAGCGGGGGCGGCGCGTAGAGCTGTTCCTTGAACTCGGCGTAGAGCGATTCGGCCACAGCGTTGGTGGTGTCAAGCCCGATGAGATCGGCTAGGGCCAGCGGACCCATGGGGTGGGCGCAGCCGGTGACCATGCCCTGGTCAATGTCTTCCTTGGAGGCGAATCCGGACTCAAACATGCGGATAGCGGACAAGATATAGGGGATCAGCAGGGCATTCACGATGAAACCGGCACGATCCTTGGAGTTGATGATCCGCTTTCCTAACTGATCGCCAGCAAAGGCCGTCGCCTCATCCCGGGTTTCCGGAGAGGTGTGTAGGGATGTCACCAATTCGACCAGGTGCAGAATTGGTACCGGGTTGAAGAAGTGGATTCCAAGGACCTTTTCTGGTCGTTTGGTGGCCATTGCCAGTTTCATAATGGGAATGGAAGAGGTGTTGGAGGCCAGGATGGCCTTGGGATCCTCGACAATCTCATCGAGGGAGGAGAAGAGGCTTGTTTTGGCCGCTTCGTTCTCGACAATGGCTTCAACCACAAGTTGGCGGTCCGCCATTTGAGCCATGTCGGTAGTGAAGGTTAATCGGTCAAGGGTGGCCACTTCCTCACGAGGGTCGAGTTTGCCAGCCTTGACCGCTCGAGCTAGTGATTTCTCGATTCGGGCGCGGCCCGCGGTGGCGGCAGCCTCGGTAGTTTCCGCTACCACCACGGTGGCTCCGGACTTGGCTGCAACCTCGGCAATACCAGACCCCATCAGGCCAGCACCGACGACTCCTACTCGCTCAAACATCATGCCAAGCAGTGTGCCAGGATCGGTACTGCTTTTCCCATCCCAACGAAGAGGTCCGGCCATCTACGACAACCGGACCCCCTGTTGACGGCGGTCCACCGTGAAACACGATGTCCAGCGAGTCATGTTGGCAAAGAGTTCTGTGCGTGTCCACTTTTGGGGAAGAGTTTTACCGAAATAGTCCTAATGGGCACGCCAGCGGGAATGCGATTGGATCTCGGGAGATGGCAAGCCATGGGTCCCAATTTGGGTCGCGTCCTCAAGCATTCGATCCATTAATTCGGCTAATCGTGTGCCATTTCGATGAGCAACATGTGCGGCATTGGTCAAGTCGTCGGCTGAGGCTTTCTCATGAAGCGCCAACTCTGCGTTTGCTATTATTGCGGTGATTGGACTTCGAAGATCATGCGAGATCGACAGAAGCCAGCTTTGGCGTTCACGAAAGAGCAGGGCCATTCGGTCGAGCATCTCGTTTATAACGGATTCGATAACCGGATCACTTGGATACCGAATGGGACCCATATGCTCGTGAGGGATGTTGGCTAGTTGGGCTACAAACTCCGAGAGTGGGTGAGGAGGCTCCGCCTCGAAGGCGTCCTCGCTGTGATTCATTCAAGCACCGCGCACATCCTAGTTTGCCGCTGATTCCTGCAGAATATAGCCAATTCTGGGGATGGTTTTGATTCGTTCGCTACCGATCTTTTTTCGCAGGTAGCGGATATATACATCGACAACGTTGGCGTCACCTTCAAAATCCAGTCCCCAAACCGCGTTGAGTAGATCTTGTTTTGTGATGGGGACATCTTTGGCGATAAGGAGTGAGGCCAAGACTTGGGACTCCCTCGGTGTGAGTTGGAGGTCTTCACCACTCACGATGCAGCGTCGAGTCTTGAGGTCGAGTTCGATACCGGCATACACCGTGGGCGCGATGCCCTGAGGCTGGCGTCGCAAAAGAGCCTTGCAGCGGGCGATCAGGACATTGAATGAGAATGGCTTTCTCAAGAAATCGTCCGCTCCGAGGTCGAGGGCCTCGACCTCGTCGAACTCACCGGATTTAGCGGTGAGCATCAGAATTGGTGTTTGTACACCAGCTTCACGAACCGCCCGGCAGAGTTGATAGCCGTTGATTCCAGGAAGGAGGATGTCCAGGACAATGAGCGCGTAGCTGCCTTCGGTGGCGTGCCAATAGCCGTCGTTACCGTTGGCGGCGACCACGGTACTGAAGCCCTCTCGCTCGAGGCCCCGCTGTATTGCTCCCGCGATGTCTGGCTCGTCTTCGATGATTAACACCTGCAAGCGTCCCACTATATCTGTGAGTTCTCTCAGAGTTTCCTCAGACTTGGTGTGGTAAACGTTTGCTAATGGCTCAAGGCAGCGCGAGGTCACCGGCGAGTGCGGCCAATGATGGCCTGCGGCCCGCGCCCGTCGATTGGGTGGGTCTGGATCGACTCGACCAGCAACTGTTTTCCCAAGTAGCGGAGATGATGCGAACGTTTCGCAAATCTGCTAGCAAAATTTGGGGACTCGGATTCCGCCCAGATCGAAAACCAATCATGCTGGTTCGGCACGGCGATTCGGCTACCGCATATGGATATGCACTCAATGTGCGTGATCGAAACTCGCTTGGCCCGGATGCTCAGCTTGTGCCACTTGCGGCCGAGCTCGGTTTGCCGCCCGTCTACCGTTTCGGTTCGGAGTTGGCCCGTAGCTTCGGAGTAACCGAAAATGAGCCAGCACAGTTTGCTTGCCCTGTTGGCTCACAGGAGTGCCTCGCGTTGGCCTATGACGTTGATGAGTCTCATGCCAGCCGGTGGGAGTTTGTTCGCTTTCTGGTCCATGAGTCCTTCCATCAGTACCAGATGTTTGAGATGAACTGGAGAGTCCCACGCGGTTATGACCCCTCGGTGCCCTGGGTTCCAGACCCATCCGATTCAGAGTTGGCCACCAGAGAGATGTGGTACCTGGAGGCCGCCGTTACCCAATTCGCCGGTAGCGGAGCCAAGGACCTAGCCAGAAGCTTCATCGAAGTGCGATCAAAGCGGCACGAGCGGCGCGAGGATCTGATAGCCCTCGAGCGAGGTCACGAGCAGATCGAGGGGTCGGCTCGCTATGTCGAAAACGTGTATGCCGCGCTGAATGGTCGGTCTCTACGGTTGGCGTTGCCTACGGTCAATGAGGCCGACTATCAAGAGTTCGCCAGCGTCGGCCGCTACTACCGAACCGGTGCTCGGGTTATGGAACTGCTTGATCGGAGCGGGATTTTGTGGCGGCACCGACTGGCGGATGGATCTGACCCGGTTAGCTTGCTCGAAGAAGCGCTCAACACCGAGGATGCCGGTGACTTTAGTGAGGTTGCCCTCGACCTTAGAGCGGGGTCCATACGCTCGGGATCACCGAGTTTGTGAGATCGCTAGTCTCTAAGGGTGACTCCAGAAGAATTTCGTACCGCTGGTTATGCCCTGATCGATTGGATCGCCGAACATCGGTCCACGGTGGATCAGCGTCCCGTTCGATCCGAGGTTGCTCCGGGTGCGGTGGCCGGGGCCCTTCCTTCGGCACCACCCGCCGGAACTGACTCCTTCGGTCACGTGATGGAGGACCTTCGGTCCATTGTTGTGCCAGGCATGTTCGAGATGCAGCACCCCATGCACTTCGGTTGGTTTCCGGCCAACGCCGAACTCTCATCCATCCTGGGTGATTTGGCCTCGTCCGGCTTGTCCAGTGTCGGAATTTCTTGGGAAAGCGCACCGGCATTGACCGAAGTTGAGGAGGTGGTATGTGATTGGATGCGCCAGCTAGTCGGGTTGAGCGAGGATTGGGTTGGCACCATTACCGATACGGCCTCCACCGGTTGTCTCACCGCAATGCTGGTCGCCAGGGAGCGCGCCTCAGGGTTGTCTCAGAACGGCGGCGGACTCCAAGGGGTCAAGTCGCCACTGGTTGTCTACTCCACTACTCAGGCTCATTCGTCGGTGGCCAAGGCTGCTCTGCTGGCCGGTTATGGCTGGGACAATATTGTCATGGTCGACACTGACCCGGAGACCTTCGCCATGGACGCTGGCCATCTGGCCAAATGCATGGATGCTGATCTATCGGCCGGTAAGACCCCAGCTGTTGTGGTTGCCGCCGTGGGGACTACAGGGACGACGGCGATCGATCCGGTTGGCGCTGTTGTTGAGGTGGCGGCCGTCCGAGGCGTTTGGGTCCACGTGGATGCGGCCATGGCTGGCAGTGCGATGCTGGTCCCGGAGTGCCGTCACCTTTGGGAAGGGGTTGAAGGAGCCGATTCAATCTCTTGGAATCCTCACAAGTGGATGGGAACCATTCTCGATTGTTCCCTGCTTTATGTGCGAGACGAAACTCAATTGCAATCCGTGATGTCGACCAACCCAAGCTATCTGCGCTCAACGGCGGACGGGACCGTTACTCAGTACCGAGACTGGGGTATTCCCCTCGGTCGACGCTTTCGGGCCCTAAAGCTTTGGTTTCATTTGCGGCTTGATGGTGTCGAGTCCATCCGCACCAGGATACGACGAGATTTGGCCAACGCCCGCTGGTTCGCCGAGCAGGTTGCTGCGACGCCTGGCTGGGCGGTTCTAGCCCCGGTTCTGCTGCAAACGGTTTGTGTTAGTCATACCCCAGTTGTGGACGGAACGGCCCTTCAGGGTCGAGACCTCGATGCTCACACGCTGAGATGGGCCAAGGCCATCAACGACTCTGGCTTGGCTTTTGTGAGCCCATCGATGCTTGATGGCCAATGGATGGTCAGGGTGTCAGTTGGGGTCCTAGGGACGGAGCGCGAACACCTCGTTCGTCTATGGCAGCAAATGCAACGAGTTATTCTTCCTACCGTGAGTTGATTCTCCCACCCCACCTTTTCCCTGGTCAGATTGGCTACCCTCGAAGGGTGAACGAGGATGAGGTGGGCGAACTCTCGCTTGAAGACTATGTCGCGATTTTGCGTCGCCGGTGGGTGTGGGTTGTTCTGCCGGTCCTGGCCTTGGCGGGTGCCGCGGTCTTTCTTGGCTCCCGAGCCGCGCCCCAGTACACTTCTACCGCGTCGGTGCTTATTGCCAATTCGGCTGCTCAAGATGCCCTTGGTGGTTCGGGTGGCAACACGGCGATCTTGTCCCGGCGGATGGAGAACGAGATCAGCTTGGCCTTAGGCAACAAGACCGAACAGCGGGTCGAGGAGATTCTTGGGTTTGTTCCAAAGGACGGAGCGGTACGGGTTACAGGTTTGTCAAGCGCGGACGTCCTGGAGTTCACTTCCACGGCTGGCACTGCCGATGATGCGGCTGAGTGGGCCAATGGATGGGCGAAGGCCTATGTGCAAACCAAGCAGGCCAGCGCAGCCGAAAGCATCGCCGCCACCAAATCCCAGCTTGAGACGTCCCTGTCCAGTTTGCGGGTGCAACGTCAGGAACTTCTGGCTCCACTCGACCCCCTCCGGGGCCGCCTCACTCGAGCGACCGACCCGGTTCGCCAGGCGGCACTTCAGGCCGAAATCGATCAGCTTGAGGCCGATCTCGAACCCGAGTTGTTGCTGATCGACTCACAAATCCAGGCCAACGTCAACAACATTGGACGTCTGGAGTTGAGTGCTCAGGTGGCATCGGTTGGCACGGCCAGCATTCTGCAAGCGGCCGAACCCCCGCTGTCTGAGTCGGGGGCACCTCTGTCTCGATCGATCCTTCTCGGTATTGTGGCCGGAACGCTCGTTGGCGTCGCCTTGGCCCTCTTGGCTGAATCCTTGGACCGCTCGATCAAGGACGCTGAATCGTTCCATGCTCGAACCGGAATCACCGTTCTTGGGGCACTGCCAAAACTGCCAAGAAGCTACCGGGATCGGGAGTTGAGCTTGATCAGTCGGGACGAACCGTCATCGGCCTTGGCCGACGGGTATCAACGCATCTCGACTGCTTTGGTGTTTGCTTCGGTTGGCAAAGACATTCGCTCAATTCTCATAGCTAGTCCAAATGAACGGGAAGGGAAGACGACAACGGCCACCAATTTGGCCTATTCCATGTCGGTTGTTGGGCGCCATGTTGTGTTGCTCGATGGGGACCTTCGGCGACCGCGTCTTCATAAGGTCTTTGGCGAACTCCGCTCTCCGGGTTTCTCAGATCATCTGGTCGATGGTCTACCGATTTTCGACCTCGTGCATCGACCAGATGGTATGGACTCGGTCGCTTTGCTTACCAGTGGAACAATCCCGCCGAACCCGGCCGAGTTTGTCGCCTCCCCCGGCTACGACACCGCGTTGAGGAAGCTCGAGACCCTATCGGACCTGGTGATCGTGGACGGTCCACCGGTTTTGCCTGTGGCCGACGCTGCCATCATCTCTCGCTCGGTGGACGCCGTTGTGTTGGTGGCCTCGGTCGGTCAAACAACGAGGGAACAGGTTGTTCGTTCGGTGGAGTCCATCACCAAGGTAGGAGGCACCGTTCTTGGCGTCATCCTTCTCAATACCAAAGAAGACGGACGTTACGGGCGATATGGATATGGCTATGGGGAAGAGATCGATAAGTAGCCTCTCTAGATTTCTTGAATAGGTCGGTTGCCGCTAGGCCTATTTCTTCTAAATGCGGTCCTCATTACTGCCCCCTATTCGCCGATCCTGGGTTTGCCGTCAAACAAGCCAAATGAGTGGAACGCACTCTGTGATCGTGAGTTGAAGGGTCAGCCCGACATGAAACCGACGGTTCTGATTGTTCACGAAGACGAACGTTTTGGACGAGAACTGCAGATTGCGTTGCGACACAAGCCTTATGACGCTGTTGTCGTGCGGTCTGCTCGGGAGGGACTAAGCATCCTTCGGAGACAAGACATAGCTGTTCTGGTGAGTGATTGTCGTCCGAAGGGCATGTCTGGGGTGGCCTTGCTGGCGGTGGCTCGAACAATCGCGCCAGAGACCAAACGAGTTCTGCTCACGACCGAGGCCTCGATGGCGACCACCGCTCAGGCCATCACCAAGGTGGCCCTCTTCCGTTTC
Organism: Actinomycetes bacterium; assembly: GCA_024276425.1. Classification (GTDB taxonomy): domain Bacteria; phylum Actinomycetota; class Acidimicrobiia; order Acidimicrobiales; family SZUA-35; genus JAJRQY01. The sequence continues at coordinate 2,309 of JAJRXF010000158.1, read as the reverse complement.
CTCTTCAAGCCCTATGGTGCTCGCGATATTGACAACACCATTCTGGATGCGATGCGAGCACGACGAGAAGAGACCCTACTCACCGTCGAACGGGTCACCCGCTCTGATGATCTGATGGATCGGGCCCTCAATACCGAAATCAATCGGGCGCTTGAATCTTGCCACATGATCTACCAGCCGGTTTTAAAGGTCTGTCCGGATGGGCAGGCAAGGTGGGGAGACAGGACGTGTGGGACCTTTGGCTATGAGGCCCTTGTCCGGGTGAACCACCCAAGCCTGTCGAACCCAGCACTGTTGATTTCAGCGGTGATTCGGGCTGGGCGCCATATTGACTTTGATCGCACAGTCCGATCTCTGGTTGCCAAGGATCTGGCGGCTGCCCGACTTGACTCAAGTATGACGATATTTGTCAACCACCTCACGACCTCGCTGGAGGATCCATTGCTATTGATGGGTCGTGAGCCCTTGGTTCGTTATGCGGAGAGCGTGGTGTTGGAGATCTCCGAACACACGCCTCTGTCGGTGTTAGACCATATGGAAGACCTTGACGAAACGACAAGGACACTACGGGCGCTTGGTTACCGGCTTGGCCTAGACGATTTGGCCGGTGGGCCAACCGGGCTACAGGTCTTTGGCTTGTTGAAGCCAGACATCGTCAAATTCGATATGTCCTTGGTTCGCGGGATTTATCAGTCTCGCGCTCGGTCAAAAACCATTATGTCGATGGTCAAGCTTTGTCAGAAGCTCGGTTGCCTTGCTCTGGCCGAACAGGTCGAATCTCAACGAGAGTTCGACTATCTGGTGTCCCTTGGTGTTGAGCTTTTCCAGGGCTACTACATCGGTCGGCCAACCGCTGGATTCCTTCCGATCGAACGAGGGGTCCACGACCAGGGCATCGGCAGCATGGTTCGCTAGGGCCAGTTCGCTCCGAAGTCCCCTCGCCGCAAAAGTTTCGGCCCCTCTGCTCAAGTGAGTGGAGGGGCCGATCCTTTGTCGTCCTACGTTCTGGCTCTTCGCCAGGGAGAGGAAAGCGAAGTGCCGCGCCCAGACGACTGATCACTCTTCTCTATCGGATTGTCCAAGGGCAATCTTGAGTGTGGGTTTTGGCTTTTATTGTTGGAGCCCTCAAGCTAAGGTCACCACGCAATTGGCGACAAGCTGGGGGCAAGAAGTGGCGGCGACAGAGTCGATCGAGGAACTGGCGACAGAATTACGGTCGTTGTTGACGAAAGCCCCAAGCGTCGCTCTTTCCCAGTCCTCCACCCCTCTCGTCCACACTTGTCTTCAAACAAACTCGAACCGTACTGGTGGATCTGAGCAAGAAACCCATTTGGTTTCTGCATCTTAAACCCCTGGTCGATGCCGCTATTGAGCGGGTAGAAGACCAGGAGGCTCGGGCCCGGCTTGACATATTGCTTGGGAGATCCGAACTTCGTTACCGTTCACTAAAGGAGCGCGGATCCAAAGCGGCTCAGAGCCTCGGTGTTCGTTATGACGCCTATCGGAGAGCCAACACGGGGAGACTTCACCCAGACCTTCTGATCTTGGCCGACCAGATGCTGACACTGGAACGAGAACACAACCAGAACTCATCCACTCAAGCGGTCGAATTCCCTCCCCAGTTTGAGACGACGTCCTCCCTGGGCCCGAGGGGTCCAAAAGTGCCGGCCTTTGGCGTGGTACTCCTTGGCCTAATTCTCCTCGGTGCTATCGGGCTCTGGGCTCGACCTGGCCGAACCGAGGAGGTGGAGGATTCCGTAGCAGTCGAAGCGAGCTCGACCACGATTCCAGCGGCACCGGAAACAACCTCGACCGAGCCAGCAGATCCGGCAACGGGTGGCACCCCACAAGACGAGGTTTGCTCCGGTACCGGACACCTACACGAAGAAGCCCCGACCGAGGAGATGGATCTCGCCGCCTTGGTCATGGTCAACTTGGAGGAGCAGCTTCCGGAGGGGTACTGCGTTGATGAGCCGGTGACTCGCAGGGGCTTGGCCTATTGGCAGCAACTCTCGGTCGATCAGCGTCTCGCTGGCGGCATGATTGCATTCGTTGATCCCGCTCTACAGGAGATGACGGCGGTATTTTTGCCGCTGGGCCTCTGGCAATCGTATTTTCGCATTGCTGGTGGTGACGGGTCACGGTCGCCGACCATGGCGGGATTTCCCACGGGAGAGGTAGTTCAAACCGGTGACCGGTTTGAGATGAAAGTCGCTGGCGACATCACCCTGATTGCCGAGGAGCCTGAGGGGACCTTCTACTGGATGCCCTTGGTGGCCCAGGAGGTTTGGCAGGAGACCGAGGCCTCG
>JAJRXF010000009.1 GCA_024276425.1 Actinomycetes bacterium | reverse complement strand
GAGGCTAGTGATCAACTCGACGCCCTCATGACCGCCCGTGAGGTACACACAACCCTCGCCGTTTCCATCTTCGAGCGACCCGTCATCCTCTACCGGGCAACCCTCAGTGATGATGTCGTAGGTGTAAAGCACGTCGGCGGTCGTTAACGGCGTACCGTCGGACCACATCAGGCCATCGCGAAGCTTGTAGTTAATGGTCACGGACCCGTCATCGGCCTGCTCAATGGAGGCTTCGCCATCAAGCAGTTCGGGGTAGTACTCCGTGGCTCCTGAGATTCCATACAGGCCCTCGATCAGGGCGCTTCGAATCCATGAAGTAATCGACAGGTTGTTGTTTGGATCGTCCAGGTGCATGTCAGGTGGTTCCTGCTCATGCGCCCAAACCAGCGTTCCGCCAACGTCAGAGACCTCTTCGGGCGCTGGTGGCGCCGTCGTTGTGGTCTCAGCCGCGGTGGTCGCCGTGGTCTCGTCAGTCGTGGCGGCGTCGTCTGCTGCACCTTCACTATCGCTACCGCACGCGGCGGCAACAAGCGTAAAGGCAAACAGCAGGCCAAGCAGCCTGACAAATTTGCTCTCCCTAGTCACAAGAAACTCTCTCTCTCCTGAGATATTGAAACGTATGTCCCATCTCACCATCATTTGATAGCGGGATGTTACATGAACAGGGCCAGAGGCTAACCCGCCAACGGCTCGGCGCGCGGCATCAAGCCCTGACTTTTCGTTTGTTGGGTCACACATTCGTAACAAGAGAGGCAGATGTTTGCGATAGATCGTCATGTATCCACGCTCCGTAGGCGAGCAACCACGGATTCGCAGCAGCGGTGAAGGCCACCCAGCACTCTTGACAGAACTGTAAGCGAGATGCAGGCCTAGTCTGCGAGGCGGTACTGCACGATTCTGGCAAAGGAGTCGGCGTCGAGGGATGCACCCCCGACCAACGCCCCATCGATGTCGGGCTGAATCATCAACTCCTTGGCGTTAACCGGCTTGACCGATCCTCCGTATTGGATGCGGACGCTGTCGGCCACTTCGGCCCCAAAAACATCAGCAACGGTTGCCCGGACCGAGGCGCACATGTTCTGTGCATCATCGGCCGAAGCGGTTCTGCCCGTCCCGATAGCCCAGATCGGTTCATAGGCAATGACCATATCGGCTGCCTGCTCAGCGGTCACCCCCGTCAATCCGGCCCGAACCTGGCCGTCGATCTTCGACACTGCTTGGTTAGCATCTCGTTCCGCCAGGGTCTCCCCGCAACACAAAATGGGCACCATGTTGGAACCCAGAATGGCCAGGACCTTCTTATTGACCATGTCGTCAGCCTCACCAAAAACTTCGCGCCGTTCGGAGTGACCAACGATGACATAGCTGACGTTCAGTTTGGCCAACATGGAGGGCGCAATCTCTCCAGTAAAGGCACCGTTGGCTTCGAAATGGCAGTGCTGTGCACCCAGGTGAAACGGCAACCGATCGGCTTCAAGCACGGTCTGAACCGTACGAATATCGGTAAAGGGAGGATGCAAGGAAACGTCAACCGCGTCAATGTCGTCTTCGGTGACGAGATAGCTGAGTTCCTGAACAAGTTTGAGCGCCTCAAAATGGTTGAGATGCATCTTCCAGTTACCACTAATAATCGGCTTCCGATCAGCCATGATCTCTCCTAAAGTTCGATACGCGATGGTTGGGTTGAGGATGAAGGTTGATGTCTGGATCAGTCACTTGGTCGAGTCTCGAAGCGCCGCCAGGCCCGGCAGGTCGCCTTTTTCAATCAGTTCTAGCGAGGCCCCACCTCCGGTTGACACATGGCTGATCTCACTATCAACGCCAAATTGTTTGGCTGCGGCGGCAGAATCTCCTCCGCCGACAACCGTGAAGGCCTTCGTCTCGGCCATGGCCTCCGCGATGCTGCGCGTGCCCGCTTCGAACCGCTGATCCTCAAACACACCCATGGGGCCGTTCCAAAGAACGGTCCCGGCATCAAGGATAATGTCAGTGAACAGGGAGGCTGAGTAGGGGCCAATATCGACTCCCATCCACCCCGATGCCAACTCGACTCCAGCTTGGCGAATTTCTCCCCCGGCCTCGGGTTCGAACAACTTGCCACCAGCGCTCAGCGCAGTGAGATCTTGAGGAAGTTGAATTTTGCCGCTTTCTAGTAGCCGCCCACACGTGTCCACCATCTCTGGTTCCAACAAGGAGTCACCAATGTTGTGACCCTTGGCTCGAAGGAACGTAAAAGCCATGCCACCCCCAACAATGATCGTGTCAACATGGTCAAGAAGCGATTCGATCACCGCCAACTTGTCGGAGATCTTCGCTCCACCCATGATGGCAACAAATGGTCTGCGAGGCTCATTTCGGACACTCAACAGAACACCGACCTCCTTGGCCAAAAGTAGTCCGGCGGCAGAAGGAAGGTATTTGGGAGGACCAACAATGGAGGCATGAGATCGGTGAGATGCCCCAAACGCGTCATTCACATAACAATCGTGACCCCTCACCAACTCCTCCACAAAGGACTCATCGTTGGCGGTCTCCCCTGGGTTGAAGCGAAGATTCTCCAGCAGTTCAACCCCCGGGGCAAGATCGGCTAAATGGGTTCTAAGCGGCTCCATCGAAAACTCGGGGGCCCGATGTCCCTTCGGCCTCCCCAGGTGGGAACACGCCGTTACCTTGGCCCCCCGGTTCTGCAACCACGAAAGGGTCGGAAGGGCGGCTCGCATTCGCAAGTCGTCGGCAATCTCACCACCTGACATCGGCACATTAAAATCGACCCTGACCAATATCGACTTTCCGTCGATGTCGCCAAGATCCTCCAGTTCCGGGACGCCAAAGATGGCCATCGTATTGCTACCTCGCGTTCTCGATTGAGAGCATTAGAAGGTTGAGAAAACTTAGGAGTTGGCTGCGCCAACAATCTGAGCCAAATCGACAAGGCGATTGGAGTAACCCCACTCATTGTCGTACCAGCCAAAGATCTTCACCAGAGAACCCTGGGTCATGGTCATCCCTCCATCGAGGGTGCACGATGCCGGAGATGTCACAATGTCCGAACTCACGATCGGAGCTTCGGTGTAGTCCAAAACACCAGCGAGTCGTCCCTCAGAGGCGGCGGCAGCGAAGGCTGTATTGACTTCATCAACGGAGGGCTCGCCCTCAACCACGGCGGTGAAGTCGGTCAAGGAACCGGTGGGAACAGGGACCCGCAAGGAGGTCCCATCCAGCTTGCCCTGCATACTTTGTAACACCAGGCCAGTAGCCCGCGCAGCACCGGTAGATGTTGGAATGATGTTGATGGCCGCAGCGCGAGCCCTCCGCAAGTCCTTGTGAGGGCCATCGACTAGAGCCTGATCGCCGGTATAGGCGTGAATGGTGGTCATGAGCCCCTGCTTGACCCCGAAAACTTCGTCGAGTACCTGAACCATTGGTACAAAGCAGTTGGTGGTACAAGAGGCATTGGAGACAACCTTGTCCTTTGCGGGATTGAATGTGTCTTCGTTGACACCAACAACAAAGGTGTTGTCGGCCTCGCCGCAGGGAGCAGAGACAATAACAAAGGGCGCCCCGCCAGCAAGGTGTCCGGCGGCCTTCTCCCGGGTGTTGAACACTCCAGTCGATTCGATCACAACATCTACACCGAGCTCACCCCAGGGCAGATCGGCGGGACTGCGCTCGCTCAGAACCTTCAACACATCACCATCAACGGAGAGGCCACCTTCTACCGCCTCGATCTCGTTGGGCAAAATTCCGAGTACAGAGTCGTACTTGAGCAGATGAGCCATCGTCTCGAGCGACCCGAGATCGTTGACGGCTACGAAGTCAATATCGGCTCCGGTCTTCTTGGCTGCTCGAAAGAAGTTGCGGCCGATGCGGCCAAAGCCATTGATTCCGACGCGAATGGTCATGGTTAATTTGCCTTCCAGGTTGCTGCGCGAGCAAGCAACGATAGCCGTGGCCACGCTTCAGGCGAGAGATCCCATCGACCTATTTCTGAGAGTCGTACAACTCCAGTAGTGCGGCTCCGAGACGAACCGGGTCGTGGCCCCATCCGTCAGCAGCCGACACGTCGGCCAACTTTAACTCTATGCGCGGGGCGATCGAGGCAAGATGGGAGACGTGATGTACCGCTGGGCAGGCGATGATGGCATCGGCTTCGATCCCATGATCATGAAGCGCTTCGACGTGTTCGGGCAGAAAAAAGCCGCGAACATCACCTTTATCGGTCGCCACATTGGCCACATAGACTCGCTGAGCCGACGTCGCACCTAAGGCCTCCCGGATCAAGGGAACAACGGCTACAGCCAGCACGCTGGTAAAGAGCGATCCCGGTCCGATGACGACTTGATCAGCGGCCAATACCGCCTCAACAGCAGCGCCAGGCGCCTCTGGCTCTTCGACATCAAATCGGAGATTTCGAATGCCAGTCGCTCGCTCGATGGTGACCTGCCCCACTAAGGGGCCGACATCGGAATCGGCCACAAGGCTGACCGAACCCGTGGTAGCGGGAACTAGCCGACCTGAGGCGCCGATGAGGCGCGCCACTTCTTCAATTGCTCCCTGAAAGTTGCCGCTGGCGCTGGCCAAGCCGGCAATGAGTAGATTACCAATCGGGTGACCTTCAAGGGCACCCCGATCAAATCGATGCTCAAGCGAGCGAGCGAGCAGGCTGTCGTCGGAGGCGAGCGCTGATAGACAGCGGCGCAAATCTCCCGGGGCAGGTAGACCAAGTTCGTGACGAAGACGTCCCGATGAACCACCATCATCGGCCACAGACACTATTCCGACGATGTCACCAGCGTAGGTCTTGGCCGCCTTAAGCACCGTGGCCAAACCATGGCCTCCACCAATGGCGACAACCCGAGGTCCGTCTTTGGAGTTAGCGGTCAATGTCTCGATGACTCACTCGTGGCTGCCAACCCTTGTCTTTAAGTCTCCTAGCCACTTCTTCGGCTACCGCTACCGAACGGTGCCTTCCGCCAGTACAACCAAAGGCCAATCCCAGATAGGACTTTCCTTCTTCGGTATAGGCCGGGAGGAGGCCATCGAGCAAGGCATCGAGCCGGTCGAGGAAAACCTCGGTGTCTTGGCGTTCCAGCACAAACTTCTGGATCTCGGGATCTTTACCGGAGAACGGGCGAAGGTCTGGCTCCCAATGAGGGTTCGGGAGGAACCGACAATCCATCACCATGTCCACATCAAGCGGTATCCCATGCTTAAAACCGAAGGAGGAAACCGTAATTCTCATGGCACCAACATCCTCGGCATTTCCGAAATGTGCGACCAACCGCTCTCGCAGACGGTGCGGATTCAAATCGCTGGTGTCAATGACAAGATCGGCCGCAGCACGAGCAGGCATCAGTCGTTCACGTTCCTGGAGAATCGCCGAGGCCACCCCCATGCCATTGTCAAGCGGGTGACGTCGCTTGGTGCTTTCATAGCGACGAATAAGAACCTCGTCTGAGGCCTCAAGGAACAGAACTGTCAGGTTAGAGAGCTGGTCTCGCAGGGCCTCAACCTGGTTGGCCATCTCGGCGTCGTATCCCGCCATCACCAGACCAACCCGGTCGAAGCCTCCCGAGGCCGATGTTGCTAACTCGGCCACCTTGGGAACCAGCGCAGCGGGCAGATTGTCAATCACGAACCAGCCGTGGTCCTCCAGCGCCCCAGCGGCCACCGACCGGCCGGCCCCGGACATTCCGGCCACAACGGTTATTTGCATCGTCCTAGTTCTTTCATGTACTCCCCATTCTCGTTTATGACCACCTCGACTTGGTCTGGTCAACACCGCTCCACGACGAGGGCTTCCATAAGTTTCTCACATCCGAACTAGACGGAGCGCCATGAGTCGGGGCACCGTCGCCGCCTCCACATATTCGACCGCTTGGTCAAGAAATCCGGGAGGTGGCGCTGGTTCAAACATCCTTGCGATCAGCAACCCGTGGTCGGCCAGCGTGTTGACATAGCGGGAGAGTGGACGATGAAGGAAGCGGATAAAGACGTCCTTTTGTACCTCCTCGATAGTGGCGGCCTCAATGAGGTAGGGACCAACCCGCCAGTACCGCTCAGGCGGATCAATAATCTGATCATCAATCCATCCACTACCTGGCGTTTGGAGAAGTGGATGATTCAAAAGAAGGAGAAAAATCCCACCAGGCTTAAGGACTCGAGCCACCTCGGCAATGGCTGCGTCGACGGCATCGATGTGCTCAAACACCAAACAAGCCACGACACCGTCGGCCGAGGAGTCCGCCAGCGGCAAGGCATCGGCAGGACCCAGGACATAGCGCGGCCCTCCCCCACGACTGACAGCTTCAGCTACCTGGGCAACAACGGGGTCGACTCCGATGACGGTGGCTCCGGCCGCCTCGAGAACTCGGGATATTTGGCCCTCTCCGCTACCGATATCGACAACAATGTTGCGGCCAGCAAGCTCCTCGGCAATCAGGGGAATGATCTGCTCGGTGTACTCGGGGTCGACGCCGTCGGTGAACTCTCGCTGCCACCAACGCGCCGTTTCAGCGTCCCATGCCCCCGTATTGTTCACCATCTCCGGGACGGTACCGCCATCTCAATGCTGCCGACTCGGCTGCCCGACCGCGCCGTGGATTTTCTCATAAATAGCGAGAGCAACAGCCTCGGGGAGCCAGCTCAGTGCCTGGAGTTCCTCCAAGTCGGCCCGTTTCACCTTGGTCACCCCGCCCAATTCCTTGAGCAGTCGCTTCTTCCTTACCGGTCCAAGTCCGGAAATGTCATCAAGGACCGACTTGGTCATTTCCTTGGCTCGAAGCTGACGATGATAAGAAATGGCAAATCGATGGCTCTCATCCCGCAGTCGCTGAAGAAGATAGAGAGCCTCGGACTGCCGGGGAATCCGAATCGGCTCAGAGTGATAAGGCAAATAGACCTCCTCGAGCCGCTTGGCCAATGAACACACCGGGATCTCATCAAAGAGACCAAGGTCCTCCAACACCCTCACGGCCGAGGAAAGTTGGCCCTTACCCCCATCAACCACCAAGAGTTGGGGCGGATACTGGAACTTGCCTCGTTCGGCCACTGGTTTTTCTCGGTCAGCCAGGTAGTTCTTCAATCGCCGGGTAAGAACTTCTTCCATAGCGGCGTAGTCATCATTCTGCTCCACCGTCTTAATCTTGAAGCGACGGTATTCCCGCTTGGCCGCCAGGCCGTCTTCGACCACCACCATCGAGCCCACATAGTTGGTTCCTGACAGGTGGCTCATGTCATAGCACTCAATACGCAACGGTGGCTCCGATAGCCCTAGTACCTCTTGAAGCTCATTTAGAGCCCGGGCGCGGCTGTTGTGGTCACTGGCGCGCTTCATGCGATGCCGGGCGAACTCTTCCTCGGCGTTTTTCACCACGGTGGCCAACAACTCACGCTTCTGGCCGCGCTGGGGCACTCGTATCGCCACCTGAGAACCACGTAGATCACTCAGCCACTCTTCGTACAGGCCGGGATCCGATGACTGGTTTTGCACCAACACGGTTTTTGGCATACCCATTGCAGGTTCCTCATCATAGATCCCCTCCAATACCCGGTCGGTTAACTCGTTGCTGTTCAGGTCCTCCACCTTGTCCAGTACGAAAGATCTCCGTCCCAATACTCGGCCCTTGCGAACCAGGAAGACAAAAACCGCCGCCTCAAGGTCGTCTTCAGCGATACCAATCACATCAATGTCCTCGTTGCGCTCCGCCACCATCTGCTGGCGCTCTACCGCCTTTCGTACCGTGCCAAGCCGATCCCGCAATCGGGCGGCGTGTTCAAACTCCAAGTCTTGAGCAGCAGAACGCATTTCAGCTTCGAGCTTGACCAGAACCGGTTCGGTGTCGCCTTCAAGAAACTGACAAAGCTCGCGAACCATCCCGTCATAGTCGTCCTTGGCTACCTCCCCCACGCATGGTCCCGAACACTTCTCAATGTGGAACAACAGGCAAGGTTTCCCCAACTTGTTGTGTCGCCGGAACTTGGCATCGGTGCAGGTCCGCACCGGAAAGGTCCGAAGAAGATGATCCAACGTCTCACGAATGGCGTATGCATGACCGTAGGGCCCGAAGTAGCGAGTTCCCTTCCGCTTCTTGCCCCGCATCACTCGCGGCCGTGGCCAGTCGTCACTAACCGTTACTGCCAGATAGGGGTAGCTCTTGTCGTCAATAAGGCGAACATTGAAGCGAGGGCGGTGGCGCTTGATCAGATTGTATTCCAGCATCAGTGCTTCGACGTCGTTGCGGACCTGAATCCACTCGACCGTCTTAGCCGTATTGACCATCTGAGCAGTCCGGGGGTGCATGTTGGTCTGCGTCTGAAAGTAGTTGGACAGCCGCGATCGCAGTGATTTCGCCTTGCCAACGTAGATAACGCGCCCAGAATCATCTTTGAACTGATAGGAACCCGGTTCGTCGGGAATCGAGCCTGCCGGCGGACGGGTGACCACCAACCAAGCCTAGGCCATCAAGAAGGGGTGCAAACAGCCGATGGTTCTACGACACAAGAAAATTACCAATGGCCGAAATGTCCTGAGAAGCGACGGACGGCTCTGAAGTTTCGCCGCACGGAATGATCAACTGCCACAACTGCAATGGCCTTCGGGCTGACACCGACTCGACGTGTGCATCGTGTGGCGCGCCCCCAACCAGCCCGACGATCCCGGTCGAACGGATCCCCTCCCAGCGTGACATCATCGCCCAGTCGGCCTTCATCAACGCCAAAATCAAGATCGGGCCGCTTCCGTTTCATCGCCTGGCCACCATCATCTCGGCTGTTCTCGCGATCGCGCTCGCCTCGGTCGGCACTTACGCTGGCTGGAGTGCCGTGCCCGAATCGGGCCTCGCCTTCATCGATGATCCGGCTGCAACGACCGAAGTTGGGATACGCAGTGTTCTCCGCGTGACAGCACCAGCATGTGACCCAACTATTCAAAGCAACGGCCTTGCGGTTGGAACCAGAACTCTCATCGTCCCCGCCAACGAAATCGGCCAGGCGGGAACCCTGTTGGTTACGGACAAAGATGGCCAGCAAGTTACCGCCCGTCTGATTGGTATCGACCGCTTGAACGACCTGGCCATTCTGCGAGCAGATTCCGACGCCTTTGTCCACTTCATCTGGACTACAACAACCACGCTCTCAGACGGAGATTCGGTGCGGGTCTTGCTCGCGGCGAACCCCCGGGGCCCGGACTCGAGCCCCGTACAAGCCCAATCGATTGAAGCTGAAGTCGTTGACCTCCACTATGGACCCGATGGCTTACCCACCGCAATCGAACTCTCAACTCCGGGAGGGGGTGATCTGCCATCGGGAAGCGCTGTGCTTGACGTTCAAGGAAGATTGCTAGCCGTGGTTGGAAGCGATGCTCCAATCGCCAACACCTCGGACCAGATTCGCCCGATCGTAAGTGCCATGGTCGTCTCTCCAGAACCACCAGCACCAACCTGCTAAAGCTGGGCACCAACCCAATCCAACTTTGAGTTGACGCCGATTGCCTGCTAGGAATCGATGATGCAGCTTCAGAATCAAGTGGCCGTAATTACCGGAGGGGCAAACGGAATTGGCCGGGCCACCGCTTTACGCTTCGCCAGCGAAGGTTGCCATATTGTCGTGGCCGACGTCCAGGCGGACCGAGGAAGCATGGTGGTCGACGAGGTGACCGAACGTGGCCCTCGGGCCATATTTGTTCACCTTGACGCGTCGAACAAGGCTGACAATGAGGCGATGGCCCAAGCGGCACTCAGCGAATTTGGACGGCTTGACATTCTGGTAACTGCGGCCGGAATTAGTCACAGCAACTACGCAAGCGGAGATCTTGAGGTTGACATGAAGTTCGCCATGCGTCGACTTGCGTATGTGGAACAGCCTGCCATGCTGTTCTGTGATATCGAGTTGGAGGACTGGCGACGGGTCATCGAGGTGAACCTCACTGGCACATTCCTGGCGATGCAGGCCTGTGCCCGCCCAATGATCGAAGCGGGAACGCCGGGCCGGATCGTCACTATCGCCTCGATTGCGGCCAAGAATCCCGACGCAGGGCCAACCGCATACACCGCATCGAAGGCCGGAGTCTGGATGTTGACCAAGAAGGCAGCTCGGGAGCTCGCCTCAGCCAAAATACGGGTCAACTCCATCGGACCTGGCTTTATCAACACCAACATGACTGCCATGCTCGACGAGATCGAAGACGTCAAGGACGAGCTACTACAGTCCATCCCGCTTGGCCACAAGGGGCAGCCGGTGGATATCGCCAACGCAGCCTTGTTTCTGGTCAGCGACCAGTCCAGCTACATGACCGGGACCATTCTACACCCCGACGGCGGGTTCTTTACCGACTAGTTGCGGACAACCGAACGAATGACGTCACCAGCGGTGACGGTGGCCCAGGTAGCCAGGGCCACGCCACCCAGAAATTTGGTGCCGTCCTCGAACACCAGCCCGGTTGTTCCTAGGTTGCCCTGATCAAAGATCAGGTCAAGCCCAATTGATGAGCCCAAGGCGAGGGCCGCCATGATCAATATCTCCCACCGTGTTCGGCGGATCTCTGGCCAGGCGGGAACGAGCCACAACAGACCAAGCAAGGCCTCGAAGAGCAGGACCGCTTGTTTCGACACGGGTACCAGGTTGGGGAGCACACTTGAGTGCAACAAGAAGAGATCGTCGAGAAGGAGAAATCCGAAGAATATTGCTGCTCCACGGAAAGCCCTGGTTGCTGCATGACGCTCACCGTGAAAGGACACAAAGGCCGTCGCGGCACAGCCACAAACTGTCACCGCCCACAGCAAGATCCCGATGCTGGACACCAAGCCCCGGTACCAGGGAACGATGCCAGCCGATGCCGAGTCAATGAGCAGTCCATCGATTGGAACTGGTTGGATCAACAGAACTGTCCACAACGTCAGGGTTGCAGACCAGGCGAGCACGAGGGGACGCAATGACCGAATGAGTGTACGGCCTTGACTTCGGCGGTCCGGGCTCTGGTGCACTACGACATCGCTCTCCCATGCCGGTTTCGATATATTCTGCTGCTCTGCCCGCGGGGCTGTCGGGGGCCATTCCGCCACCATCTGCTCTTCGGCCATTGGCACCTATCGGCCACAGGGTCGATGCGATAAGCGTCAGGCGACAAAGCAATCCGTCTGCCTCTCGCAACCTGTCAGCTAGTCGAAGGGCAGCTTTCCGTTTCTGGTGACTCGTCTGGACGAACCAGCAAGCAGCGGGGCGAGGAACTGGCCCGTGTGACTGACTGTCTCCTTGGCCAAATCTTCCGGTGAGCCAGTGGCCACCACCGTTCCGCCGCCGCTGCCCCCTTCGGGCCCAAGGTCGATGACCCAGTCGGCGGTCTTGATCACATCAAGATTGTGCTCGATCACCAAGATGGTGTTGCCCTGGTCGACCAGACGAGTCAAAACGGTGAGCAGCCGCCGAATATCCTCAAAGTGCAATCCGGTGGTTGGTTCGTCGAGCAGATAGATCGTGTGCCCGGTGGAGCGCTTGGCCAATTCGGATGCCAGTTTGACTCTCTGAGCCTCGCCGCCGGAGAGCGTTGGTGCCGGTTGACCGAGACGCACATATCCCAGACCAACATCGACCAAGGTTTGGAGGTGACGAGCAATTGGTGTTTGCTTGGAGAAGAACTCCAATGCCTCTTCGATTGGCATATCGAGGATCTCGGCAATGTTCTTCCCCTTGAACTGGATTTCTAGGGTGTCTCGGTTGTAACGGGCGCCCTTACACACCTCACATGGCACATAGACGTCGGGCAAGAAGTGCATTTCGATCTTGATGGTGCCATCGCCCGAGCAGGCTTCACAGCGACCACCAGCCACATTGAACGAAAAACGACCGGGTTGATAGCCGCGCACTGCCGACTCATTCGTTTTGGCGAACAACTTGCGGACATGATCAAAGACCCCGGTGTAGGTAGCAGCATTCGAACGAGGTGTTCGTCCAATGGGTGATTGATCGATGTTGATGACCTTGTCTACGTGCTCCAAACCTTCCACCGAGGTGTGAAGGCCTGGAGGAGTCTTCGATCCGTAGATCGACTGCATGAGCGACTTCAGCAAGATCCCGTTGATGAGGGTCGACTTGCCCGACCCGGACACACCGGTGACGGCAACAAATAGGCCAAGTGGAATGTCGACGTCGACCGACCGCAGGTTGTGTTCTCTCGCCCCAACAATTCGCAGACTCTGTTCCCCCGGCAAGCGGCGCTGCCCGGGCACCGGAATCGACTTCTTCCCCGATAGATAGTTGCCGGTTATCGAGCCACGGCGACGAAGGAGCCCCTTGACGTTCCCGCTGTAAACCACTTCGCCGCCATGTTCACCCGCTCCGGGACCAATATCAACCACATGATCGGCGACCTGAATTGTGTCCTCATCGTGTTCAACCACGATGACGGTATTTCCGATATCACGGAGTCGCTTCAGTGTTTCGATCAATCTGGCATTGTCCCGCTGGTGTAGGCCAATCGAGGGTTCATCCAGGACGTAGAGAACTCCGACGAGACCCGAACCGATCTGGCTTGCCAGACGGATTCGTTGAGCCTCACCTCCTGACAAGGTGGCAGCCGAGCGGCCGAGACTCAGATACTCCAGCCCGACATCAAGTAAGAAACTCAAGCGCGAGTTGATCTCCTTGATGACCCGCTCGGCGATAATGAGTTCCCGGTCGCTCAACTGAAGCCCAACCAGAACCTCGGCCGCCTCCCGAATGGAGATGCTGCAGACATCGGCAATGCTGTATCCGTCGATGGTACAAGCCAAGGAAAGAGGGCTGAGTCTCGCTCCCTCGCATGCGGGACAGTTGACCTCGCGCATGTAGCCTTCGATTTGTTCCCGTTGGGAATCGGACTCGGATTCGGTATGACGCCGACGGAGATAGGGGATGATGCCTTCGAAGGTGGCGTCATAGGTTCGTTCCCGACCATAGCGATTCCGGTACTGAACCCGAACCCGCTTGGCCTTGGTCCCGTTGAGCAGAAGCTTGCGTTGGTTCGGCTTCAGCGAGGACCAAGCCTTGTCCATCGGTATTTTGTGCTCAGCACAAACCGCTTCGACCAGCCTCCCAAAGTAACGACTGCGATTCCCCGACCAGGGATGGATTGCACCCTCGCTCACCGTCAATCCCGGGTTGGGCACCACCAGCTGGGCATCTACCTCATAGGTAGTCCCGAGCCCGTCGCAGGAGCCGCAGGCTCCATAGGGCGAGTTGAAGGAGAAATTCCTGGGTGCGAGCTCTTCGAAGCTCTTGCCATCGGATGGGCGAGACAGGTGTTGGCTAAACACAAGGAGCTGTGGTTCGGTGTCAGCAGAAGCATCCTTAGCCGGAATAACTTGGATTTGAGCCATGCCGTCGGCTAGGCGAAGAGCGGTCTCCATGGAGTCGGTGAGGCGCCGCTCGATGCCGTCCCGACGAACCAAGCGATCGACGACCACTTGAATGTCATGAGTTTCGTAGCGTTCGAGGTCGGGGAGGTCTCCACCAAGCTCAACAAGTTCTCCGTCCACAACCGCTCGGGCAAATCCCTGACTGGCCAGATCGCCCATGAGCGTCTCGTAGTTACCTTTTCGCCCACGAACCACTGGTGCCAACACCTGGAATCGGGTGCCCTCCGGGAGATGCAGAACCTGGTCAACGATTTGCTGAGGAGTCTGCTTGACCAGCATCTCCCCAGTATCCGGATCGTGCGGCGTACCAACCCGGGCGAACAACAATCTTAGGTAATCGTAGACTTCGGTGACCGTTCCCACCGTTGAACGTGGATTTCGGCTGGCGGATTTCTGATCAATCGATATGGCTGGTGAAAGACCCTCGATGAAGTCAACGTCTGGTTTGTCCATTTGGCCAAGAAATTGACGGGCGTAGGCCGAAAGTGACTCGACGTAGCGGCGCTGGCCCTCGGCGTAAATCGTGTCGAATGCCAGTGAGGACTTGCCCGAACCCGATAGGCCGGTGAATACAATCAATTTCTCCCGAGGAAGTTGAATGTCCACGTTCTTGAGGTTGTGCTCTCGAGCGCCCCGGACGATGATCGAGTTCTTAGCCACCGCGTGAGGCTAGCCCTGGATCCACAGGGGTACACATGTTCGGTTGAGTTTTCTCAAACCATCTCCCGGAGGTCACGTCGCAAGTCCTTGATCTCGTCACGAAGACGAGCGGCGTATTCGAATCGCAAATCGCCGGATGCCTCATGCATCTCCTCCTCCAGGGTCAGAATTAGTCCCTTGAGCTCGTCTTGGGGCAGCGCAGCCAGCTCCTTACGCCTCTTTTCCTCACCCGGACGACGCTTGCGTTTGCCTTCTCCAGGAACCGGAGCAGTATCGGTTGGACGCAACATGGCCAAGATGTCGGTTACGGCCTTGCGAATCGTTTGCGGGTTGATGTTATGTTCGAGGTTGTAGGCCTGCTGCAACCCGCGGCGACGGTTGGTCTCGTTGATGGCGCTCCTCATCGAGTTGGTGATCTGATCGGCGTACATCACCACGCGGCCATCGACATTCCTGGCTGCCCGACCAATGGTCTGAATGAGGGAGGTTTCTGAACGCAAGAAGCCTTCCTTGTCCGCGTCGAGAATGCTGACAAGCTGCACTTCGGGAAGGTCGAGTCCCTCGCGAAGGAGGTTGATGCCCACCAGCACATCAAACTCGCCCAGTCGCAGGCCACGCAACGTTTCAATTCGTTGGATCGTGTCGATTTCGGAATGGAGGTACCGAACCCGCACACCCTGTTCGAGGAGGTAGTCAGTGAGATCCTCAGCCATCTTCTTGGTGAGGGTTGTGACCAAGACCCGACCTTCGGACTCGACTACCTCATTGATTCCTTCCAGCAAGTCATCAATCTGGCCCTTGGTTGGCCTCACCACAACTTCAGGGTCCAACAAGCCGGTCGGTCGAACAATTTGCTCGACAATCTGATCCGAATGCTCGTACTCATAGGGGGATGGGGTTGCCGATAAGAAGATGGTTTGTCCTGCTCGCTCCAGCCACTCGTCGAAGCGGAGGGGTCGGTTGTCCGCTGCGGACGGCAACCGAAATCCGTGCTCAATCAGGTTCTCCTTGCGAGCCCTATCCCCGGCATGCTGTCCGTGAAGTTGTGGTATTGCCACGTGACTTTCGTCAATAATGGTGAGGTAGTCGTCCGGGAAAAAGTCCAACAGGGTGTAGGGGGCCTCGCCCGGAGCCCGACCGTCGATGTGGCGGCTGTAGTTCTCGATCCCGTTGCAAAAGCCCATCTCCTGCATCATTTCCAGATCGTATTGGGTCCGCATCCGTAGCCTTTGGGCTTCCAGCAGCTTGTTATCTTTCTCAAACTCCGCCAAGCGCTCCTGAAGCTCAACCTCGATGGCGCCAATGGCATGTTCTAAGCGCCCGTCGTCTGCTGCATAGTGAGTGTTGGGGAACACGGCGAGTTCCTTGAGGTTGGCGATTCGCTCGCCGGTCAAGGGATCAACGGCGGTGATGGCCTCGATCTCGTCACCAAGGAACTCGATCCGAAACACCACTTCTTCGTAGGCGGCGTGCAACTCGATGGTGTCGCCCCGGACGCGAAACTTGCCTCGGACCAGGTTGGCATCGTTTCGCTCATAGCGGTTGGCCACTAGTTGTTCAAGCAATGAACGTTGATCGATTTCCTCTCCGAGTTGTAGATAGATCAGACCTTTGCGGTAGGTCTCGGGCGAACCAAGCCCATAGATGCAGGAGACCGAAGCAACGACAATTACATCACGCCTGGTCAACAGGGCCGCTGTTGCCGCGTGTCGCAGACGGTCAATCTCATCATTGACGGAACTGTCCTTTTCGATATAGGTGTCGGAGGACGCGATGTAGGCCTCAGGTTGGTAGTAGTCGTAGTAGCTGACGAAGTACTCGACTCGGTTCTCGGGAAAGAACTCTCGGAACTCGTTGGCAAGCTGGGCGGCCAAAGATTTGTTGGGGGCAATGACCAGCGTCGGCTTTTGCACCTCCTGAATGGTCCAAGCAATAGTTGCCGACTTGCCAGAGCCCGTAATGCCGAGCAGTGTCTGGCGCTCGTCGCCGCGTAGAATCCCCTCGGTTAAGGCTTTGATTGCCTGTGGTTGGTCACCAGCAGGCTCAAAGGATGAGACCATGTTGAACGCAGTCATTCGCTTAGGCTACCGACGCCCCCCGACAGCGACCCAGCTCGTCTTCACTCCTCTGGCCGAGACCCCCCTTTCATTGTCGCGTTTGCGACCACAAACGGGTCGGAAACGCGACAATGAACAACCGCCGCACCCGTGACCGGGCCGGGCCGCGTTCAGGTACCGGGCCAGCCACCTTGAACTACTACCCCACCGACGAAAAGGCCAGCGCGGCTCAGATACTGACGGAGCGAGCCTTAGATGTGGGGGACGGACTCCAACCAGGCCCAACAGGCAGCGACCTCGTCATCGAGATCCTCAAGATCGCCATTGTTGTGAATAACGAAATCGGCTAGGGCCAGCCGTTCTGAACGACTGGCCTGGGCATCGATGCGCCGTTGGGCATCTTGGCGATCGAACCCACGAAACTCCATAAGTCGCTTGATCGCCGTCTCAACCGGGCAGTCCACCACGATGAGCGCGGAGGTTGCTGGCCAGCCGCCATTTGATGCGTCGGTCTTGTTCGCCCCATCAGTGGCGGGGTCGGCCTTGGGTGTGAGGTCGGCCTCAGCGGAACCAGGCACAACTTCACCACCTTGCCCCTTCTTTACCAAAAGGGGGTTGTCGAGGATAAGAATCGAATCGCTTCCTCGGGCCGCCTCGACCCTACGAGCTACCTCGGCTTTGACCGCCGGGTGAACCATTGCCTCTAGCGCCTTCAATTCCGCCTTGTCGGAAAAAACGATGCCAGCGACAGCGGCCCGATTCAGCGACCCGGGCTCGATGGAATCTTGAGGCAAGACAATTCGATCACCCCAGCGCCTCACCATGGCAAGAAAAACCGGCTGGCCAGGTTGTTGAAGCTCGTGCACGATGGCATCGGCATCGACGATTTGAGCCCCGAGACGGGCCAATCTTTCTGAGACAGAGGACTTGCCTGAGCCAATTCCTCCCGTTAACCCAACAACACGCATGCCTGAACTATGCCATAGACAAGGACGGGGGCCGATCAGGGGCACGACTCCCTAGGTCAAGGGCAGCGCAGGTCAAGGGCAGCGTAGAGGCAGGACGCCTTAGGTTAGAACCAGGCTTGCTTGGGCTCACATCCGGGCTATTGAAGCCGAAGGGAGTCTGGAGGGGCGCCCTCCCACGAGCGCTCCTCCCCCTCTCATGAACTCAAGCGACACCACAACCCTGCTTTCCCATGATCGGTCTACTTCGGACGGATCGGCGCTGCCCAGGGTTCGCCCATCAAACCATCCCCCGATGCGGCGGCGTTCGGACCCAGGCAGAGATGATGCTGGCCCGACCACCACTTCTAAACCCGGGGATCTCCGAACATTCGATTCTGCCATCTTGGCCACTCGATGGGGTTCTACGGTTGCCTCGATAGCCCTCAGTGCCAAGTTCTTCGTCGACGCCGATTTTCGCGTCATTCCATGGGTTGTCGTGGTTGTTGCCGTCACAGCTATTCGCTCAATCGCACCACTCAAAGACTTGGAGTCTGGGCGGAACTTCGCTCGATGGCTTGGCGAGTTCGGACTGCAGTTGCTGGCCGTCGTTGCGACCGGCCATTGGCATTCGCCGCTCGTATTTTCCCTGGTCAGCGCTATCGCTGTCGCCGCATTTGCTCGCGGCTTCGGGTTTGGGTTTCAGATAAGTGGAGCGGCCGCCATCACCATCACCATTGCCGGATTTGATCCAGCCTGGGCCACCCCCGACTCTCAACTAGCCGTCCAGTGGACCACCGTCTTGGTTCTCATCGCTGCGGTAGCCGCCTATGGTCGACACCTGTATTGGGAGGCCAACGAACAATACTCAGCCACCTTGGAACAGGTCAGCGACCTAACCGAGGCCAATGCCTTGCTGTTCAACCTTCACCGAGTCACTCAAACTCTGCCTGCATCGCTCGACTTAGAAGAAACCCTGGACTCGACTGAAGCCCGACTGCATGGCTTGATCAACTTCGAATCGGCTGCCGTCTTGCTGGTCGAGGAGACAGACGGCAGTTGGCTAGTAGCCAAGAGGCGAAAGCTGAAACTGCCGACGACCATGTCAACCGACCAGCTTCCCGAACCGGCTCGAATGGCGATACGCAGCGGTGAGACACGGCTCTTTACCGGGCTGGGCGAACACGACTCCACCCAGGGCTCCTTCGATCAGTCGTCTCGGGCGGCTCTTTATGCCCCGCTTCTTGCTCGCGGATCGCTCGTTGGGCTGTTAGCGCTTGAACACTCACGTCCGGATGCCTTTGGGCAACGAGACCTCGACGTATTGAAGGCAATGTCCGAGCCAGTTGCTTTGGCCATCGACAATGCTCGCTGGTTTCGGCGTCTTCGAACCGTCGGTGCCGATGAGGAGCGGACCAGGATCGCCCGCGACCTGCACGACCGAATTGGTCAATCGTTGGCCTATCTTGCTTTCGAAGTCGACCGCATTGTTCACCGAGACGAACGAGGGGAAGCCCTCACCCAAGAGCTCCAGGACTTACGAAGCGATCTGCGAGACGTCATCGGGGAGGTACGAGACACCCTTTATGACCTCCGCAGTGACGTAGCGGCAGAAAAGGATTTTGCCGCCACGATCGAAGAATTCGCTAGCCGCGTTGCCGAGCGAAGCAACCTGGAAGTCAAGCTCGATTGCGACCGTGGACCACGCCTTCCCATTCTTCAAGAGCGAGAAATGTGGAGAATCGCACAGGAATCACTCATAAATGTTGAGCGACATGCCGACGCGAGTCAGGTGACGGTCACCTGGACATGCGACGGATCCTCCGCCGTCTTAGCCATATCTGACAACGGTCGGGGTTTCCCCGACGGACATACAGGTCGAATCGATTCCTACGGAATCCTCGGCATGCGAGAACGGGCCGCCAGCGTTGGCGCCTCCCTCGAATTGCTCTCTCACCCCGGAGAAGGGACCACAGTACGGTGCTGCCTCGAACAGGACTGAATCCAACTGAACCAATGGCAAAGACCCGGCCAGACGGAAAACCATCCGTCATACGCCTGATGCTTGCCGATGATCACCGCATGCTTCGCGAGGGGCTGCGCCGCTCGATGGATGAGCGCGGCTTTGAGATTGTCGGTGAGGCCCGAGACGGTGCTGAGGCCGTGGATCTTGCTGCTGCTGTGCGACCCGATGTCATCCTCATGGATGTCTCGATGCCTGAGCTCGGTGGGGTTGAAGCGACCCGCCAGATCAAGGCCCGCCAGCCAGAGGTTCGCATTGTGATGTTGACCATGCATGCTGATCAAGACGTCCTGGCCGATGCCATCCGTGCTGGT
>JAJRXF010000157.1 GCA_024276425.1 Actinomycetes bacterium | reverse complement strand
GCGAGTGACAGTTCTGCTGCGAGTGACAGTTCTGCTGCGAGTGACAGTTCTGCTGCGAGTGACAGTTCTGCTGCGAGTGACAGTTCTGCTGCGAGTGACAGTTCTGCTCACATTCCTTTCGCCGCCATCTCCGAGGAAGCAGCAGACCGGACAGTAACTGTCTTTGGTCCCTCGAAGTCGTTCAACATGGCAGGCATGCGAATTGCGGTGGCCCATGTCGGTAGTGAGCGTGCGGCTAGCGCCATTGCCACCCTTCCCCCTCACGCTATTGGGGGAACCAATACGCTTGGTTCGGAGGCAACATTGGCATGCTGGCGGGACGGCCACGAGTGGTTAGCGGCAACGAAGGTCTTCTTGGCCAGCCAGCGAGATCATCTCACGGCCCGCCTGGCAGCGGAGCTTCCCGAGGTCGGGTATCAGATTCCCGAGGCCACCTATCTTGCCTGGTTAGATTTTCGCTATCTGGATCTGGACATTGACCCAGGAAGACATTTCTTCAAGCAGGCCGGAATTGCCTTTTCTCAAGGACCAGACTTTGGACCGCTGGGTGAGGGTTTCGTCCGACTCAACTTTGCTACCACTCGGTCGATTTTGGACGAGATTCTCGACCGAATGATACGGAACGTCTAAATACGTTAAATTATGTTTGATTCGGGTTGTATTCTGAACTATACCGATATGTATGCTATCGGCAGGCGCGTACTCGAGCGATCAGCGAAGGGGCGAGGAGGGGTTTGGCTCGCCCATCCCGCCTTTGGCGGTGGTTCTGGATCTTGGCCCGGAGGCCGAAGAACGGTACGTCGACGCCCTCGTTCCTGTTGGGAGTCCATTGCTCGATGGCCAGGTGGTAACGAGGGGTTCCGTTGTGAATGGTTCGGCCGCTCAAGTGCCGGTGGAATGGCCCCGAACGAGTGCTGGTCATCGCCACCCGGATCACCGAGGTCTCATAACCGTCATCCGTCAGGGCAGCCCCGCCGAGCCCTTGGTTCAACGCCTTCATTTTACTCCAGACGTTCCTCAGCGACCAAAGGACCCGGTGGCCATTCCTTGGGCCACCCTTATTCCGTCGGTTGTTGGTGGTCTGGTGATTTCACTGCTTTTCTCCTCACTTTTCGCCATCCTGGCAGGTGTAACCGCCATGAGCTTGCTTGGCCGGTCCCTGGCCTCACGACTTCAGTACCGACACAAAACAAACAAGCGGACGGAGGCTCTCGACCTGGCGGAGCATCTGGTCGGCCAGGCCCGCAATTCTTGGGTTCGGTCCGAGACAGATAGACGTCGAAGTCTTGGTGCTATGCCCGATGCTTCAGCCCTTAAGAGGGGCGCTATGCCGTGGACATACCGCCTTGTTGGTGATAGCCCGGCTCTCCTGCGGATCGGGGTCGGGGATCTTGTTGTGATGCCGGAGTTGGAAGCTGGGTCATTGGGCGAAGCTGGGTCATGGGGCAGGGCCCTGCCCGAACTGGCCACGGCTGCGATGGCCCCCTGTGTGCTCGATACCGTTCCTATTTCGGTGCCAATTGACAGGGCGGCAGGATTGGCTATTTGTGGGGACCGTCAGCCGCAGTTGGGACTTATCCGCTCCTCGCTCTTGCATCTGCTGGTGATGCATGGGCCAGCCGATCTTGGTTTGATCATCCTCACCACCGAGGACCGGTTGCCGGATTGGGACTGGGTCAAGTGGCTGCCTGCCCTTGTGGGGACCGCGGTGTCGCCTGGGGAGATTGACCAGCTCTTGTCCCGTGGGGTTGAGTCGCCGGTTCAACCAACACTACCGGGCAGAGACCCAGGGGAAGATCCGGGGGGTGAGAGACGGATGCTGGTTGTGGTCGACGGTCCAGAGCCAGTCGGTCCAGGTGCGCTGGCTCGCCTGTTCTCCGGTAGGTCAGAGCGGGCGATTCTGCTCTGGCTCGGAGGGGAGAACGAGGTACCCGCTGGGTGCGCCAACCAGATCAGCGTGTTTAGTGACAGATCGTTTCTGTGTTGGGATCTTCGTGTTCTCGACCAGACCCCACAGTCCGGTGTCGCCACCATGTTCGACCTGGCCGAGGCCACGAGCTTGGCCCGCCTTCTCGCGCCCTTTGATGATCCCGAGCTTGAACAGGCGGAAACGAATCTGCCCGATCAGATCACGCACGAATTGTTGTTTGGGCTAGAGAGAGACGCGGAGGGAAAAGTGTCGGAAGCTGCTTGGACCACACTGCTCCGGTCTTACTGGCAACGGGCCGACCGGACCCGCTTACGGCTCCCCATCGGTCTGAGTCGGGATGGTGCACTGGTGTTGGATCTGGTCGAGGATGGTCCTCATGTCCTGGTAGCTGGCACAACTGGATCGGGCAAGTCTGAACTCCTGCGGTCCATGGTTGTTGGCGCCTCCTTCTGTCAGCCACCCGAACAACTCTCGTTTGTGCTGATCGACTTCAAGGGCGGCGGGGCCTTCGATCTGGTGGCCGAGCTCCCCCATGTGGCCGCGGTGGTTACAGATCTAGATGGAGTACAGGCCGGTCGCGCCCTGCAGAGCCTTCGGGCCGAATTGCGACACCGCGAAGAACGATTGCGTCACGATAGTTGCAGCAATATCGGCGAGCTTGGTTCGCTCGAAGATCCAATGCCGCGGCTGGTGATCATGGTCGACGAGTTTGCTGCCTTGGCCGAGGAGTTGCCGGAGTTTCTTGATGGCCTCATCGATGTGGCCCGCCGCGGTCGGTCCCTGGGAGTGCATCTAGTTCTGGCCACACAGCGTCCGGCCGGGGTGGTAACCGGACAGATTCGGGCCAACACGAACCTGCGAATCTGCTTACGGGTCCAGGACCAGAGTGACAGCATGGATGTGATCGAGTCGGCTGATGCTGCTCGGCTTCCGTCTATCCCCGGCCGGGCCATCCTCCGGCGCGGAGGCGAGCCGCTCGATATCTTCCAGTGTTGCAGGGTTGCGCTTGGTTCGCTCACCCAGACGGAGCCCTTTGTTCTTCACCCCAGGATGTCCGGCCGACAAGTCACAGAGACTGAAGCTACTGACCGGGCATCCGGTACAGATGGCAGCGGGGAAGGCCCCCTCGCTCAGATGGTCCGAGCTTGTGGGAAGCTCTCATCCCACATCAATCTGGCTCCCTGGCTCGATCCAATTGGTGAGGTTAGCCTCGTTGAAGTTGGCGATCGCCTCGCGGCCGACGGGTCGGCGACCGGATGCCCCACAGTACCTCTCGGATGGCTTGATGATCCCAGCCATCGGGCTCGAAAGCCTCTTGGTTGGGACCCCAGTCGTGGTGGTCTGGCCATCATCGGTAGCGATGGGAACGAGGTGGAAGCCACGACGCTTGTCGCGGTGGTCGGACTGGTCAACTCCCAGGCTAGCCATGTCTATGTTTTGGATGGGAGCGGAGGTCATCTTCGAGATTGGGAGCAGGCGAGTGCGGTTGGAGCCGTGGTCACACCGGCCGACCCCGAACGCATGCACAAGCTGGTGATGATGCTGGCCCAAAGACTGGCGACGGAGACAGCGAAGCAGATGTCGACCAAGGCGGAACAGACAGCCCAAGCCAGCGGGCCCACGGTTGGATTGGTGGTTCATCGCTGGGCCGCAGTCGTGGATGGTCTGGAATCGATGGGAGGGCCGGGAGCAGCATCGTTACTCCACCGGCTGGTGCGTGACGGAGGCAACCAGGGGTTGGCCCTGATCCTCACCGGGGCTAGTGATCGTGAGATTCCGGCTCGGGTGATGGCCGGGATCGACCAGAGGCTGATCCATCGTCTGGCCGACCCAAGCGGCTACCTGACCTTTGGCATGGGTGACCTTGGGCGGGTCGGGCCAACATGGGAGTCGAGCAGTTCGGGTCTGGAGGGAGCAGGGTTTGCCGACCCGGGCTCTGGCCTGCTTGGGGTTGCCGGCCGGGTTGGTGGTCTTGCGGCAACCGGATCGGATCAAAGCTGGACGCACCTCTCCCCGCAGGGTTTCCCTAGTTGGGAGCCAGCACCGGGGGTTGAGGTTCTCGGCTCCAGGGTAGGACGGGATGAGTTGCCACGGGCGATCCTGTCTGGGAGCAGTTTGGTGGCACCAATAGGGCTGAGCTTGGACCTTGAGCCGGTCTCGGTCAGGCTCGGTAAAGGGCAGGTCGTGATGGTGCTTGGCCAGCCTGGATCGGGTCGAACAACAACGATCGAGACCATTGTTGGTCAGCTAGTCGGGAACGGAGCGGCCGATCTTGCGATCAAGGTTGACGTCTTAGACAATGCCGAAACGATGACCATGGAGGAGGGGCAGGCTCGTTTGGCCGACGCGAAAGAAGAAGGGCTGGCTGTAGTAATTGGAGCCACACCAGGAAGTGTTCGAGGTATGGGAAGCTGGTTGGCCCCACTCATGAGTGATGCGGCCGTTATCTTGATCAACCCCAGTCGGGCCGATGGCGAGGCCTGTCGTACCCTGGTTCCCGACCTGGTCGATGCCGCCAAGGGCCGTGCCGTCGTCCTGGACCGCGGCCGATCGACCACCGTGCAGCTTGCTGCCTAAGATCGGGCCGTGCAGCTTGCTGCCTAAGATCGGGCCGTGCAGCTTGCTGCCTAAGATCGGGCCACTCGGTCGATATTCGGTTGACGTTTATCGCGTACTCATGGACTGTTATTGTCATGGCCGACAATCACAGCAGTATCCCCGATGGACCACGGCCGGAAACTCCAAACTTGGAGACAGAGCGCTTGCTCCTTCGCCCCGTGCGTCAAGACGATGCGCCGGCTATACAACGCCATTTTCCCCATTGGGAGGTGGTCCAATACTTGGATGCCGTTGTGCCGTGGCCCTATCCGGCGGACGGCGCCGAGACCTTTCTTCGCTGTGTTGCCTTGCCAGCGATGGCCGAAGGTCAGATCATGAGCTGGGTACTGACGCTGCGCGAGCCGGCAGACTTCGGCGAACACCTTCAGACCTCCGAGGCTGATGAGGCGGTTGGGATGTTGAGTTTTCGGCCCCAGACAACCTCAAGTCAGCGAGGGTTCTGGCTCGCAAGACCCCTGCATGGGCAGGGCCTCATGACCGAAGCCATCGTCGGGTTCCAGGATTATGTGTTCTTCGAATTGGGCGTGGAACGATTGGTGACTTCAAATGCCCAATCTAATTCCGGCTCCAGACGGGTGAAGCAGAAGACCGGTGCCCAGTTGTTGAGGTTGGAGGAGGCCAGCTTCGTCAACGGTGAGACGCTGAGCGAGGTTTGGGAGGTCACCCGCCAACGATGGGCGGAGCTAAGGATGTCTAGCGACCTGCCATGAACTCCGAAGCCTCAATAAGTTCGGGATTGAACTGGTTGTTGCGCATAAGTTCGGCGATGAACTTCATCCTGTCGGGAAACTGAGTCCAATCATCGACCTGGATGTCGGGGTCGTGATCTAGCCAGTCTTGATAGTCGCTTGACAAGCCGCCCTGCTCGGTCACGCTCAAGATTGGGTCAAGATCCGAAGCGTCCAGTGGCAGGCCCAACTCTGCGAGAGAATAGTTAATGGGGTTGTACTCCTGGGCAAAGTCCAGGTTGGCTAACTCCGGGACAGGGGCTGGTTCCGCGGGGAGAGGGTCGCCGATCAGGACCCGCGTACCCACCGGCTCGCCATTAGTATCCTCTCTTGTTGGTGTTACCAATGCTCCATCATCGGTTGCAATCTGCCCAGCACTGCGGTGCCGCTGCAGGGAGACGATTCCCGGGAAGGGCATGAGGTTCTCAAAAAAGGACGATGGGCGAGGCACGAAACTGGTGACTTCGGCCGCGAGTCCTGACATTGCGTTGGCCAGCCCACGCTTGACTCTGCCGATCTTATCCATGTCCAAGTAGTCGTTGATAATTGCTTGTTCGTGGATGCCGATCCCAACGTTGGAGACCAGTTGAAGTTCCCGGCGTGTTGTCGGATCGTCGCTCGCGAGGACCGCTATCTGACTGGCAAAGGCCTGACGCAGCTCCAGTTCCCCGTCCTTGAATCCACTGAGGAAATCGGTGACCCGGTCCTGGGTAACAATCCCGTCGGCAAAGGTTTCCAGCAGGTTGAGATAGAGCGGGGTGACGCTGGCGAAGATGAGTTGGTTTCCATCGGCGAATGCTTGGCGAATCTCGCGAGGTACTCGAACGAGGTAACTTCGTAGATCACCCCGGATGGTTGGCCCGACCGAGAACGAGGCCGATGCCCCATAGTTGAGCCAGTTGGCTCCGGCAAACAGTGGTTGATCGACCTGTCCGGCAACTCCTGGGTTGACCAGGTCATCAAGCTGGAGGGCCAGCCCAGCGTAAAATCTGGTGATTTGGCTGTTGCGGTAGCCGTCGTAGGACTCCGGGAGTTGGGTTAGAAGTTGAGCTTGTGCCGCGATTTCAGGATCGCCAGGGATGCTATTCGGGGTGGTATCGATCCTGGGAGAACGGGTTAAAGGGATGGCCCGGAGGGCGGAAAGGTGAAGGGCCTCCAAGGCCTCGCCGCTGATGTCGAACATCGGGAGTGGGGCCTGCCCGTCGTCCG
>JAJRXF010000156.1 GCA_024276425.1 Actinomycetes bacterium | reverse complement strand
GAGGCTGAGCGGCGGGTAAAGGTAAGCAGCAGAATCCGGTTTGGGTCGGCTCCGTCATCGATAAGTCGCACGACTCGGGCGGCCAGTGTTTTGGTTTTTCCCGTACCGGCACCAGCGACTATGAGCAGGGGGGAATCAGTGTGCAAAGCGGCGGCCCGCTGTTCGGGATTCAGTTCGTCGAGCGTCGGAGAAGCGAACATTCGTTCGCTAGCTTATCGGCTGGCGCCCGACTGGGCAGGTTGTAGGGTCGATTCGTCGCATTCCGAGGCCTGTAGCCAGCAGTCACGCTGAGTGGACATGTCGTTGGATTTGCCGATTGGCCAAGATGGTTGCACTATTTGGCTTCGTGAGCTAGCGGGCCTAGTGCACGCGCCTAGACGAGAGGGAACCGACAAGTGGGGGAACCAATGACCGATCGAACGCTGACTCCAGAGCAGGTGGCCAGCTTTCACCGGGATGGCTACTGGTACGACAAGAACTTATATCTGTTCCCAAACATGCTGAGTGCCATGATCGCAGCCGAGCTTGTGGAAGCTGGGTAGAGGAGTGAGCAGGGGCCTCGTCGAGCTGAGCGAAGCCGATGAGGCCATGCTGGGGGGCGTTTTGGGTGAAGGCCTTGCCCTGGCCATGCGGGTAGTTACGCGAGTGGCCACAGCCATGGGTGCGTCGAAACTCCTGGACATAGAGTCGGCTCATATCGACTCCTGCCTCGATCATGGTCAGGCCGGAGTGGACTTCGCTGCTCGCCTGGCCAAGGAGCGCTGCCAGGTTCGGGTGCCGACCACGCTGAATGTTTCCTCTCTCGATCTGATCCACCCCGAGCTCTACCGAGGTGAGCCATCAACCAAGATTCGGGCCCGTCGTCTGATGCAGTACTACGAGGACATGGGCTGCCAACCAACCTGGACCTGTGCCCCTTATCAGAGTGAGCAGCGACCGGACTTTGGCCAACACATTGCCTGGGCTGAATCTAATGCCGTTGTGTTTGCCAACTCGGTTCTTGGGGCCAGAACTCATCGTTATGGCGACTTCATTGACATCTGTGCCGCTGTGACCGGCCGAGCACCGGCGGCTGGCCTGCACCTGGAAGAGAACCGGGTTGGCCAGATTGTTCTGGATGTTTCTGGGCTTCGGCCGTCTCTGGTTGAGGTTGATGTCTTCTATCCCGTGTTGGGTCACTTGCTTGGTCAACTGGCTGGCTCCAGAGTTCCCGTCATCGACGGTCTTGGGTTCGGCGTGAGTGAGGACCGCTTGAAGGCGCTTGGCGCAGCCGCGGCATCGTCAGGGTCGGTCGGGCTATTCCACTGTGTCGGCACCACGCCAGAGGCACCAGATCTGTATACCGCCTGCGGCGGATCGACGGCGGTTGAGAGGGTGGTTGTTGATGCTGAGATGTTGGTCCGGGCCCGGGACATGCTCAGCACGTCGACCAATACCGAGCTTGGCATGGTCAGTCTTGGCACACCCCACTATTCGGTGAGGGAGTTCGAACGGCTGGTCGAGTTGCTGGCCGGACGTCGAACCCACCAGTCGGTCAACGTCTATGCGTCGACAAGTCGGGAGGTATTGACGGAGATCGAGCTACGGGGTTGGGTTGCTTACTTAGAGGAAGCCGGAGTCCAGTTGGTGACCGATACCTGTACCTACATCACCCCAATCATCGCGGACTGTCACGGTGTGGCCATGACCGACTCGGCCAAGTGGGCCCATTATGCACCAGGCAATATAGGGGTTGAGGTGGTGTTTGGGGCAACCGAAGATTGTGTGGAATCTGCGGTGCTGGGTCGAGTTGTCCGCGACGAGGGGGTGTGGTCGCAGTGAATAAGGGCGGCATGAGTGAGGGCGGCATAAGTGAGGGCCGTGTATTGTCGCCGGGTGAGGCCCGAGGCGCCTTGATTTGTCTGGACGAGCCTCTGAGTTTCTGGGGTGGTGTCGACTCAGAGACGGGTCTAATCATCGACCAGAGCCACCCCCAGGTAGGACAGAACATCGCCACCAAGGTTCTGGTAATGGAGCGGGGTCGGGGATCGAGTTCGGGCTCGTCGGTCTTGGCCGAGGCCATTCGGGCTGGGACCGGTCCGGCCGGGATTGTCTTAGCGGTCGACGATGAGATCATTGCCCTTGGAGCGATCGTGGCCGATGAGATCTATGGGATCCAGATGCCAGTTGTGGTGCTTGACCCAGCCGTGCATGCCAGTTTGTGTCAGGATGAGCGAGAGGTTGTTGGGAGCGTCGACATCGGAGTCCTTGCCCCAATGACCGGCCCCGCAATCGTCAGGATTCTGCCATGACCCTTCCCTACCTGGACGAGCAATGGGATCGGGCGTTGGCCATTGTGGCCCACCCCGATGACATGGAGTATGGCGCAGCGTCAGCCGTTGCCCGCTGGACGGCCCAGGGTAAGGAGATCGCTTACCTCTTGGTGAGCAAGGGGGAGGCGGGAATCCAAACCATGGACCCTTCCGAGGTTGGCCCGCTTCGGGTGGATGAACAGATCGCCAGTTGTGCGGAGGTCGGGGTGAGTGATGTTGAGTTTCTTGACTATCCGGATGGGCTGATCGAAGAGGGTGTGAGGTTACGCGCAGACTTAGCCCGGTCGATCCGAGTCAATCGACCCGAGGTGATCCTGTCGATCAACCATCATGACGACTGGGGTCAGGGAAGCTGGAACCACCCCGACCATCGTGCGGTTGGTCGGTCGATTCTTGACGCCGTTCGCGATGCTGGGAACCCCTGGCTGTTCCAGCACGAAGGCTCGGAGAGTGAGCCGGCCAACCAGGCGTGGGGTGGGGTTCGGTTTGTGGCCTTTGGTGGGTCGATTTTGCCGACTCATGGTGTTGACATTGGTGAGACTCTTGATG
>JAJRXF010000155.1 GCA_024276425.1 Actinomycetes bacterium | reverse complement strand
AGCGAAACCCGCCACCCGTCCCCGGCATCTCCGACTCTGTCAGCGTCTGGGACCCGAACGTCGGTGAGGTACACCTCGTTGAACTCGGCCTCGCCGGTGATCTGCCGCAGTGGTCGTACCTCGACCCCCTCAGCCTTCATATCCAGCGCAAAGTACGTCATGCCCTTGTGTTTGGGCGTGGTCGGATCGGACCGAGTGACCAACATGGCCCGGTCGGCGACGTGGGCCAGGGTGTTCCATACCTTTTGACCATTGATCGTCCACTCTTCCCCATCGAGTTCAGCCTTGGCGGCCAGTCCGGCAAAGTCGGACCCGGCTCCTGGTTCGCTAAAGAGCTGACACCAAAGGTCTTCGCCGGTGAACATCGGGCGCATGAAACGCTTCTTCTGTTCGTCTGTTCCGTGGGTGGCGATGGTCGGACCGGCCAGATACATGAAGAAGGTGGCAGGATCGGGAGAACTAGCCCCGGCCTCATGGAGTCGTCGGGAGATGACCTTTTGTAGCTCTGGACGCAGGTCCATTCCTCCAGACAAGCGGTCAAAATGTATCCAGGCGAGACCAGCGTCGAACTGATGACCTCGAAACTCGATCGTCGTCTCGATCTTGGGGTCATGGCGGTCAAGAAGCTCGTCGATGGCCGCTTCGACCGTTGCGGTGTCGGCGTCGGGGGGCGGGGTAGTGCGGGTCGAGGAGGTTGCAGGCATCCTCAGATTCTGGCCGAGCTAGAACCCGCGGAAGAAACTCGGTGGGAAACTTTTGCTACTTGGCGACGTCAATATCGGCGGAGCGATCGTTCAATCGCTCTCGAATCGTCTCCGGCAGGGGCAACGTTTGGGCCTTGTCCATCCACTCATGAAACTCCGAAAGTGGAAGAGGGCGAGCGAACAGGTAGCCCTGACCAACGTCGCACTTGAGTTCGGCTAACAACTCCAGAGTTTCTTCGTCCTCGATCCCTTCGGCCACGGCCTCAAGCCCAAGTTCGTGTACGAGCAGGATTGTTGACTTGACGATTGCTCTGGCATCACTGTCGGTCAGAATGTCACGGACAAAGGACTGATCGATCTTGACCTCATCGGTCGGCAGTCGCTGAAGATATTGTAGCGAAGAGTACCCAGTGCCATAGTCATCGATCGAAATTCGACAGCCGAGATCACGAAAAGCCTGGAGTTGCACAATTGCGCCATCGAGATCGACGACTAGGGAATGCTCGGTTACCTCCAGACACAGCACTCGACCGGGGAGATTTCTTTTCGCCAACTCCTCGGTAACAAACTGGGGGAGACGCCGATCAAGAACGTCCCGGCTCATCAGGTTCACCGAAATCGGAAGGTCAATGCCGCGCTCGGCTATTTCGAGGTAGGCGTCAAGGCTTGAGCGAATCACGAGCCGGGTGAAGGCCGCAGCTTGGGCGCCATTGGCCACCAGATCCAAGAATTCGAGGGGTGGAATCATGCCCAACTCGGGATGATGCCAGCGAACGAGTGCTTCAGCTCCAACCAGCACTTGGCCGACCGTGGTTAGTTGAGGCTGCAAATAGATGGTGAGCTCGCCGTTTTCGATAGCAGGCTTGATGTCGTTGGCCAGCTTCAGGCGCCGTGGACTACTGGTGTCGTACTTGGGGTTATAGGCCACCCAGTCCTGCTGGGTTCGCTTCGATTCATACATGGCAACGTCTGCTCGCCGCAGAAGGTCCGCAGGAATTCGACCGTCTTTGGGGAAGTGCGCCACTCCAATGGAAACACTGACATCAAGAGCCAGGCCGTCGAGCTCTACTGGTCGCGAGAGTTCATCGGCCAACTGATCCAGCCGTTTGGTTAGCGCCTCGTGATCGTGAACCTCGTCGAGGATGACGGCGAACTCGTCTCCGCCAAGTCTGGCCACCTGGTCTGAATCTCGAACAATGCTTGAGAGGCGTTCCCCGATGGCTTGAAGGAGCTGATCGCCAAATTGGTGCCCGAGCGTGTCGTTGACCTCCTTAAATCGGTTGAGATCGAAGATCAACACGGCCCCGGCGCGGCCATCGTCGTGTAGGCGGTTGAAGAGGAACTCCTCAAGAGTTCCCCGATTGGCCAAGCCGGTGAGTTCATCGAATTTGGCGCGCTGCTCTAGTTGGCGCAGGAGCCGGTCCGCAGACAGGGTTGAGTCGAACGTCGCGTCCATAGAGGTTAACAGGGCCTGTTGTTGCTCATCAAAGACCGAGTTCATGCCCAAGCGATCAAACACCATCAGGATGCCCGGTTCGGGACCAACCTTCAGAACTCCGGTCCATAATGCTTGGCTTGCACCCAGCTTCTCAGCCACTGCGGTCTCTAGGTGCTGAACGGATCGAACTCCAGCGTCGTAGACGCCAGCACTCCAAGGTCCCAAGGTGGTCCCATCGCGGGGCATGGCGAGGTCTTGAAACTCGCCGTCGATGAGGGCACGAATCGAGATCTGATCGTCTTTGGTGACCACGGCCAGAGCGGCGCCGCGAGCATGGAGGATATTGCCGAGCTGCTTGAGGCCGGCATCGAGGCTGTCGGTCCCGCTGAGGGCGGAGGCAAAGCCGTGTAGGTACTGAAGGTCATGATGCTCACGACTAAGACGGCCATGAATTTGTAGCAGAGTGGAGATCCCAATGATGGGAATCGCCCCCATGATGGCCAGTAGGGGAGTCTGGAGCATGGCTGCGGCCAACACGATCGAAAAAGTCGCGCCAACGGCGGCAATCATTTGGCTTCTACCGATCTGGCGGAACAGTTCGGGCCGAAACTCTTTCTCGGCAACCATGATGACCCCAGGCACCGCAACGAGGCCTAAGAGTTCGGCCAAGCCAAGCGCGAGAGCGATCACAAGCCATTGCCGAAACTGATCGGGGTCTGATCCATTCAGAACCGTGCCTGCAACCACCAGGGCAACAGTGGTCTCGGCCGTGACAAGACCAGTATTCCAAAAGAGCTTTACCGGAGGCTGGCGTCGTAGGAAGCCGAGGGCGAGGGCGTTGCCAAGAACTCTGGCAATGATCAAGCCAAGCGGGGCAACCCAGATGAGACCAACAACCAGCGGCACCGCGGACAGGCTGAGGCTGTGAGATTGTTTGCGCAACTCGATATGAAGGGCTTTGGCCTCGGTCGTGAAGGAAAGAAACACCAGAAGAGCCGTAGGAAGCAACTGGACTTCACTTGGAACCTGGCCTGGTCCGATTAGTCGATACAAAAAGGTGGCGAAAATGAAGAGCACCAGGCCGTAGGCGATGATCGGGACGTCCGCTCGGATCCGAGCTTGGATGTCCCCAACCTTGAGGCGCGCCAACCTCATTGGCTGGTCAGCCCAATAAAATTGTGTGATCGGAGCCCAAGGCGGTGTGGTTCCGTCATCTAGTGACCTACTTCGTTGTCCGGTACCTATCGGCCGGTCAACGAGTGGATTTAATAGGTCGCCTAGTGATGCTGACGCCAGATCTAGCGGGTGTTGTCCAAAAATCGTTGTTTGGACAAGCTTGGGGCTAGAGGGCCTGCTTTACCGATGCCCAGATGCGCTCAGGAGTCAATGGCATGTCGAGATGCCGAACGCCAAGGTGGCTGATGGCGTCAATGACCGCATTGTGAATAGCCGGAGTGGAACCAATGGTGCCCGACTCACCAATTCCCTTTGCCCCAAGCGGGTTACGGAACGTTGGTGTTTCGGTGTTTTGAGTCTCGAAATTGATGAGTTCGGTGGCGGAGGGGATGAGGTAGGTCATCAGGTTGGCGGTGACCGGGTTTCCCTCCTTGTCATAGGAGACTTGCTCGAAGAGGGCCTGAGCCGCTCCTTGAGCGATTCCACCTTGTTGTTGACCGCGAACCAGGAGCGGATTGAGGATTCTGCCGCAGTCATCAACTGCGATGTGACGAAGCAGCTCGACCTCGCCGGTATCGAGGTCGACCTCGACCAGTGAGACGTGGGTGCCAAAGGGATAGGTCGAATCTTGGCCGTCAAAATCGAGTTCGTGGGCGAGGCCAGCGTCCATCCCTTTGGGTCGGCGCTGTCCATCATTGGCGGCGGTTGCCAATTCGCCCCAGCTGAGAGCCTTGGCCGGCACACCAACCACTTGAAGACCCCCATCTCCCTTTTCGATATCGGACTCGCTTGCCTCTAAAAGGTGAGCGGCCAGCGTTTTGGCTTTGGCCAAGATGGTTTCGCTGGCCACATGTACGGCGGAGCCTGCGGTTTGGAGCGAGCGAGACCCCATAGTTCCAGCCCCCCGAGGAATATGGTCGGTGTCGGACTGCACCAATTTGATCTTGTTCATCGGGATACCAAGCATGTCTGAGACCAGCATGGAGAAGGCGGTGTCGTGGCCCTGACCATGAGCGCTGGTTCCTACTCGGGCGGTGGCGGACCCGTCCTCGTGAACCTCGACTGCTCCAAATTCAACGTGGAGCCCGTTCGGAGCGGTCACCTCGACATAAGAGGCCACACCAATGCCAAGTTGTTTTGATGATCCCTCGGCCCGACGTTGAGCCTGTCGAGCCAGCATTCCTTGGTAGTCCGCGGTTTCCAGGGCCGCGTCCATAGCCTTTTCGTACTCGCCGACGTCATAGTTGGCTCCACCATGAGTGGTGAGAGGAAACTCATCCGGCCTGAGAAAATTCCTGCGTCTCAGTTCGGTTGGGTCGATTCCAAGTTCGTCGGCGGCGATGTCGATGATGCGCTCCAGGAGTTGGGTGGCTTCTGGGCGTCCCGCGCCGCGGTAGGCAGCCGTTGTCGTCGTATTCGTCATGGCTGACCGAGCCTGGAAGCGGAGTTTGGGAATCCGATAGACGCCTTGGCTCATTGCCTGGGTAAAGACTGTCAATAGGGCGCCGATGGCTGGGTAGGAGCCACCATTTGCTAGCACGTCGATATCGATTCCGGTGATGAGGCCATCGTTATCGAGCCCGAGCTTGGCACTGAGAGTCATGTCGCGCCCATGAGCCATCGCCACCATGTTTTCGCTGCGGATCTCGGTCCACTTGACTGGTTGATCAAGTTCTAACGCCAGGGCGGCGGTGATAATGAACTCGGTGTATGGACCGGCCTTGGAGCCGAATCCGCCCCCAACGGTTGGGGCGGCAACGCGGATCTTGTCAGGTTCGATGCCGAGTTGCTCCGCCAACGCGTCGCGAACGCCGATGGGATTTTGGCTTGGGATCCAGACTTCTAGCTTGTCATTCTGGTTAGGGATGGCGACACAACCGTTGGTTTCCATGGGGACACCGGCTAGGCGTTGACTAACCACCGTGGCCTCAACCACCTTGGACGCCCCAACCAGCGGGTCAACTTCTGCGGCAATCGCCGTTTCGAAAATAAGGTTCGATCCGTGTTCCTCAAACAGAATCGGGGCACCCTCAGCCAGCGCCTCCGCCGAGTCGATCACGATTGGCAAGGGGTCATAGTCGACGAGGACCTCCTCAGCAGCGTCCTCGGCCTCGGCCAGAGTTCGGGCCACGACCACGGCAATGATGTCACCGACGAAGCGAACCTTGCCCTTTGCCAGCGGCGGGCGGGCAACCTCGGCCGGCCACATCGGGAACCCGACGAAGGGAGCAAGTTCGAAGGTTTCGGCGGTGTGCACCGCAATCACCCCTGGCATTGACGTGGCTTGGGCGATCTCGATGGGGCCAATGGTGGCGTGAGCAAAGGGAGAACGAACGAAGAAGACATGTCCAACGCCAGGTACGTCAAGGTCATCATAAAACTGGTCGGCGCCGATGAGCAGCGATGGATCTTCTTTGCGAAGGACTGCATTGCCGAGAATGGATCCCTGGACAGTGGTCATGAAAGCTCCCTATGCGACCGTTGGCGGGCGTCTGGGGCAGATACTACCCCGGCGATCCTGCGCTAAGTACCGGCGGTGAAGTCCTGGGTGGCCTTGGCAACAGCCTCTCGATAACGTTGAATATTGGCCAATTTCACCTCAGCGAACCCGCGTACCTGATCGGCAAGGTCTGCGATTTCTACTGCCTTGGCATACCGGTCCTCCAAAAAGGGAGCCGGAGGTGTTGTTGGTGTGCCTTGGCCGGTGTCTTTCAGAGCGTCAACAAGCTGATAGATGAGCTGTTCGTATTCATTAATGAGTGAACGTTCGGCCACACGCTCCGCGCTTCGACCGAAGGGGTCAAAGCGCCGCCCTCTAGCCCGCTTGGCCTTGACCAAACCCTCGAACATCTTGCGAGCGGCCACCTCGGGGATCGCCACCTTGCGATCAATGCCAGCCGCCTTCATGCTTGGCGGCTCCAGTTGGTAGCTCAGCTTGGCGCCGGGCCCAAAACGTCGCCGGGCCTGGTCGCTTAGATCCGAGGCCAGGGCCAGCCGAGCCACTTCATATTCGTCCTTGTAGGCCAGGAGTTTGAAGAAGTGCCGAGCAACCGTCGTTGCTAGTTCGTCGTGATTAGCAAAGGTGTCTTGTTCAACCTGTCGAACCAGAGAAACCAGGGCCCCGTACCTTTGGGCGTAGGCCAGGTCCTGGTACTTCACTAACTCCGGGAGCCGCCAGGCGAGGGTTTCCTGAAGCTCCACGCTGCCGCCGATGTCGCTGGCGATTCGAGCTAGCTTGCCCCCCAAGGCTGGCGGCCCAGCCTTGACGGTACTGTCAGAACCAGCGTCCAAGGAGGCGAGAAGTTGGGGTTCAGCGGCTAGGCGACGGCCGAGTCGGAAGGCGTCCAGATTCATCTGCACGGCAACACCGTTGAGTTCGATTGCTCGCTCAATGCTGGCTCCGCTGACGGGCAGCATTCCTTGTTGGTAGGCCAGGCCCACCACCATGATGTTGGCGGCCGGTTGGGAGGCGAACACATTGCGGGCAATGCCGGTGGCGTCTAGCCAGAGATTTTCTTCTGCCTTGGTGACTGCGTCGATACCCGATCGGAAGCGGCTCAGATCAGGAAAGCGATCGGCGGCACGCCCTGCAGCCATGTTGCCGGTCGGCACGAGGCCGGTGGAGACGATGGCTCGGGTGCGCTCAGCCGAGGCGCGATCCAGGTTCTTCATGGCGGTTAACAGATCGAATACAAGCATGGCGTCGGTCTCGCCGGTGCCGACCCGGTTGGATGATTCGGCCGCGGTGAGGGTGATGCGGAGATTGGATACCACCGAGCCGCCCTTTTGCGCCAGGCCGGTTTGGTCGAGACCATTGCAGTACTTGCCGTCGAGCACCGCAGCGGTAGCGATGACCTGGTTGACGGTGACTACTCCGGTGCCTCCAATACCAAGCAAGAGAACCGTGCCCTCGTTGGGAATAGTCGGGTCGGCGGGAAGTTCGCCGGGGGGAACCTTGAGGGTGGTATTTGATTGGTTGGTGCCCAGGGCGTCGGCAGGGTCGATCTCGATTGTGACGAAGGCGGGACAGTTGCCCTTGAGGCAGGTGAGGTCGTAGTTGCAGCTTTCCTGGTGGATCTGAGTTTTTCGACCGAACGGTGTTTGTACGGGATGGACGCTGGCGCAGTTCGAAACCTCCCCACAGTCCCCGCAGCCCTCACAAATGGACTCATCAATCATGACCCGAGTGGTTGGAGTCTGGATCTTGCCTCGCTT
>JAJRXF010000154.1 GCA_024276425.1 Actinomycetes bacterium | reverse complement strand
TTCTCGATCGCCAGCGGGTTGCCAATGACAACCAGCAGGCGGCGGGCAAGTTGCAGTTCCCCGGTCACTAGATCTCCTATGAGATCATCGACCAATTCGATGGGAGCTGTCTCATTGCCATGGACTCCAGCCGAAAGGATCAGCGGACCAAGCTTGTCTTGTTGTTCGGGACTACTACTCAACTCAGACGGCGAAGGATCGAGGCTCATGAGTCCTCGACCGTGAATGGTCATGGTGACACCCTCGACCGACTCAAGCGCAGCAGAGGCTCTCACTGCGGCACCCTCCCCCATCGCCTGTCGAAGTATCGAGTTGTTGGGAAGCACAGAGTTGTTGGGTAGAGAGGCGGGAGGGGAGGCTGCCTCATTGTCTGGTCGGGAGGTCATGTCGAACCCTCTCTCGCCATGGTCGGCGGCCTTCTCATGGGAGGCTGTCTCGCTGGAAGTGGTAGAGAGAACCAAGGTCCAAAATCTGGGTCAACTCATCCAGGGCAACACGGGTCTCGGTCAACAGGTCAGGGTCGGCCAGGTCGCCAGGGCGAAGCTCTTCCCGGTAGTGAGTTCGAACCCAAGCCTCCAGCCGGTCGATGCCAGCATGGTCCAAGACCACCGAACCTGACAATGAGGCCGCCTCCATCTCGGTCATCACCACTCGTAGCCGAAGACAGGCCGGACCACCACCGTTGCTCATCGATTGTCGGACATCGACACGATGCACCTTATTGATGGGGTGCGAGCCTGCGACCAAGTCGCGGAGGTGGCGGTTGACCGACTCGACTTCGGCCGTTTCGACCGGAGCGATCAGGGCCATGGTTTGGTCGGGCAACGTAACCAACTGGGAGTTGAAAAGGTAGGAGGAGATGGCGTCTTTTAGATTCACCTCGCGGTTGGGCACCATGATCACCTCGACACCAAGTTCGCTCAGCTCTCCCCAAGCGTTGGTGTCGAAGGCCATCTCATGGGCAAACAGCACCATCTGGTTGGTCACCGAGACAACATCGTTGTGGAAGGCTCCGGCATCAATGGCCCGAGCGCTCTGGCGGATGAAGTGAACCCGTGCACTCTGCAAAAGGTGGCTCTTGGCGATGGTGCGAGACGCTAGCTCCGATTGACGTCGGGGGAAGCCCTTTGGACCCTCGTTTTCCGCAGGTCCTCGACCATGGACGAAAAGCTCTCGTCCTGGCTCACCGTGACTGGAGGAGAAGCGGCCATGATTTGCCGCACCCTCATCGGCAAGGTGCCGGTGCAGCGGTAGTGGCTCATGAACAACAAAATGGTCCTCATTGGCGAAGATGGTTCGCAAGACGTGAGCGGTGAATGGTCCCTCAAAAGAGCGGTGGAGGGTCGAGGCAAGATTGGCCGGGGTGAAATGAACCCGCCCATCGGCGGTATCAGCCGAGGGAGAAACCGTTGCTGCATTGGCCGCCCACATGGCCGACGCCGAGTAGATATTGGCCAAGAGCCACGGGTCACGCCTGGCCAATTCCGCTATCGATGCTGCCAAGGACCCCGTCAATCCAAGCTTACGAACAAGAGGGATAGAGGGACGCTCGTGGGGCACCAGCACCGCTTGAGGAAGGCCGAGGTCGAGCATCAATCGCATCTTGGCCAACCCCTCCAGGGCGGCGCGACGGGGGTGGGACGTTTTCTTGGCGTGGCTTTTCGAAGCGAGGTTGCCAGCCGAGAGTCCAGCGTAGTTGTGAGTGGGCCCAACGATCCCATCAAAGTTGTATTCGAGTGCCCAAGGAGATTGATGTTGGGTCTCACTCATCGGCGATCCTCTAACGGGTACACCAGTATTGATTCTCCCGGACTAACCCCAAGATCTGTCATCAGGGAGCGATCACCCACTACTCGGCCATCCACAATTTGGATCAAGCCTTGGGCTACTCGAAAATCTCCAAGGCCAGTCGTGGCCACTATGGCGGCCAAGGGCTGCGCATCGGGCTGATCACTCCCAGTCAAAGCGAAGCTCAGCACTACAGATCTTCGGACAGTGTCAAGGTCTCGAATGTGGGCATCCAAACAAAGACCGGCATCAAAGATGTCCACATAGTCGTTGTTTCGAAACCCCTGCTTTCGCAACATGGCTACTGCTGGCTCCGAACCCGAGTTCGGTAGCCCGATGACACGTTGAGCCTCTTCGGGGAGCAGATCGATAAAGATGGGATAGGGCGGAAGAAGGTCGGCTATGAACCGGAAGTCATGACCGCTGCGGCGATCGGCCGATTGCAGATCCAGACCGTAGAACTTTGCCCCAACAGAATCCCAGAACGGGCTGGCTCCCTGAGAGTCGGTCCAACCACGCATCTCGGCCATGACTCGTTTCCCGAAACGTTCTCGATGGGTGGCCAGAAACATGAACCGAGCCAACGAGAGCAGCCGTCCACGTCCACCACCCCGGTGAGTCGTCGCCAGGTACAGGGTGCCTACTCCGGCCGAGACAGTGTACTCGTTGACGGGTTGTAGCACGCCATAGTCCACTCGGACATCTCGTTAAGGGGAGAACTGGGAGCGCTTCACAATTTTGTAGCTATAGAAGGGCCGTTCCAGACCAACCGCGGCGTAAATGGCCGAGGTCCCGATGATCTGATCGCCCTCTTCTAAGACGAAAAAGTAGGTCTCGTTCCCGCTTGGCTCCGTCTTCGGATCGATGCTGAGGAGACCCTCAGAGATTCGTTCGGCCATCCGCTCGGGGGTCCGTGGCATCGTGGTCATGAGTTCATCGATTCCGCCAGCGAGGTCGACCAATTGCTCCAAGTCCTCCATGGTGGCGAAACGAATACGTTGCCTTGGCCTTAGCTTCTGCCCGCTACTTCTGGTTTCGTGTTCTTCCACGGCATTGACCCTTCGATGGTGCCAATTGTAGAAAATCCCGACGGTGAAGGAAAGAGACTTTGATAGGTGGTTCGTGCCCAAGCTAGGTGTTTGCCTGGCAGAATAGGATTATGGCAAGACAGTTGGCTCCGCTGGACGACCTAGACTACGACATTCTTCGCCTCCTGCAGGCCGACGGAAGACAGTCCCTGCGAGCGTTGGCGCAAAAGATCGACCTGTCACCAGCGGCAACCACCGCGCGGGTGAACGCCCTGGAAGACCGGGGAGTGATTACCGGCTATCAAGCCGTTGTCGATCCCACCCAAGTCGGCCGGGCGATGAGGGCCCTCATCCGAGTGACTGCCGGAACCAACACCACCAAGGCAGTCGAGTTGACCCAGCGAATTGCTGATCACCACCCAGCCGTCCGGTCTGTGTACCGAACCCTGGGAGACAGCGACCAGGTGTTTTATGTCGAGGCAACCGACCTCGAAGAACTCGACGCACTGGTCGATGATCTTGGCCGCTACTACGCAACCAACACCGCCATGGTTGTCGAGCACCGACAGCAAAGTGTTCGCCCGTAGAACTAACGTAACGACATGACCCAGGAAGAGTCTGAGAGCGGCAGCAAGCTCAGTCAGCCGTCATCTGGGCACAAGGTTGCCAATGCGACTCGGGTTCCTCTAAGCGATGCAGCCCTGGCGGCCAGACGGGCCGCGGTTCGGGAAGCTGGGCGCCGCAAGGCCGGGATCCCCGGAGCCGCACTGGCCGGCGCCTTGTTCGCCCTTCAAGATATCTACCAGCGTCCACCTCCCGAAGAGATCGTTATCGTGGCCGACGCCGACGGTGAGCCCCATGATCTGGATGTCGATGGGGTGAAACTGTCCATCGAGGGAACTCAGGTCGAGGGGCCTCCAGCCAATCGTGCTGGCCCATCCAGGGGCTAACCGCTCAACCTTTCCGTTAGCAAGAAAGTTGGGGCCCGACACAACCATGTCGGGCCCCAACTGGAAGCTATCGGAGCTAGGTGGGGACTTTGTTACTCACCGCCCTCGGTAAGGACCACCGTCGTTGGGCTCCAACTATCGCCGGTTGTATCCATGTCACCAAGCATGTCAATGGCCTCGGCTGCGTACTTGGTGGTGAAAGCTCCATCGTCGGGGGCTTCGGCCAGCACACCTTCAGACGTCGCCACTTCAATGGTCTGATCCCACAGTCCTTGATCCATGATGCCGATCCCACCTGCCGAGGGCCAGATCAACTTGTTGATCTCATTCAACTGCCAAGTCTGGTGAGTCGCCCCAAGAGTAGAGCCAGCATCAAGTACGTGATTCACACAGGCATCAGCGTTATCCCGACACCAGATCCAGCCTTCCATTGAAGCGGCGATAAAGCGTGTTGTCTGATCGTCGTATGCCGCGTCTCCGAGCTTGGTTCCGTCGGCCCAGATGGCGTCTTGCAGCATGGCGGTGCCTTCCTCATTCCAGTCGATGACGGTGAGATCATCGGCGGTGAATAGCTCGCCGGTTTCGGGGTTGATGGTCTCCAGGACCTGAGCGTACTCGTTGTAGGTCATGGCCTGAGCAGCATCGATTTCGCCATTGATGAGCGCCAGCATGTCAAAGTTCTGACCGACAATAGTGAAATCTGTGTTCTCATCCAGACCAGCCTTGTGGGCACCAGCCAACAGTTCGAACTCGTTGCCAAAACCCCAACTGCCTATGTTCTTTCCGGCAAAGTCAGCCGGGCTGTTAATTCCAGACTCTTTGAACGAGACTTGCAAGGTTCCGGAACGTTGGAAGATTTGGGCAACATTGACAATGTCTATTCCTTCCGCTCGGGAACCAAGGGCCTTTGGCACCCAAGAGATCGCATAGTCTGCGGCACCAGAACCGAGTTGCTGCTGGGGAACGATGTCAACTCCACCTTCGGCGATGGTCACATTCAGGCAGTATTTGTCGTATATGCCTTCGGCTACTGCGGCGTAGTAACCAGCGAACTGAGATTGAGCAAACCACTGGAGTTGGAGGGTTACATCATCGGTACTCTCACAATCGGCCATGGCGCCATCACCGGTTCCATCAGCAAGATCGCCAGCCACGGTGTCCGCTGCATCACCAACGGCGTCATCGACTTCGCTGCTACTACAGGCCGCCGCTGCCAACACCAGCGCGACAAGGACGCCAAACAGTCGCCATCTAGGTTTGGTTTTGTTGAACATTGTTTCTCTTCCCCTTTGGTTTTTCGTCCTCGCAAGGAGGTCGATCTTTTCTTTCAGGATTCTTGGCCATCCATCGTTGATGGGGCCGATCTGGGCAACAACTATTGCATCTGGGCGGGCCGCTTCCACGGCATGGCGAATCGCTCGGTCAACAGAGCCAACCCAAAGAGGCCAAGCCCGATGCCACTGGCGACCACGATGGCCGCCCACGCCGAGGCGTAGCGGGTGAAGCTGGCGTTCTGGGTGATCACCGGGCCAAGGCGGTCCTGAGGACCACCGAAGTATTCGGCGACAATGGCGGCAATCACGCAAAGCGGTGCGGCAAGTCTCAACGAGGTTAAAAAGAACGGAGTTGCATTGGGAATGCGGACCCTCCG
This sequence comes from Actinomycetes bacterium, assembly GCA_024276425.1. Lineage (GTDB taxonomy): Bacteria > Actinomycetota > Acidimicrobiia > Acidimicrobiales > SZUA-35 > JAJRQY01. The sequence continues at coordinate 23,368 of JAJRXF010000154.1, read as the reverse complement.
AAGGATAGTGAAGTCTGAAGCGCCGTATGAACGCATGAGTTCCAACTGGTCTGGGTGTACCTCAGTCAGCCCCTTCGCCGTGTTGATAAACACGGGAAAGAAGACAACAACCATGACAATGGCTTGATTGCTGAGGTTTCCCGTGATCCCAAACCAGTTATTGAAGATCGGAGCCAACGCAATGATCGGAGTGGCATTGATGGCGACCGCAAACGGAGTAAGCGAACCACCGATCCGTCGAAAGCGCGTTACCACCAGGGCCAGCAAGACTCCGACCAGAAGCCCGAGAACTAGTCCGGTTACGGCTACGTAGCCCGTATTCCAGCCAGCGGTTTTCAGTGGAGCGGTACTGAGCGTGCCATCGTTGCCACTCCACTGGCGGATGACCTCACGGGCAATCGAAGATGGACGGGGCAACAGGAACTCCGTGGAATCCCGGATCCGCATAATGGCTTCCCACGCGCCAAAGAACACAACTCCAACGACCGCGCCCGGGGGAATCTTCCTCAAGAGACTCGACATCGAGTTCACAGACCGACCTCAACCGCTCGTAGGGCCTCACGAATTTCGGTTGCTTTCTCGAAGAACTCTGGTTCTTCGCGAGTGTCATCACTGCGGTCGCCCATTGGAACGTCGACAATAGAATGCACTTGACCCGGCCGGGGCGAAAGTACGACAACTCGGTCGGACAAGAATGCCGACTCAGAGATTGAGTGAGTGACGAACACAACCGTTGTACCCAACTCGGCGGTGATAGCCAAAAGCTCGTTTTGCATATGCTCTCGAGTCATCTCATCCAGCGCACCAAAAGGCTCGTCCATGAGCAGTAACCGAGGCTTGAACGAAAGCGAACGAGCAATAGCAACCCGCTGTTGCATTCCCCCCGAAAGCTGCCAGGGGTAGTGATCGCCAAAATCGGGCAGCTTCACGAGTTCGAGCATCTCGGACGACCTGGCCGATCGTTCTGCCTTGGAATAGTCCATCAGCTCGAGTGGGAGTTCGATATTGGCTGCGACCTTGCGCCAGTCAAATAGTCCCGCACTTTGAAAGGCCATGCCATAATCCTGATCGATTCGGGCCTGAGCCGCAGATTTTCCGAAGACCTCGATCGATCCGGACGTTGTTGGGAGAAGGTCGGCAATAAGGCGAAGCAAGGTCGACTTGCCGCAACCGGATGGTCCGATCAGTGAAACAAACTCTCCTGGAGCGACCACGAGATCGACATCGGCCAAGGCTTGGACCGACTCCGAAGATCCCGCATTAAAAGTCTTGGAAACGGCATGAACCTTGACTGCCGGCGTTGAGGAATCAAGCGTCATGTGCCACTGACTCCTTGGCCCCGAGTCAAGACCCGCTCGACCAGGGTGATGAGACCAAACACGAACAATCCAAGCGCGGCGGCCGCCAGAATCGAGCCATAGAGGCGTTCTGGGCCAGTGCTGTACTTGCCGGCATAGTCCAGCACCACCCGACCAATTCCGCCTTGTACCCCGGCCGAGATCTCACCAACGATGGTGCCAACGATGCTCAGGGCGGCAGCCAGCCGGAAAGCCGGGAAGAGATAAGGACGGGCGGCCGGGAAGCGCAGCTTGAATAGGGTTTTGCTCCAGGGAGAGGCGTAGGAACGCATCAACTCCAAGGCCTCGGAGTCGGGCGACTTTAGTCCGGCTAGGCCATTGACCGCCACTGGGAAAAAGGTTAGGTAGGCGGCGATGATGGCCACCGACTGGGTTTCGGACAAGAAGGTGCTCTTTCCCCAGGTGACCACCAGCGGGGCCAAGGCGATCAGGGGGATGGTTTGACTGACATTGATCCAGGGGACGAGGCCCCGCTCCAGCCAATTGGACCGAAGCATGGCGACGGCCAAGCCCAGCCCGATGACCGTTCCGATGACGAAACCCAGCAGGGCTTCCTTGAAGGTGAACCAGGCCGATTTGAACAAGAAGACGAGGAGGGTGTCGTCCGCTCGGCGAGTGACCGGTTCGAACAACTGCTTCACAATGTCATAGGAATGCGGCATGTTCAGATTGTCTGAAGGGACGGGAAGATCCCGGGTTGTCCCTGGCCAGGTCCCGCCCGACCACGACCCGAAGGCCTTGTATCCCTCCCACAAACCAACGAGGGTGGCAACGGCCAACAGGATGGAGGCACCCTGCTTAACCCCGCGTAGAACTGCGGACTGGCCTGCGGGGGCGGTCGGTTGAACAGTGGCTGATGTCATGTGATGTTGGGGATAATGCGCTGGCCGTAGGCATTCAGCGTTTCGTCCTTCTGGTCATGCATGAGGTAGATGGCGAACTGGTCGACACCAAGCGCCTTCAGTTCTTGCAGACGTTCGATGTGCTGTTCCTCGTTGCCAAGGATGCAGAACTTGTCGACAATTTCGTCTGGGACAAAGTCGGTGTGATCGTGGCCGGACTTGCCATGTCCGGAATAGTCATAGCCTTCCCGCCCCTTGATGTAGTCGGTTAGGTATTGAGGAACCATGTCACTCTGGTCACCGTACCGATCAACCAAGTCGGCCACATGGTTGCCGACCATGCCACCGAACCAGCGGCATTGCTCCCGCTGATGCTCTATGTTGTCACCAACATAGGCCGGAGCAGCAACGCAAATGTAGAGCGAGTCTGGATCACGACCCGCATCGCTGGCCGCTTTGCGAACGGCCCCGATCATCCATTCAGTTATCTGAGGGTCGGCCAACTGCAGGATGAAACCGTCGGTTTCTGAACCACAGAGCTTCAGCGCGCGGGGGCCATAAGCCGCCATAAGCACCGGCAGTTTCGAGCCTTTCTTGACCCACGGGATCTGCTGTTGGGTGCCGTTGTAGGTGACCTCGTCGCCTTCGGCCAACCCCTTGATGACACCCATGGCATCACTAAGGGTCGAAAGTTTCGCTGGTTTGTGGCCCAGCACCCGCATGGCGGAATCACCCCGACCGATTCCGCAAATTGTGCGGTTGCCGTACATATCATTCAGAGTGGCGAACAACGAGGCGGTGACGGTCCAGTTGCGCGTACCCGGATTGGTGACCATTGGCCCAACAATCATCCGTTCGGTGGCGGCGAGCATCTGGGAATAAATGACATAAGGCTCCTGCCACAGCATGTGGCTATCGAAGCTCCAGCCATGAGTAAAACCATAAGTTTCGGCCCTGCGGGCCAAATCGATAACCCTTGAAGCTGGCGGATCATTTTGGAGTACGACGCCAAATTCCATGGAGACAGTCCCTTCTCTGTGGTGAGCTATTCTCGGCGGGCAATTTCTCTGGGTTCGTGATGTGTCAGACGTTGGTTGGGAATCCCAGATCCACCGCACTCGTCGCAGGGTCTGGCCAACGTGAGGTCAACACCTTGGGCCGAGTGAAGAACCTGATTCCTTCGGGCCCGTACATGGCAGTGTCACCAAAAAGCGAATCGTTCCAGCCACCAAAGCTGTGGTAGCCAACGGGAACTGGAATCGGCACGTTGATTCCGACCATTCCGGCCTCACAACGGTCCTGGAAATCCCGGGCCGCTCCCCCATCCCGAGTGAAGATGGCCGCACCGTTGCCGTAGGGGCAGTCGGTAATGAGTTGGAGCGCCTCTTCATAGGTGTCAACTCTGACAACACAAAGAACCGGCCCGAAGATCTCATCGGTATAGACCGACATGTCGGTCGTGACATGATCAATGAGGCTGCAACCAATGAAGTTTCCGTTGTTGTCAAACGAGTCAGTCCGGCCGTCAATGACCACCGTTGCTCCGGCATCGGCGCCAGCACCGATGTAGGACGAGATGCGATCACGGTGCTCTGCGGTAATGACTGGTCCCATTTCCGAATCCGGATTGGTGCCTTCACCAATTACCAATTTCGAAGTGCGTTCCCCGATTGCGGCGACAAGCGGGTCGGCGATGTCGCCGACCGTCACCAATACCGATATCGCCATGCAACGTTCTCCGGCCGACCCATAGGCCGCCGATACCGCGGCATCAGCGGCCAGACCAATGTCGGCATCAGGGAGGACGACCATATGGTTCTTCGCTCCACCAAGAGCCTGCACCCGCTTACCGTTGGCCGCACCGGTGGCGTAGATGTACTTGGCAATGGGAGTGGACCCGACAAAGGACACGGCCTTCACATCCGGATGCTCCAGCAGCCGATCGACGGCCACCTTGTCACCGTTAACCACATTCAAAAGTCCGTCGGGGAAGCCCGCCTCGTGGAACAACTCGGCGATAAACATCGGGGCCGATGGGTCACGCTCGGACGGCTTGAGCACATAGGCGTTACCGGTGACAATGGCATTGGGGATCGTCCAGAGCGGCACCATGGCCGGAAAGTTGAACGGAGTGATGCCAGCCACCACACCCAAGGGTTGGCGAACCGAATAGACATCGACGCCAGTGGAGGCATTCTCGGTGTACTCACCCTTGAGATGTTCGGTGATTCCGCAGGCGTACTCGATGTTTTCGAGTCCGCGGGCTACCTCGCCAGCCGCATCACTGAGCACCTTGCCGTGCTCTGCGGTCAGCCGCTTGGCCACCTCATTAGCGTTAGCGGCCAAAAGCGCGCGGAAGTTGAACATGGGGGCGATGCGCTTCGCCACACTCACGTGACGCCATTCTGCCTGAGCCTTGACCGCGGCATCAACTGCCGCATCGACATCGGCTACTGAGGCCATGCCGACCTCGCCGCTCTGCTCTCCGGTGGCTGGATTGTAAACAGGGCTGACATTGCCCGAGGTTGCCTCAACAGACTGGCCGTTGATCAGGTGATGAATTTGCTTCATCGATATTCTCGTTTCTACAGGGGAGGAAAGCGGGGAAGAGCTGAACTAGACCGGCGAAGGGTTCTTCACCGGTTACATCAGGTATTGGCTCAGGCCACGGGGAACATACTTCCCGTCACCGGCCTTGCCGTGGTAGGCATCATTCTCGATCACGACTTGGCCTCGAGAAATCACGGTGTCGACCTTGCCGTTGATCTCAATGCCCTCATAGGCGGAGTAGTCCATATTCATATGATGATTGTCAACACTAATGGACCAGGTGGCACTGGGGTCATACAGGACGATATCGGCATCGGACCCGGGCTGGATGACCCCCTTCTTGGGGTACATGCCAAACATGCGGGCTGGGGTGGTGGCGCAAATCTCCACCCATCGAGGCAGTGACAGTTCATCGGTAACCACCCCTTGATAGATGAGATCCATGCGGTGCTCGACCGAACCAATGCCATTGGGGATGGCCCGGAAGTCGTCCTTGCCCAGTTCTTTCTGGTCTTTCATACAGAAGGGGCAGTGATCGGTAGACACAACAGAGAGATTGTCGTTGCGCAGGCCGGTCCAAAGGTCACGGGCGTGGGGTTCGTGCTTGGACCGCAGCGGGGTCGAACAAACATAGCCCGCTCCCTCAAAGCCCGGCTTGCCCAGGTGATCTTCCAAGCTGAGGTAAAGATACTGGGGGCAGGTTTCGGCAAAGACATTTGCTCCCTCGTTTCTCGCCCGGGTTACCTGCTCCAATGCCCCAGAGGCGGACAGGTGGACGATATAGAGCGGCGATGCACCGACCTTGGCCAACATGATCGCCCTATGGGTTGCTTCGCTTTCAAGTTCGGCCCGTCGAACCAGACCGTGGTTGATCGGCGCAGTCTCGCCCCGATCAACGGCCTGCTGGGCCAACAGGTCAATGGCGATTCCGTTCTCGGCGTGCATCATGATCATCGAGCCGTTGCCAGCGGCCTGCTGCATTGCCCTCAAGATCTGAGCATCGTCGCTCAGGAATACACCGGGGTAGGCCATGAACAGCTTGAAACTGGTGATTCCCTCATCCACCAGGGTGTCCATTTCCTTGAGCGAAGCATCATTGACGTCACCGATAATCATGTGGAAGCCATAATCGATGGCACATTTGCCCTCGGCCTTGGCCATCCACTCATCCAGACTGTCACGTACCTGTTGACCAAAGCTCTGAACGGCAAAGTCAATAATGGTGGTCGTTCCACCCCAGGCGGCTGCCTTGGTTCCGTTTTCAAAATCGTCCGAAGCCTTGGTTCCCCCGAAGGGCAACTCCATATGGGTGTGGGCATCAACTCCGCCGGGAATGACATACTTGCCAGCGGCGTCGATGACCCGATCGGCCGCCGATTCGGCGCTCAGCGCTGGTTCTGAGCCCGGGGACATCACCGCAATGATGGTCTCGCCATCGACTAAGACTTCAGCCAGATCGGCTCCCGTTGAGCTGATTACCGTTCCACCCTTGATCAACATCGTCATGGCGCTACCTCGTCTTCTTCACGTAAGTCGTTGTCTTGTATGTTCCCACCGGGTCAAGCCTTGACCGTGTCGGCGGCTGCTTGCAGGGCATCGAGTGCCTCATCAATTTCCGCTGCGTTGACATCGAGCATGGGGGCCATGCGTACAACGTTGCCATACAAGCCACCCTTGCCGACGAGTAACCCATGAGTTTTTGTTCCCTCAAGCATGGCAGTGGCGTGTGCGGGTGAGGGTTCCATGGTTCCGGGGGCCACCGTCTCAAAGGCCTGCATAAGGCCACGACCCCGTACCTCGGCGATCCAGTCGTGCTTTGCGGCCATGGCATCAAGCCCGGACCGGAAACGGTCACCCATGGCCTTGGCGTTGGCCTGGAGGTTATTGTCCAACACATAATTGATGGTGGCCAGGCCACCGGCGGCCGAGAGTGGATTGCCACCAAAGGTCGAGAAGTTGAGGACTTTAATGGTGTCCACAACCTCGGCTCGAGCAACAACCCCGGCCAGGGTGATGCCATTTCCGACCCCCTTGGCGAAGGTCAACATGTCGGGAACAATTCCATGGGCTTGGTATCCCCAGAAGTTGTCGCCGGTGCGACCCCAGCCGGTCTGTACCTCATCAGAAATGTAGAGGATTCCGGCGTTGTCCAACTCTTTTTTCATGGCTCCGAAGAAGCCATCGGGAGGAGTGGCGAAGCCTCCTACACCCTGGATTGGCTCGGCAATGAGCGCAGCCACATCACCGGCCGAGGTCATGGTTAGTAACTGGGAGAGATCATCGACACATGATTGGGTGTAAGCGGCTCCGTCCAGCTCCGGATGGGGGCTACGCAGTTGGTATGGGCCCTGCACGAAGGTCACCTGAAGACCGGAAATGCTGGTGGAGGACCAAGCGCTATGAGAAGTAATGGCCTGGGTCGAAAACGAGCGCCCGTGATAGCTGTTGCGCATGGCCAAAATCTGGTTGGACTTGCGATAGGACGTGGCAAATAAGAGAGCCGCGTCATTGGCCTCGGTTCCTGAGGGGGTCAGGAAGACCCTGGCATCGGGGATTCCGGACAGATCCGCAATCTTTTCTGCCAGCTCAATCATCGGCTCGGACAAATACAGCGACGAGGTATGCATCACCTTGGCCGCCTGTTCTTGCACGGCCTTGGTCACGACCGGGTTGTTGTGACCGACCATGGTGGTCAGCACTCCGCCAAAGAAGTCGAGGTATTTGGTTCCGTCTGGTTCAAAGACGTAGCCGCCTTGACCCCGGTCGATCTGGATTGGATCGGCATAATAGGGACTGAGGAAGGAGGGCAACGCTCGCTTGTACCGCTCGTGCAGTTTGGCATTCTTTCCGGTTGTCATTTAGCTACGCCTCTTGTCCTTGAGCTACGCCTCTTGTCATTGGACTATGCCTCGCTGATCTTGCCGTACATGTCTGGACGACGATCACGGTAGAAGGCCCACTGATCGCGCACCTCTTTGATCATGTCCAAATCGAGGTCGCGAACGACCAACTCTTCTTCGGTGTCCGATGCGGTCCCATCAACAAACTGGCCCCGCGGGTTGGCAAAATAACTCGTGCCATAGAAGTCGTTGTCGCCAAGCGGTTCGACGCCAACCCGGTTGATGGCTCCGACGAAGTACATGTTGGCCGCGGCAGACGCCGTCTGCTCAAGCTGCCAAAGGTAGGCGGACAAGCCACGGCTAGTTGCCGAGGGGTTGAAGACGATTTCGGCTCCGTTGAGGCCGAGCATGCGCCAGCCCTCCGGGAAATGACGGTCATAGCAGATGTTGACCGCGACCTTGCCGACCGCGGTGTCAAACACGGGATAGCCCAAGTTGCCTGGACGGAAATAGAACTTTTCCCAGAATCCCTTGACCTGCGGGATGTGGATTTTGCGGTACTTGCCGAGGTAGCTACCATCGGCGTCGATAACGGCTGCGGTGTTATAGCGCACCCCTGGCTGCTCTTCTTCATACATCGGCAATACCAGAACCATCCCGTATTGCTCGGCCAACTCCTGGAATCGCTTGGTGGTTTCCCCATCGGGGATGGCCTCGGCATAGCTGTAGTAATCGGCCTCTTGAACCTGACAGAAGTACGGCCCATAGAACAATTCTTGGAAACACATGACCTGAACGCCCTGGGCTGCCGCATCGGCCAGGTACTTCTCGTGCAACTGGATCATCGACTCTTTGTCGCCGGTCCATGCGGTTTGCAGGATCGCCGACTTCACGATTCTCGACATCGTTGTTCCTTCCGTGCCCACTGCGGGCGGTACCTGAGATGCTGGCAGACTGTTGGAGTCTGTGACTACCGACACTATTGTTTGGATCTCCACAGAACAAGCGGCTTTTTGTTGTATTCAAAACTTCTCGAAAAACTCCTCACCGAAGTCACCGATCGCGATGCTCAGGGCATTGCCCGGGCGCTCGGCTCGCTGGTTTCCAGGGGCTCCATCTCACCCGGCGAGAAGCTGCCACCCATACGAGCCGTTGCGAGCGAACTTGGTGTTAGTACCTCAACGGTGGCCGATGCCTGGTCTCGCATGCGCAGCCATGGTCTCATCGACACCGACCGTCGCCGGGGCACGACGGTTCGAGCCTTGCCCAAGAGCGGTCGGAGTCGCTATTGGCGGGTTCCCATGGATCCTGGCACCCTCACCCTTGATCTCAGCACCGGAACTCCCGACCCGCTCCTGCTTCCCAAGATCGAGCCCATCCTGGAAAAGATTCACTCTAATCTCGAGGTGACCTCCTATCTGGATCCGCCAGTCTTACCCGCTTTGGCAGAGCAACTCCACAAGCAATGGCCCTATGAACCACCTGCATTGGCCGTCATCGATGGAGCGAATGATGGGCTGGACCGGATTATTCGATCCGTTGTGCGCCTTGGTGATGTGGTCATTGTCGAAGACCCCACCTACCCGCTCCTGCTCGACATTCTTGACCTGGCCGGGGCCGAAATTGTTGGCGTGCCCTTGGACAATGAGGGTCCGGATCTGGCGGTGGTGGCCGAGGCGATGAAACGCCAACCAGTGGCCATGGTGATACAAACCGGGGCCCATAACCCAACCGGGCTCTCACTCACCCAGGCTAGGGCTGATGCTCTGGCCCGATTGCTGGTCGGCAACCAAACCATCCTGATTGAAGATAACCATGCTGGCGCAACGGCCGACCGTTCCGGAGTCAGCGCGGGCTTATTGATTCCCGATCAGGTTTTTCGGGTGCACAGTTTTTCCAAAACCTATGGGCCAGATCTCCGCATCGCTGCCATGTCCGGACCAGTGGCGGGAATCAAGGAGATTGAGGAGCGGCGCCAGCTTGGCCCGGGTTGGACCAGTCGCCTCATCCAACGTGTCTTAGTTGAGATGTTGCAGAACCCCGAGGTTGACGAGCAGATCGCCATCTCCTCCCGCGAATACCAGCGACGACGCGAGTCGCTAACTCTGGCTCTGGCGGAGCGAGGAATTCTGGTCGGCGAGAGCCATGGCCTCAATATCTGGGTTCCGGTGGCTCGCGAACAGCTGGCAACGGTTGGCCTCGCGGCCCAAGGCATCGGAGTTGCCCCCGGCGAACCCTTTCGAGTGCACTCCACCGATGAACACCTCCGGGTCACTTCGGCCTATGTCCGTGGCAACTTCGACGAAGTGGCACACACCATCGCCCGGGTCTCCAATATTGATGGCAGCCGCTAGCCACGAACGTCATTGCCGACCAGACCGTGCTTCGCCACATCGACCACGGACTCGCGAACCCAAGTCCACAACGAACGAAGCCTCTGGGGAAGGCTTCCCGGTCGGACCTTGGCACCAAAGGAGTTAGCAAGTACCAGACTCACCGAGGTGACCATGGCCACCATGGCCCACACCGGACCGACAAGTCCGGTGACCGCGGCTGGTACTCCGACCCCATTGAAGGCGAAGGCGATGCCAAGATTCTGTTTCGTCTTGGTGTAGCTGTTGGTAGCGATATCCCGAGCATCGGCCACGCTGGTGAGACGATTGGAAATCAGCACGATGTCGCTGGACTCGATGGCAATATCGGTTCCTGCACCAATGGCCATGCCAATGTCGGCCTGGGTGAGGGCGGGGGCGTCGTTGATTCCATCGCCGACCATCAGCACAGCAAAGCCCTCGGCCTGAAATGCGCGAACCGCGGTCGCCTTGTCTTGGGGCGACAGGTCAGAACGCACATCGGATATCCCAACCGCGGCAGCGACCGCGTTTGCAGTCCGCGCATTGTCTCCGGTAACCATGACAGGCACGAGCCCGGCCGACCGGAGCCGGTCCAGACCCTGGCGAGCATCAGCCTTGATCTCATCGGCAATGCCGATCAGACCGACGAATTTGGCATCGCGAGCCACCGCGACAACGGTGTTTGCTTGGTCCTCCATTTCTTGTCGCTCATCTTGGAGGATGCCAACCTCGATCCCGTTGGATTCCAACCAGCGCGGCTTGCCAACGGTGACCTCGACCCCATCTATCAAGGCCCGAACCCCCTGACCGGTCTCGGAACTGAATGCCTCGGGCTGTCGCAAAGACAGACCCTTGGCCAACGCTTCGGCGACCACTGCACGAGCGAGGGGATGCTCGGACACTTGCTCGACCGAGGCCGCCAAACAAAGAACCGTCGCCTCGTTGTCCGGGTCGCCATCTCTGCCTGGAACGGAACCTGCCGCCATGACATGGACCACCGAGGGCTTCCCCTTGGTGATGGTTCCCGTCTTGTCTAGTAAGACCCGGTCGATCTGACCAAAGACTTGGAAGGCTTCACCCGAACGCATGAGGATGCCTTTCTCGGCCGCCATCCCTCCGCCTCGCATCATGGCCAGCGGTGTCGCCATTCCAAGAGCACACGGGTAGCCCATCACCAGAACTGCGAGGGTGGAGAACACCGCGGTTGTGACCTGAGGGGATCTGCCAAACAGGACAGGGACCACGAGCCATCCGACCATGGCCAAGCCAGCAACGATGAGCACACCGGGAACGTAGAACTTCAGCACCCGGTCCAATAGTTGGATGATGCCTGGCTTGAGGGCTCGGGCCTGTTCGATATGGCGGGCGACCTGGGCCAAGAAGGTGTCCTCGCCTACCTTGGTTACCGAGAACATCAAGGTCCCGGTTTGATTAATCGAGCCACCAATGACCTCGGACCCCGCCATCTTCTCGACCGGGATGGGTTCGCCGGTAACCATAGACTCATCCACCGTTGAGGATCCGTGGGTCACCAGTCCGTCCAATGGCAACCGCTCTCCCGGTCGAACCCGAACCTGGGCACCTAGTGCCACATCGCCAAGGGGCATTTCGAGTTCGATCCCGTCCTTGACAACGTTTGCGGTTTCCGGCTGAAGTTCCATGAGCTTGTGCACAGCCTGAGATGAACGGGTCTTGACCAGAGTGGAGGCATACCCCGAAAGCAGGTGGTAGGTACTGATGAAGACCGCGACGGAAAGAAACTCACCTGGCGGAAACGTTTCGGGGACAAACAAGAGCCCAAGCAGGCCACCAAATAGTCCGCCAAACGCGCCAGCCTCCAGCAGCACATGTTGATTCAGAATGCCGCGGCGGGCCGAGGCAACAGCCATCTTCAGGATTGGTTTTGCCACCCAGAAAATGGTCACCACCGCGAACCCGAGCAATACCCATGGACCCCACTGGACATCCTCGTCGCCGACACTCACGGTCAGCGGGTTTCCTGACCAGGCAAAAACCATGAATGCCAGCGTTGCGAGCGTAAAGAACATGCCAACAACAAAGCGCCGCCTTTCGCCCGCCAACTCGGCCTCTTCTTCCTCAAGACCAAGGACCTTGCGTGGATCACGAACGATGTAGCCAAGGTCGCGCAGTGTTTGAACGACCTCGGCTGGGCGAATTCGCTCCGGGTCATAATGCACCAGTCCTTCCGAGTGAGCGAGCGACACCGAAACGTCCTCGACTCCCTCTCGCCGGGAAAGTGCCTTCTCGATCGTGCCAACACAGAACGAACAGTGCATGCCACCCAACTTGACCTGGAGATGGGCGTATCCGTCATCGCCAAGCCGAGGGGAATCATTGAGCCAGTTGTCCTCAAAACGACCCTCCCCCAGTCGAGGGGCTGATGCTGACATAGCTGTCTCTCCAGATCGAATGTGCGGGTTGCCGGAGCCCACCGTAAACCCTGAACTCAACTTCAGGGTCAAGTGGTATCTTTCGGAAATGCGTATTGGACAACTGGCCGACTCCATTGGAATGACAACAGAAGCCATTCGCTATTACGAAAAGGTCGGGCTGCTTGCATCTCCTGAGCGCACCGACGCTGGCTATCGGATCTATAACTCGGCCACCCTCGAACGCCTCCGCTTCATTCGATCGGCCCAAACCGTCGGCTTCACACTGGGAGAAATTGGCGAGATTCTTGCCCTGCGTGACAACGGCGAAACCCCGTGCAACCACGTTCGTGGCCTTATCGCCAGCCATGCTGCCGACCTGGAGCGCCGCATCCAAGACCTGCGAATCATGCAGCTTGACCTCCAGCGGCTAGCCGAGGTAGCGGCCAGCGAACCCGAGCCTGGCCATCAGGCCAGTCACTGTCACATCCTGGAATCTGTCAACTGAACTGAGTCGCCCGTTGACCATCTGACCTGTCGCCCAGTTGAGTCCTTAGCAGATCCGAGGAAGTTGCTCCCCGAGTTGCAGATCGACCACTCGGGTCGCTCCGAATGTTGTTTTGGCTACCACCATTCCACGATGGGCCTCGACAACCTTGCCAATGACACACGCCTCGCGACCATAAGTATTGTCCTGCATGGCCACCAGCACGGCATCGACCTGCTCGGCGGGAACCACGGCCACCAGCTTGCCTTCATTAGCCACGCTCATGGCGTCCAGTCCAAGGAAGGCACAGGCGGCCGCGACCTCGGCCGGAACAGGAACCAGGCTCTCTTCATAGGCGATACCGACGTCGGCGGTACTGGCGATTTCGCACAGGGAGGAAGTCACCCCTCCCCTTGTTGGGTCACGTAGCACGTGAATGTCGGAGGTGACCGCCAACATGTCTGCCACCAGGGAGTTGAGGGGGGCCGAATCGCTTCGAATTTCGGTTCCAAACTCGAGACTCTCGCGCTTGGACATCACCGCAACTCCATGCATGCCGATCGGCCCGCTCACAATCACCACATCCCCCGGTGTTGCCCGGCCAGGCCGGATGTCGACACCCTCGGGGATAAGCCCGACTCCCGCCGTATTGATGTAAAGCCCATCGGCCTGGCCGGCGTCGACCACCTTGGTGTCACCGGTGGCGAGGCGGACATCAGCCAGCTTGGCCGCGATGCCCATCTCGGTGGCCACCCTGGCCAGAGTTTCCATCTTGAGGCCTTCTTCCAGGATAAAGCCGGTACTCAAGGCAATCGGTTGGGCGCCGCTCATTGCCACATCGTTCACCGTGCCGTTGACCGCGAGGTCCCCAATGCTTCCCCCGGGGAAAAACAGCGGACGAACAACATAGGAATCAGTGGAGAAGGCCAACCGGCCACCGGAATCGGCTAGGCCCTGAGCGGCCAGGTCGATGACGGCGGAGTCACGAAGCTCTTCGGATGGATCTACGCCGAAGGCAGGCAGAAAGAGATGCTCAACGAGTTCGGCCGAGAGTCTGCCTCCTCCTCCGTGACCAATCACGATGCGCTCATAGTCCCTCAGTGGCAGTGGGCAGGACCATCCGCTGAAGTTCGGCTTTTCAGCCACCGGAGGAAACCTCGACCTCGATGCCGTCCAACCGGCGATACTGGTAGTAGGCGGCACACGCGCCTTCCGATGAAACCATGGTGGCGCCAAGCGGCTTCCTTGGCGTGCACTCTTTGCCAAAAGATTCACATTCGTTGGGCTTGATCATCCCCTGCAGCACCTCGCCACTGCGGCAGACCTCTGACTCGGGAGAATCGATGGAACCAACATCGAACCGTAGCTCGGCATCGAAGTCTCGATAGGCCGGAGCAAGCCGCCAGCCGCTCTGAGGAATCTCTCCAATGCCGCGCCACATCCGGTCACAGACTTCAAAGACTTCCCCCACCAGTTTTTGGGCGGGCACGTTTCCCTCTTCGGAAACCACCCGAGGATAGGCGTTCTCCAACTCGGCCCGACCCTCTTCAAGCTGGATCACAACTCGACGAATCCCCTCCAGCACATCCAGCGGTTCGAACCCTGTCACAACAATCGGCACCTGATGTTTGTCGACGAGTGGGCCGTACTGCCATGTTCCCATGATGGAACAAACATGACCCGCGGCCAAAAACCCATCGACTCGGCTGTCCTCGGCGTCAACGATGGCCTCGATTGCCGGAGGCACAAGCACATGGCTGACAAGGACCGAAAAATTGGTGATTCCCCGCTGTTTTGCCTGGTGAACGGCCATGGCATTTGCTGGCGCCGTGGTCTCGAACCCGATGGCGAAGAACACGACCTCCTTGTCCGGGTTTTCCTCAGCCAGTTTCACCGCGTCCAGGGGTGAGTAAACAATGCGAACGTCGCCTCCCTCACTTCGGACTTGGAAAAGATCTCGATGGCTACCAGGGACCCGGACCATGTCCCCGAAGGAGCAGAAGATCACATCAGGAAGCGCGGCGATGGCCAAAGCTTTGTCGATGCCTCCCAGCGGGGTAACGCACACTGGGCACCCAGGGCCGTGGATGAGTTCGATGTTGTCGTTGAGGAGTTGGTCAATACCGTTACGAATAATGGCATGAGTCTGACCACCGCAAACCTCCATGATTGCCCACTTCTTGGTGGTGACTCGTTCGATATCGGCAAACAACTTCTTCGCCAGTTCAGGATCGTTGAACTCATCCAGATATTTCACGAGTTTGCTCCAGTGGCCGACACCGTTTCCGTAGCTGAGCCCGAGTCGGCACCAGGGTCTGATTCGACGCCGAGCTCCTCCTCGAGGATTCCGAGCTCACGAAACATAGCCAACGTTTCCATGGCAGATTCCTCGTCAAGGCGAGAGATCGCAAACCCGACGTGCACAATTACGTACTCGCCAACCCCGATGTCGGGAAGGTACGCCAGGCAGATTTCCTTCAGGATTCCGTCGAAATTGACGGTCGCCATCCTCGTGCCTCTGTCATCTCGAACTTCGATCACCTTGCCTGGTACGGCTAAACACATGATGGACTCCTCTTCTACGGTTTCTCGAATGGTTTAGTGAAGTTGTTGCGGTTGTGCTGCGCCGATGTAGGCCTGACCAAGGGCAAGGCCCCCATCATTGGCGGGGACGAGTCGGTGGGTCAAGCACTGCAGTCCGGCTCGGTGAAGGGCATCAGTACACATCGAAGCGAGGAGGGCGTTCTGAAATACTCCCCCACTCAAGACCACCGGAATGGAACCAACCCGGTCGCTCATGGCGAGCGATACATCGACGATCATGTCGGCCACACCTCGGTGGAACCGCCAGGCCATTGTTGGGGGGTCGGCTCCACCAATAATGTCATCGACTAAGGCAGACACGACAACGGCCTGGTCAATCATCATCCGACCCGCTTCTTGGTCGGTGTCCAAGCCAAAGTGGTAGCCGCCGCTCAGCTCGACTTCTGAGCCAACCAGAATCTGCCCAGCCAGGATCTCCAGTTCGATGGCTGCTTGGGCCTCGAAACTAATTTCCTGGCGAAGACCGAGCAGGGAAGCAACGGCATCAAAGAGCCGGCCCATGCTGGTTGTCGTGATACAGCCGAACCCACTGGCCAGTTGGCGTTCTAGCAGGTCCCGCTCGGATTGTTCCAGGCTGGCGACGGGAGCCAGTTCAGCGGAGCGGGCGATTCTACTGGCACACAGGTGGGCATAGGCGCTGCGGAATGGAGTTCGGGCGGCGGCATCATTTCCCGGTAGCTCGACTGGGGTGAGGCTGGCTACCCGATCGAAGTGTTGGCCATCAGCCAGCAGAACCTCTCCGCCCCAGATCGAGCCATCATCGCCAAAGCCCGTTCCGTCAAAGGCAAAGCCGATCACCCTGGTTGCCGGATCTAGCTGATGCTCCGCCATCACCGCACAAACATGGGCATGGTGATGCTGCACCTTGAGCAGGGGAACACCACGAATTTCGCTGGCCCTTTCCGCCCATCGGGTAGAGAGGTAGCCCGGATGCTTGTCCGCCACGATCAGATCGGATTGTGAATCCAGTTCGACCTCATACATCGACTGGTACTGGTCAACCAGGGCCTCAAACGCGTTCATGGTCTCAAGGTTTCCCATGTCGCCAATGTGTTGGCTGATCCACGCATGACCAGATCCGCCAACAAGACAGAAGGTGTTTTTGAGTTCCGCCCCGACGGCAAGCACCCGTCGCCTTGCGTGGGTCATGGTGAGGGGAATCGGGGCATAGCCACGTGCTCGCCGCACCGGCAGCAACTCTTCGCCGACAACTCGTATGACCGAATCGTCGCAAGGAACATGAATCTCTCGATCGTGGGTGAGTACGGCGTCGGCCAATGACTCAAGCTCACCAATGTCTTCGTCCCGATGGATGATTGGTGTGCCACTGGGATTCCCACTGGTGAGGACAAGCACGCCCACTCCACCCCCGAGCAAAAGATGATGGACCGGTGTGCTGGCCAACATGATCCCAACAAGGGGATTTCCAGGAGCAACCAGTGAAGAAAGCGGAGAACTGCTTCGAGCCTCCAACAAAACAATCGGAGCGGCCACCGAGCGCAACTGTTCTTCCTCGATTGCATTGATGTGGGCCAGACGCCTGGCCTTTTCCACCGAGGCGACCATCACAGCGAAGGGCTTGTCCGGTCGCCGTTTTCGCTCCCGAAGAGTCTGGATGGCCGCAGCGTTAGTGGCGTCGCAGGCCAACTGAAAACCGCCAGTTCCCTTGACCGCCAGCACTCCCCCCTCGCTCAGGATTCGACGAGCTCGATCCAGGACCTGTCTTGAGGTGTCTCTAGGGTCGATGGCCGATCCAGGCGGTATTTCTTGAGCTAATTCGGTAGTGACCGATTGCAGGCGAAGGGTTGGGCCACAGTCATGGCACGAGATTGGCTGGGCGTGGTACCGGCGGTCGAGGGGATTGCCATACTCGGTGGCGCAATCACCACACATGGCAAAGGTGTCCATGGTGGTGAAGGGGCGGTCATAGGGCAGATCTCGAATAATTGTGAAACGAGGGCCGCAGTTCGTGCACGTGATGAAGGGATGGGCAAACCGCCGATTGGCCGGGTCCGACAGCTCCTCGACACATTGTTGGCAAATGGTGGCATCTGGGGGAACGTGGGTCCGGTTGCCAGAGTCTTGCTCGCTGGCCGCGATCGAGAACGGTCCGGAACAGGCTGGAGGCGGATTGCTGATCGTGGATCGGGTGACGCAGGCGATTCGGGCCAGGGGTGGTGCTTCTGCG
This sequence comes from Actinomycetes bacterium, assembly GCA_024276425.1. GTDB lineage: Bacteria > Actinomycetota > Acidimicrobiia > Acidimicrobiales > SZUA-35 > JAJRQY01. The sequence goes on along the minus strand of JAJRXF010000154.1, from coordinate 5,755 downwards.
CACAGCCTTCGGCTGAACTCATCCAGGGCAGCGGCCGTTCCACTAACGTCGATGAACACGACCGAGGCACGGTTGCCGACCTGGCCAGACAGGCCCAGATCGGCGGCGATTCGGTAAACGAAGGGTCGGAAGCCGACTCCCTGAACCACCCCGGTCACTTCGATTCGTTCACAGATCAGCGAGCCGTTCATGTTGTGTCACTAGCGGCAGAATCACCCAGGGCAGTGTCCCAGATCATGACCCGGTTGTTTCCCGAGTCAGCAATGGCCAACCTGCCATCGTTGAAGGAGAGTCCGTAGGGCCAACACAGCGTGTCTCGACCAACCGCATCCCAGCGGTTCTCGCCGTTGCTGGCAAAGTCTGGTTGGCCAAGGACCCAGTCAGCGGGTGCCCCCGAGCCCGAGGGCGCGTCGTCCCAGATGAGTATCCGGTTGTTGGCGGTATCGGCCACCGCCATGGGGTGGCTCCCCGAACCTGGCCTTGCACACCCATCGATCTCAACGGCATAGGGGAAGCGCATTGCGGTGGCCGACTGGGGGGCATAGGGAAACTCCGAGCCGGTGACGAAGTCGGTCTGGCCCAAGACACTGTCGGCATCGACATCGGTGTGGGGAGTATCACTCCAACCAAGCAGGCGGTGGTTGCCGGCATCGGCAATGACGAGACGGCCATCAACTCCGGCGACGTCGTGAGGCCAACGGAAACTCTTGGGGCCGATCTGGCCGCGGTTCTCATCGCGAATATTGGCATGATCTTGGCCAAGAACCAGATCCGGTTTTTGGTCTGGCGTCGGAATTGTGGACCAGGCCAAGACGCGTCGGTTCCCTGTGTCGGCCACGAAGAACCAGCCGTCAATCATGCCAATGCCAAATGGCCAATAGAAGCCCAGGGGCCCACAATTGCCGCCCCGGTTCTCATCGATCGAGAAGGGGTCGGCTTGGCCCAAGATCATGTCTGGCGCCTGATCAGACCTTGTGGGAACCGAATCCCAGATCAAGACCCGATGGTTCCATGCGTCGGCAACAACCAGGCGCCCTTGGTGAACCAATATCCCGGTCGGTAACCGCATGCCCTTGTCGCTGCCTCGTCCACCTGCTTGGGCTCCCTCGGTGTGGAAATCGGGTTGGCCCAAAATGACGTCGGCCTCGGCGTGGTCGACCAGATCGCATGCCTCATTCCAGATCAGCACCCGATGGTTCCCTGTGTCGGCCACGATGAGCCGATCGCCATCAAGCCAGACCCCTCGGGGGGCATACATGTGACCCGCTGTCGGCATCGCCTCGGGCAAAGTGAGCCCACCAACGCTCGGAGCACCAATCCAGACCGAGGGCCGGGCGGCCCCGCTCATAGCCACCCCACTTGACGCGGCCCGCGGGCCCGGGGCACTGGATGGGCGAACGCTCAGCGAGACCGACAATTCCCTGGCAGCTGCACCATCCTGGAGGCTCATGGCCTCGTTCCGCTTTGTTTCTTCCCGGCTGGTCTGTTCCCATCGAGCTGTACCCATAGGCGACTATTCTCAATTCGGGTTGGCACCTGCTGAAGTTGCGCCCCGGGATTAGAAATGCAATCACCGGAGCTGGCTTCGAAGGTGAAGCCGTGCCAGGGACAGACGATGACCCCGTCATCAACCACACCCCCATCAAGGGTCATGCCTTGGTGCACGCACTCATTCCGGAAGACGGCCAATCGGTTGTCGACGCTGGTAGCAATAAAGCTTTGGGTGTCGCCCACATCGCTGGCGACATCGAAGCGAAGCATGGTGTCAGACCCGACCGCAGAAACTTCCGGACCCTGGACCCAGCCCAAATCGGACAGCGACTTCTTGTCCAATCTGCGCCCAATGGAGTCGATCGGAATAAAGGCCACCGTCGGCTCGTCCTCAAGTACCTCGACGTTTTCGATCTCCGCGACCCCCGACACCAACGCCTCTTCAACCCCGTCGCGCAAGGTGACAGCCGACATCGAACAACCGTTGCAGGAGCCATGAAGGCGCACATAGGCAGTGTTGCCTTCGATCTTGACCAGTTCGACGTCTCCCCCGTGAGACTGGAGATAGGGGCGGACCGACTCGAGTTCCCGGTTGGCCCTGGTCATTGGATCGGCCCGGATAATTCCGTGGAGCCCAAGCACGGCGCGAACCATTGGCTCATCGACCAGTTCGAAGAGGAGTTCTTTGCCCCGTGGATCCTCCCGCAAAGTCTGAACGATGTGGACAAGAGCGGGACGATGAAAAGCCTCTAGCGCCACCTTTAGGCCTTCAGCGGCCTGCTTGGCATCATCATCAAGTTCTCCAACCTCCCGCTGAGCTCGATCAACTGCGCTGGCCAGGATCTCAAGTTCACTGCGGTCATCACCCCCCTCAGCCGCTCCCGATGCTTCGGGCGGGCTCGCGACAGCATCGGTCGTACTTGGCGCGGTCATTGAACCGATTGCCGCTTGAGCGATTCCTGTTTTGCGATCTCGTCCAACACACCACGAACCGAGCGAACCGCATCATGCTCTTCAAACTCCTCAAACAAAGATCTTGCTTCATGAAGTTTGGCCTTTGCGTCGTCGAAAACCCCGAGATGAGCCAATGCGTTGCCCTGATTGGCTAACACCCTGGCCCGGCCTTGAGGGTCGGTGTTTCGGTCACGGTGCTGGAGTACCCCCTCGTACAGTCCAACAGCCTCAGCAATGTTGTCTGCCTGATGCTTGGACGGCATATAGACCAAGGCATTCGCCAAATTGAGTTGGGTACTGGACCAACGTTCCTTGTTGTTCTCCGGATTGAAGTAGTCGAGGGCATCCCGCATACTCTGGATAGCGACACCTATTCGAAGTTGATCTGAGGCCTGGGTCATTGGCATGGTGATGTAGGCCAAGCCAAGGTTGGCATTGGCAATGGCAACGGTTTCGGGCGAAACCTTGGATGTCACCAGCGCCAGGGCCTGGTGGTAGTGGTCGATAGCTTTTTGCATGAGGCGAGGAGCCGACTCGGACATCTCCTGGTACATGGCTCCAGCCGAGACGTGAAGCTCGGCCAAAGACTGGAAGAGATCGGTTCCAGCCAGGGAGTCGATAGCGGCCTGAAAGGTGACGCCTGCTCGTTTGGTTCCACCCTCGTCCAGTTGCACGTTGGCCAGTTGACCAAGGATCTGACCCGTGAGGGCGGTCCCGGCCGCGTCTGCAGCCTGAGCCCCAGCCTCAAGTTCTTCGATGGCGCGAGCGGTGTCCTTGCGCTCCAAAGCCAAGGTTGCCCTGGCCGCGTGGGCTTGGGCGGCGAATTCTCCATCGGTGTTGGCTGGGTCCGGCGGGTCAAGGGCGAGGCCGAGAACAAACCCAAGCATCTCGACATGAGCCACAAGATCTGCATCCGGAGCAGCTTCCTTGAGCAGAGCTTCAAGTTCGGGCCGACTTGGCTCCAGCAAGAACCGGTTAATTCTGGTGATGAGATCATCACCAGTCAAGGCCGTCATTGATGCTTCGAGGTCACCATCGAGGGCCAGTTGGTAAAAGGCGAGCCCGGCAGGAAACTGCTCTGGGCGCTTCCCTCTACACAGGTCTGCGCGCGCTCCATCAAGTTCAGGCCACCCCGGAACGAGGAAGTAGCCAGCGGGCAGGGCAAAGACTCCGACGGGCTGAGGTCGAGAAACTAGCGAGACGCTTGGGGTTGAAGACATGACCGAGATCCTTAAGTCAGAGGGCGATCCGAAGGGCGCCGTTGCCGTGATCCCAGACTGCTGGCCGCTGGCCAACGGGAGGATCAGTGGATAGTGCTTCCCAGATGAGGGTTGAGCGGTCGCCTTTTGCGTTGCGCTGCTTGAGCAACAGTCCTCCACCCTCGGGTCCTGTCAGGGGTAGAAGCCAGAGTTCGTTGCCTCGCTGCATCGCGACCAGGGCATCGGCTGGGAAGTAGCGTTGTGATGTTTCGGCGGAAATACGTATGTCCCCGCCGGGGGTGAATTCGACTAAACAACTCATGAGGGCTTAGCAGTCCAGAACTCACTCATCATTGTCTGAACCTGTCTCATTGCCTTTTCGACCTTGGGAGAGAGATCGGCACCCGGAGTTGTTTGCTCGATCTCAATCAGGAACACCGTGATGTCCTTGGGGTAGTTGTCCTTGAGGAGCCAGTGACCAAAGGCCAGTGCATGATCCCATCGGAACTGATGGGAGTGCAGGCCTGACAAGGCCGGCAGTTGGGCGACTTCCTCTCCGGGGACCCGATAGATCGTCCCCGGTTCTGCCCCGGTATTGGCAGCATCAACCAGGATCAACTGGCGAGCCCCACGCATCTTGAAGGCAACATCCATTCCCGCCGTTCCCCCATCAACCAACGTGACCTCATCGGGGACTCCATCTTCCCAGAGTTGACGAATCAGGATCGGCCCGACTGCATCGTCTCCGCGGAGAAGGTTGCCGCACCCGATGACCACGATGTGGTCATCGGGATAGGCGCTGACGTCATCATCGAGAATCAGACTTCTTGCCGCATCTACCGCTCCAACGGAGGCTGTTGCATCAGCCATTGAACCTCTCCAGTGTTGGATATTTGGCCTGAGCTACACCCTGCCCGCTACACCATGCCATTGACGGTGAACCGGGACAGTTCTTTGCCCGTCTTCCCGTCATAGGCATGAACGGTGCAGACAAGACACGAGTCAAAACTTCGAGCGACCAGACCGAGTTCGACAGGATCGGACGTGTCCATAATCGGAGCGCCGATGAGGGCTTGCTCGATCGGTCCCAACGTACCCTCCCCGTCGCGGGGCCCGATATTCCACGCGGTAGGTGTAACCACCTGATAGTTGGCGATCTTGCCGTCCTCGATGACAATCCAGTCCGACAGCGAACCGCGAGCGGCTTCGGTCGATCCGAATCCCTTGCCCGAGGTTGGCTCCACCGGTTTGGTGTAGAAACTCTCCTGCAGGTTGAGTTCGTCTAACCATTGGCGGGTCCACTTGTAGTACTTGGGCCCCTCGTGCATCCGAGCCATCTGGCGGGTAAAGACTGATGGGCCCTTCTGGGCCAGAATGTCGGCGAAGAGCGGATCGTTGTCTTGATGGGAACCAGCACCGGGACCGGCAGCAACCACCCGCCGAGCGAGTGGACCCGCCTCAAGCGGAACATACCCTTGGCCCTCAACGTCGTAGCGAGGCGACTTCGCCCAACTGTACTTGCCGTCCTTCTTGCCCGCTTCCGGATCAATGGGATTGGTCTCACCTTCCCAGGGGTGGAGCAGGCCCGACCCTTGGTAGAAGGAGTGGGCGGTGTCTTCACTCACCCGAAGATGATCAAACTCGGAGAACTCGCCGTTGGCATAGATCCCTGATCGATTGATCAAGGCCGCGTTGCGATCCTCGATTGTCGGATTCTCATAGAGGTCGGGCTTGAAATACGTGCCGGTGGCCAAGTAGTTGCCGACACCCTCTCCGAATTTGTCCAGACCGATGTCGAGGGAGTACCGAATGAAGAACCCGCAATCACTGTTGTACTGGCTCTCGTTCTCATTAACCCAATCCAACATGTCGTCCCAGGTCTTGATTTCCAGCCAGCGATCGATCGAACATCCCAGCCATTGCCCCTCGAGCCAGTTGCGTTTCCAACTCTCGAGAATGGCGATCGAACGAGTGACTTCGGCCAGAGTCGGTGCACACATCACGCCGCCGGGGACCATGAAGCTCGAGTGGGGCCACTGGCCACCAAACATGGCATAGACCTCGACCGGCTTGCCGGAAAGCACGACACCGGTCTGATAGCTCTCGCCAAC
>JAJRXF010000153.1 GCA_024276425.1 Actinomycetes bacterium | reverse complement strand
TGGGAACACCATTACGGTTACGTGGCCGTCGGTGGCTCAGGCGGAGAAGTACGTGGTCTATCGCACCGTGGACAACTCGCGTCAGTATTGGCGGGGGGCGACTCCTGGTACGACGTTTACTGACACTACGCGGCGGGGCACGATTGTGTATTACGTTGCGGCCAAGGTTGGGAATGTCAAGTCTGCTCGGACCCAATGCCAAGGGGCCCAAAACCCTCCGGCCGGGCCCATCGCACCGTTGAGTTGTACCCAGGTGACAAATGGGAACACCATTACGGTTACGTGGCCGTCGGTGGCTCAGGCGGAGAAGTACGTGGTCTATCGCACCGTGGACAACTCGCGTCAGTATTGGCGGGGGGCGACTCCTGGTACGACGTTTACTGACACTACGCCGCGGGGCAGGATTGTGTATTACGTTGCAGCCAAGGTTGGGAATGTCAAGTCTGCTCGCACTCGTTGCCAAGCCCCCCAAAACCCACCACCCATAACATCGGCCGATGCCTTGGTCGTTGGCGATCTGGCCCAGTGCTCGGGCCGCAACCGGGCCGCGGAGGTTGGCGCCTTACTAGATCGCATTTCGGGGCCAATCTGGGGCACCGGCGACTATGCCTACCCCGACGGCACGGCGGCTGAGTACCGGGATTGTTCTGGGCCCAGCCTGGGGCGCCACAAGGGCCGCTTCAATCCGGTGCCAGGGAATCATGACTACCGTACTCCTAACGCTGCGGGCTACTTCGGCTATTTTGGTGCGGCTGCGGGCAACCCGGATCAAGGCTATTACTCCCAACAAGTCGGCGAGTGGAACGTGCTGTTTCTTAACAGCAACTGTTCCAAGGTTGGTGGCTGCGGTCGAGGGAGTCCCCAATACCGATGGATCAACCAGTTGTTGGCAACCGTTCCGAAGAATTCCTGCCTGGCAGCGGTGATCCATGAACCCCGCTGGTCCTCCTGGGGGCCATATGCTTCACAAGACAATCTGGACTCCATGATGCGCCTACTAAGTCGAAGAGGACTTGATCTGTTGGTCTCGGGACATGGGCACCACTACGAGCGCCTGGCCACGTTGAATCCGGACGGCGTCGCCGATCCCAACGGCTTCCGTCAAATCACGGTTGGCACGGGAGGGGTACCCCTTCGAACCCCCGCGGTAGCAGACGTGTTGCCCTACTCCGAATCCTTGGTTACCGATGCCTTTGGAGTGCTCGCCCTAGACCTCACCCCAACCGGATACAGCTGGCAGTTCATTGATGTGGACAACAATATTCTGGACTCCGGGACCGGTTCTTGTACGAGCTAGGGCTGGCCTCGCTGCGCGGCAACTGGGTTGTAACCACACGAGACTCGGCTCGAAGGTAGAGGTGATGGCCGGTCTGATAGGGTTGAGTGGTCATGGACCCTTTGCGCCAGCGACGTTCGGTGTGGCTCACGCCTTGGTGGTTAGGCTCGGGGTTGGTGGCGGCGGTGATGCTGGTCGGGTTGGTCACCCTGGCGCCAAGCCCAGCCGGTGCAGATGAGTTTCGGGTACAACTATTGATCCAGTCGGCCCAAGTGGACGCCGACGCCTATCGAGACGGATTCCAGTTGGCCGTGGACCAGTCTCCCGATGTCAGTCATCCAGCTGGGGTAGAAGGTGGCGATCACTTGGGAGCGATGGACGTCGTGATCCTTGTCGCCACCGACTCGGGTACGGGAGCCTTCCCCGATGTTGGTAGTAGCTTCCCACCGATCGTGGTGGTGGAAGGTGAATCGGATTTCGTTCTGGAAATGGTGCAAACGGTCAGCACAACGGGGAGCTTTCTTATTGGGGTCTCCGACTCCGATGACCTCGTCAACATTGTGACACCAGATTCCTTCGTTGTTGGTAGCAGCGACATTGATGAGCTTCTGGATGAGCGCAATTTCACTGCAACGTTTGAAACGGTCTATGGGCGCACCCCTTCGGCTGCGGCGACACGGGGCTATCTGGCCGGTCGTCTTGTCGATCTGGCGATAGAGGCGACGGAACGGGACCCGTCCGATCGCGACACGATGGCTCAGGCACTGGGAGATCTTCTCAACCCCAGCCCCGGGTCTGGGGTTGCCCAACCAGAACCCGAAGGTGTTTCCGATGTTCGCCCGGAGCAGTCCGATGTCGGACCTGGGGAGGCCGATTCGAGCAGCGAACCGCTTTCAGTCCCGATGTTGATCCTGACCGGTGCGACGATTGTGGTCGTATTGTTGGGAGGGCTTATTCTCCGCCGATTTACGGGCTGACTCCCGGTGGTTGGAGGCCCCTTGGAGGGGGTCTTGCGCTGGAATCGGCCATTGCAGAGTTCTAGCTAGCTCAAAGTCAAACTGGCGACGTTCAGGAGACCGGACTTAACAGAAGACGAAGCCTCACGCTTGTGTCCGCCGACCCACACCGCCACCTCGGGCTGAGCTTCAAGGTTCTTGGCCCACTGCGAATTACTCCGTAGGGTGGAGACCTTGATATGTCGGCCGAATCGGGCGCCGACTAGTGGAACTTGGCGGGGTTGGCCCGATACCCGACCGGTGGTCTCAAGCACAACGAGGCCGACTCCAACCAGAAGCGGTGTACCCAGACCAGCCTTGACCGCAGGCATCGCCAATCGGTTGATAGCGCCAAAGCCAGGGCGCGTGACTTTGGACTGGAGTTGGTCAATGGCGGTGAACATCAATACACCACGCTAGCGACGACAGTGCTGCGCGATGGGGGTGAATGACAAAGATCACTGGGCCCGGGGTTGTCTCTGGGCTCTAGGATCGAGCCATGAGTCTTGAGGTAGAGCGATCTGGGCAGGCCTGTGGGGCGACCGTGCGAGGGGTGGACTTATCGATTCCGCTTTCCTTAGAGGAGGTGGCGGCCCTGCGATCACTATGGCTGGAACATCTCGTTCTTTGCTTTCCTGATCAGAATCTCGACGACGATGACCTTCTCCAGTTCACGCGTTACTTCGGACCCTTCGGCCAAGACCCTTACCTCAAGCCCATTCCGGGCCAGGATCACATCATCGCCATCCGCCGAGATGCCAACGAGACTGCTCCGCTGTTTGCTGAGAATTGGCACACCGACTGGAGCTTCCAAGCGTTCCCCCCCTCGGGTACCTGCCTTTTTGGAATCACCATCCCTGACCATGGAGGCAACACCCATTTCGCCAATCAACATGCAGCCCTTGAGCAGATGCCGAGTGAACTACGGATGAGGCTTGAGGGCAGGAAGGCCATCCATTCCGCCCGTGGGGGATACGCCCCCAGCGGCCTTTATGGTGAGGCCGATCAACGAAGCGATCGAAGCATGACCATCGTGCCCTCGGAGGCGGCTCTGGACACCCAACTCCACCCGATTATCCAAGAGCATGATGAAACTGGTCGCCTCGGGCTTTTCGGTTGCCTTGGCTATGTGATTGGGATCGAGGGCAGTGATCCCGAGGAATCGGCGGAACTTCTCGAGGCCTGGTATCGGTGGCAGACTCGGGATGAGTTTGTGTACTCCCATCAATGGGAGCCCAACATGTTGGTGATGTGGGATAACCGGTCACTCTTGCATCGAGCGACCGGCGGGTATGACGGGCACGACCGTCTGTTGCATCGGACAACCATTGGGGCCGTTCGCGGTGGCGGCCCTGGGTAGTATCCGCCATGACCCAAACCGTCGAACGCGAACGAATCATCCGAAGACGCTTTAGCGCCGACCCCTATGCCGAAGCCCAAGGATTTTCTCTGGATCGAATCAGCGACACCGAGGTCGCTGTAGCTGTCGTGGTAGGGAGCGACCAAGCAAACTTCCATGGTGGTCCACATGGCGGAGTCATCTTTTCCCTAGCCGATTGTGCCTTCTCTCTGGCTTGCAATGCCTATATCGAGGATGCGGTCGCCATAGATACCCACATGGTGTTCACCGCTCCCTCTCAGGTCGGTGACCGGCTCGTTGCGACGGCAACGGAGATGTCGCGAGGTCGGACCCTGGGAACTTACCGCGTCACGGTGATTCGCCCCGACGGCAAAACCGTGGCCCTGTTTACCGGAACGGTGTTAGTGATGGCCAGCGCATGATTCCTGGCGAGGACCGCCATCGAGTCTGTCAACCGGGCACCCTATTGGCCGAGGTTCAAAACCTTCAGGGCGGCGTCGGCGATCTGTTGATCTTGTACCTCGGTTGCTCCAGACACACCGATTGAACCAACCACAGATCCGTCGAGCAGAATTGGTGCAGCTCCGCCGACGGCCATCAGGTTCTCAATCTTTGGTGCAAGGGCGTGTACCAAGGTCGGATCGGCGTTGAACACTTCGCGTAGAAGTGATGTTGGTGTGCGGGAGGCTGCAGCCGTCCATGCCTTCTTGGCTGCGACCTCGACAGAAAACAGGGGTGCCCCATCCATTCGCAACATGGCAATGGGGTTGCCGGATGGATCGGCAACGTGAATGACGACTTCGACACCGAGCGAGTCAGCAACAGTTGTTGCTGCTGTGATCAGTTGGGTCGCGGCGTTGGCAGTCAGCCAATGTCGCTTAGATGTGCTCGGTGACATCGATGTCATGCCTTCTCCCCGGTTCCAAGTTCGGATCCGTTGTCGGTGTGAAGGGCGGACAAGACGTCGACCGTTCGAAGAATATGGTCGGCGGAAATCTTGCGGATGAGGTCGACGTCGCGATCAAGAGCGGCTTCCATGAGGGCCTGGTGTTCGGAATCGACCTGTCGCGGCATTGTCTGGTCAACAATGGCGATCCGACGGTAGCGTTCGGAGTGCCGGTTGAGCATGTCCAACATGTAGGTGATCCACTTCGACCGACAACATGCGGTGAGGGCATGATGAAACTCAAGATTGCGAAGTTCCCACTCTTCTAGGGCGCCCTCTTCTTGTTGATCGACTCGCTGCTGAACCTTGGAGAGGCGGTGGTAGGCGGCCACGATGTCGGCTTCCCATTCGTCGGTGCCGTGTTCGATTGAGTCCGTCAACGCCTCAGCTTCAAGCAGGATGCGCATCCTGCTGAGGTCGGCAAGGTCCTCAACGGAGATTGGAGAAACCGTGAATCCACGTTGTCCTTCCGACGTCACCAGCGCATCGGCCAAGAGGAGCGAGAGGGCCTCGCGGATGGTCGATGAGCCAACACCGTAGCGTTGCCGCAATCGCTCAATTCCGAGACGGGAGCCAGGGGGGAGCTCTCCGGAAATGATGTCGCGACGGATAGCAGTGATTGTAGTTTCGAGTCGAGTTGGGTTGGGACTAGGCATGCGCGAACTCTGTCAATTGGTTGGTTAGAAAGATGGCCGGCTGAGCTGGCCGCAACGTGGCAGGGTAGTTCTGTGGATGGCAGGGTAGTTCTGTGGCGGTCAAGAAACGACATTATAAGAAATCTATGATGTTCGCTCGGTGATGTGCTGTCGGTCGAGTTTGGCCGGACAACGAAGGACTTCGACTAAATATCGTTCGTGAAGAGAATAATCGGATAATCATGGAAAATAACGGAGCACTGCCCTGAGTATTCCTTGAGCGGACTTGACATCGGTTGACGAGAGTGATTGTCTGATCCTCGTGACCGATGAGATGCACGCCGATCTGCAGCCGATCAACGCGCTGGCACCGTTGTCACTGGTCCCCGGCTCGGACGACGGCACGTCAAGCGCCGACGACACAGACTTTGATCCAACAAAAAAGTGGGTTCGGATAACTGGCGTCCAACGGAACCAACTCATCGAGTTCGATTTCTCCGTGGGCGAGCCAGAACTGTACATCGAACTGGTCCTCCCGTTCCGGGCCTTTCAGGAGTTCTGTGCCAATAACCAGGTTCGACACCTGAGCGCCGAACAAGCAGCAGCCGTTGACTATGACCGCCTTAAATGGCGTTCCGGAACCCCCGGAATCGATCACGAGTAAAGAGCCCAGTTCTCAAGACCACCGAGTACGGAAATACATGACATCAGAGCGAACAGGAACCGAGGAGGACAATCGATGCAGATTGATATCAAAGCCAAGGAAGTCAAACCCATTCGTCATACCTACAGTCACATTGCCAGACGTTTTGGGGAAGACAAGCCAGCGACTCGGTATCAGGAGGCGGTCCTGGATGTCCAGGCCGTCGACAACTTCCACTATCGGCCAACCTGGCAGCCAGACAAAGAGTTGTATGACCCAACCCGGACCGCCATCATCATGGAGGACTGGTACTCGTTCCTGGATCCCCGCCAGTACTACTACGGCACCTACACCATGGCCCGAGCCAAACAACAAGCCTCGGCCGATCAAAGCTTCAAGTTTGTGGAGAAGCGAAATCTACTGGATCAGATTCCGACTGATGTAAAACAAACCATCCTCGACTATGTCGTTCCACTGCGCCACTACGAGTGGGGCGCCAATATGAACAACTACCAGATCTGCGCCATGGGGTATGGGGCAGCTATCACCTCGGCTGCAGCCATGCACGGAGCTGACCGATTGGGCAACGCCCAGTACATCACGCGGATCGCTCTTGCGTTATCGGACAATGACACCTCGGTCCTCGACAACGCCTTGGCTGGCTGGACCGATAAGACCCAATGGCAAGGGCTCCGCAAGCTCGTGGAAGACAGCCTGGTGGTCCAAGACTGGTTCGAACTTTTCGTGGCTCAGAACCTCGTCATGGACGGCCTGGTCATGATGCTCTTCTTCGAAAAGTTGGAAGCACAATTGGTTGCGGCCGGGGCCTCCACCTATGCGATGCTGACGGAATTCATCGTCGATTGGCATGCCGAGTCAATGCGTTGGGTAGACAAACAAATCTCGGTGGCGATCTCAGAATCTGAAGCTAACGCAGATCTCCTCAACGGCTGGTTCGCTCAATGGACCGATGCAGCCCAAGGGGCCCTTGCCCCGCTAGCAGATGCACTATTTGACAATGGCTCCGAAGTGATCTCAAGCATCACAGAGAGTCTCAAGAGCCGGGCTGCAAAAGCCGGCGTGAGCGTGTAGGGGAGACAACGAATGAGCACAGTATTTCTAGCCCTGCAAGATGTGGACGACTCCCGTCCCGTCGTGGAGGCCATCAAGAAAGACAATCCCAGCGCGGTTGTTGAAAGTCAACCGGCCATGATTCGGATCACGGCCGAGGGCGAACTCGTCGTGAAGCGGGAAACCGTGAGCAACGAAAGTGGGACCGACTGGGACCCCCAAGACATCCATCTCATCTTGATCTCCTTTGGGGGCAACGTTGACGAAGATGACGACTATTTCAAGATTTTCTGGCAGGACTGACGAGCGAGTAAGGATTCGATATGGCTAACAAACTGAACATGCGTGATCGCTACAAGCTCATGACCCGACTGGGTTGGGAGACCAGCTATCAACCAATGGACAAGGTCTTCCCCTATGACAGCTATGAGGGAATCAAGATCAAGGACTGGGATGCCTGGGAAGATCCCTTCCGGATGACCATGGACGCATACTGGAAGTACCAGGGAGAAAAGGAGAAGAAGCTCTATGCCATCATGGATGCCTTCTCCCAAAGCAATGGGCACCTCAATATCTCTGATGCCCGCTATGTGAACGCGCTTAAGCTGTTCCTGCAGGGTGTCTCACCGTTGGAGTATCAGGCTCACCGGGGCTTCGCCCGCCAGGGTCGTCACTTCACCGGGGAAGGGGCCAGGGTCGCTTGCCAGATGCAATCTTTGGATGAGTTGCGCCACGTGCAAACCCAGATTCATGGCATGAGCCATTTCAACAAGTACTTCGATGGCTTCCACGATTTCGCTCATTGGCATGATCGGGTCTGGTATCTGTCTGTACCAAAGTCCTTCTTTGATGACGCCAATACGGCTGGGCCATTCGAATTCATGGTGGCGATTGGCTTCTCTTTCGAGTATGTGCTGACCAACCTGTTGTTTGTCCCCTTCATGTCAGGGGCGGCCTACAACGGCGACATGTCGACTGTGAGCTTCGGCTTCTCGGCCCAGTCCGATGAGGCCCGCCACATGACCCTGGGCCTCGAGGCCATTCGTTTCATGCTGGAGCAACACGAGGACAATGTTCCAATCGTGCAGCGCTGGATCGACAAATGGCTGTGGCGTGGTTACAAGGTGCTCAGCTTGGTCAGCGCCATGATGGACTACATGCTCCCCGAAAGCCCAATGTCGTGGAAGGAAGCGTGGGAGGTCTACTTTGAACAAAACGGCGGAGCCCTATTCAATGACCTCGCTCGCTATGGCATCACCGTGCCGGACTATGCGGAAATTTGCACCAAAGAGAAGGAGCATTTGAGCCACCAGGTTTGGGGCATCCTCTACAACCACACGGCTGCGGCCGCTATCCATACCTGGATGCCAGACGATGCCAAAATGAATTGGCTGAGCGAAAAGTACCCCGACACCTTCGACAAGTACTATCGGCCCCGATTCGAGTACTGGCGAGACCAGGCCGAGAACGGGAACCGGTACTACTCCCAGACGCTGCCTCTGGTCTGCCAGACCTGTCAGATTCCAATGGGATTCACCGAACCGGACGACCCAACCCAAATTTCCTATCGGGTGAGCGAATACAACGGGGACAAGTACCACTTCTGTTCTGACCCATGCAAAGCCATATTCGACTTCGAGCCGGAGAAATACTGCCATGCCTGGATGCCACCCCAGCAGATTTTCCAGGGCAACTGTGGAGGCGAGGGACTTCCCGCCGTCTTGGAGCACTACAAGTTCAACCTTGGTGCGGACAACATGGACTATGTCGGTTCGCCCGATGAGGCCAACTGGAACCTATGGAAAGGTCTAAACGGATCCGTCAGCGGAGACGTGAAGGCCAGCTGAGTCGAAGGAGAACAAGATATGGCTGTAACAGCAATTGGTGACTACCCAGTCCTCCCACGCGATGGGGTGGAGAACTTTCATGGCAATCAACTGGTTGCCGTTGGCTGGGATCATCATCTGATGATCGACGCGCCAATGGCCTTCCCGCTTCCTGCGGGCATGCCCTTCGCCGCGCTTGTCGGTGAGGTAATACCGGTGGCGTACTCGCCTCACCCGGAGTGGGAGAAAATAGATTGGGAGGCGGTCACCTGGACACTCGATGGCGAAGCTTTCGTTCCGAACATGGAGGCCAGCCTGGAAGAGAACGGCATCGGGCACAAGTCGGTCATTCGATTTGTCACCCCCGGGCTGGACGGTCTCTGGGGCTGAGGAAAGCCTCGCTGAGCCGCATATGACTTACGAAGTCACGATCGAACCAACTGGTGAAATCCTGGAGGTAGAAGAGGGCCAGAACATCTTGGATGCGGCCCTCCGCTCCGGGGTTTATCTTCCCCACGCGTGTGGCCACGGGCTGTGCGCCACCTGCAAGGTGGATGTCCTGGATGGTGAAGTCGATTTCGGAGACGCTTCCCCCTTTGCTCTGATGGACATGGAACGTGATGAGGGCAAATGTTTGGCCTGCACCGCAACCCCCATGTCAGACCTGGTGATCGAGGCCGATATCGAATTTGACGAGGACGCTCGATCGATTCCGGTCCGAGATTTTGTGGCCGAAGTTGTTCGTATCGAGGAGTTTTCTCCCCGCATACGAGGCATCTTCCTCAAGACTGAGGGTGACACCATCGATTTTCAGGCTGGCCAGTACATCAATTTGTATGTGCCGGGGGTGGAGCGTCCGCGGGCGTTCTCGATTGCCAGCACACCAGATGACTCGGACCCACTGGAACTCAACGTCTGTTTGGTTCCGGGGGGTGAGGCCACAACCTGGTTGCATGAGAGCCTGGAGGTAGGAGCGGTCCTCAAGTTCTCGGGCCCCTACGGGCGTTTCTACACGCGGGTTTCTAAACCCGAACCTTTCCTGTTCCTGGCCGGGGGCTCCGGCCTGTCAAGCCCAAAGTCCATGATCCTGGAACTGCTTGGTGCGGGTGAAAGGAGGCCCATTACTCTGGTCTATGGCGCACGAGATCAACAAGATCTTTACTACCGGGAACTTTTTGAGGGACTCGACGAGCGTCACGAAAACTTTCGTTACGTCCCCGTGCTCTCGGCCGAACCAGATGACTCGGACTGGGAGGGCATGCGTGGCTTCGTCCATGATGCTGCCAGTGAGATCTTTGATGGACGCTTTGAAGGAATGAAGGCATACATGT
This sequence comes from Actinomycetes bacterium, assembly GCA_024276425.1. Taxonomy (GTDB): domain Bacteria; phylum Actinomycetota; class Acidimicrobiia; order Acidimicrobiales; family SZUA-35; genus JAJRQY01. The sequence continues at coordinate 35,427 of JAJRXF010000153.1, read as the reverse complement.
GTGGGCCACCACCCATGATTGATGCCTGCATCAACACCTTGATGAAAGGTCGACTGTTCGAACGAGATATGTATATGGAGAACTTCTTTGACCAGTCATCGGCCCAGGACAGGGTCAAGAGCCCCCTGTTCAAGACCATCTAGGTGTCGTGGTGAGCAAGTGATGTCACTCAACAGCTTCCTGGGAATGGGAATTCCTCGCCACCCGGTCATGGTTTTGCAGCCTGACCCGCCAGGGAATGGCCCCAACAAGTTTGATTGCCGACAAGACCAGCACCTACTGGTGGCCATGAAGTCAATCGGTGGAAACTACATTCCCTCAGGCTGTCACGGTGGTGGCTGCGGGGTGTGCAAGGTGCGAGTGGTTTCCGGAAATTATGAGAAGTTGCCAATGAGTCGCAAGCATGTGAGTGAGGACGAAGAACAACTTGGATACGCACTGGCGTGCCGTGTTCTTCCCCGGAGCCCCATCACGGTTGAAGTTGTGCCCAAAAAGCGTCAATGAACAGTTAGGTCAATGAAACAGTTAGTCAGCGCTGCCAGCAAGTCCAGCAAGTCCAGTAACCCAAGAATGAAATCTGTAAGGAGATAGATCATGAGTGTCATGCGGTTAGGCCACATCAATGTTCGTGTCCTCGATATGGAGGAGGCGGTCAATCACTATGTCAATGTCAATGGCATGATCCAGGTCCATGAGGATCCGGTTGGCAACGTATATCTCAAGTGCTGGGATGAATGGGACAAGTATTCCGTCATCTTGAGCCCGTCCGATCAAGCCGGAATGAACCATATTGCCTACAAGGTCAAGGACGATAGCGACCTCGATAGTTACAAGCAGCGGATTGCCGACTATGGCATCGAAGTCGAAGAAGTGCCGGCAGGGACCTTAGAGTTCGTAGGACGGGCCCTTCGCTTCACTCTTCCGAGCGAGCACGAAATGTACCTCTACGCCGAGAAGGAGTACGTGGGTACCGCGGTTGGGACCACCAACCCCGACCCCTGGCCTGACGGCTTGAAGGGCGCCGGAGTTCACTGGGTTGACCACGCCCTGTTGATGTGCCCATTCAATCCGGAAGAGGGCATCAACAAGGTGGCCGAAGTTACCACCTTCATGAGCGAGGTCCTTGACTTTTACCTAGTAGAGCAGGTTGTTGTTGGACCCGACGGAGCATTCCAGTTGGCCACGTGGATGTCGTGTTCGAACACCCCGCATGACATCGCCTTCGTCGGCGGGCCGATATCTGGACTCCATCATCTCGCCTACTTCCTCGATGACTGGAACGATGTACTGAAAGCTGCCGACGTGATGTCCAAGAACCGGGTGAAGATTGATGTCACCCCGCAGCGTCACGGCATCACTCGCGGCTACACCATCTACTACTTTGATCCGTCCGGGAACCGGAACGAAACCTTTGGCGGCCTTGGCTACTTGGCCCAACCCGATCGTCCCGTCACCACCTGGACCGAAGATGAACTTGGTGCAGGAATCTTCTACCACACCCGCGAACTGGTGGAGTCCTTCACCACGGTCTACACCTAGAGGTCCGGTGCCGGCGGCGAACCGGCCGCTCGGCATCACGGTCCGGTATCGAAAACAAGACCTAAGCCAAGAACAAGACGTAAGCGCCGAGAAGCACCTGGGTTGTCGCGCCCTCTCGCGAGGTCTCTGGACTGTCGCGCAGCCCGTCTTGTTTAGCCCCAACAGACATCGAGGAGCAGTTGTGTCCAATACCAGCATTACGGCCACCAGAAATGCAGAGTTTTTCAATTTCATCGACGGCACGTATCGCCCTGGCTCGTCGGGATCAACGTTTGAGAATCGCTGCCCAGTCGATGGCTCTTTGGTAGGGAGCATTCATGAGGCATCGGCTGAAGACGTCAATGACGCAGTTTCCGCAGCGAAGGCCGCGCTTGATGGCCCATGGGGAGCCATGACAATTGCTGAGCGTTCCGACATGCTCTATGCCATTGCCGATGAAATCGATCGTCGCTCCGATGAGTTCCTGGCGGCGGAAGTAGCTGACACTGGCAAGCCGGTCACGTTGGCCAGCCACATCGACATACCTCGTGGCGCCGCCAATTTCCGGGTCTTTGCCGATGCGGTCAAGAACGTACCCGGTGAGTTCTTTGATATGGCAACCCCCGATGGAACGGGAGCGATCAACTACGCTTTGCGCAGCCCCAAGGGTGTCATCGGGGTGATTTGCCCCTGGAACCTGCCGCTGTTGCTTATGACGTGGAAGGTTGGCCCTGCCCTAGCTTGTGGCAATGCCGTTGTGGTCAAACCCTCCGAGGAAACTCCAGCCACGGCCACCTTGTTAGGGGAGGTGATGAACACGGTTGGGGTTCCAAAGGGCGTATACAACGTGGTCCACGGGTTTGGGCCCGGCTCAGCCGGGGAGTTCCTGACGACGCATCCAGACGTGGATGCCATCACCTTTACCGGTGAGACGCGGACCGGAGAAGCCATCATGAAGGCGGCCGCGGTCGGGGTGCGCGACGTCTCGCTGGAGATGGGGGGCAAAAACCCGGCCATTATCTTTGCCGACGCCGACATGGACGCAGCCATTGAAGGAACGATGCGTTCGGTGTTTGCGAACTGTGGCCAGGTTTGCCTGGGGACGGAGCGGGTTTACGTAGAAAGATCAGTCTTTGAGGAGTTCGTTAGCCGTTTGGCGGCGGAGGCCAACGGGTTGAAGCTGGGCGAGCCCAACGACACCTCCACCCAACTTGGGCCATTGATCTCTGAGGAACACAGACAAAAGGTTCTGTCTTACTATGAGAGGGCGGTGGAGGAAGGAGCCACTGTGGTCATTGGGGGCGGGATTCCGGCAATGGAGGGAGCACTGGTTGGGGGGGCTTGGGTTGAGCCCACCATCTGGACTGGGCTGGCCGATGATGCTTCACCAGTGACAGACGAAATATTTGGGCCCTGTTGCCACATTCGACCCTTTGATACCGAAGAAGAAGTAATCGCCCTTGGGAACGACACTCCCTATGGACTGGCCGCGGCGGTGTGGACGCAAAACGCCAGTCGGGCTCACCGAGTCGCCTCTAAGCTGAACGTCGGGTTGTGCTGGGTCAATTCATGGTTCTTGCGCGACTTACGCACTCCTTTCGGGGGCATGAAGGCTTCAGGAATTGGCCGAGAAGGCGGAGTGCATAGCCTCGAGTTCTACACCGAAACCACCAACGTTTGCATCAAGCTCTAAATCAGACCCAGACACCCAACCGAAACAGGAATCATCGTGTCCGCACCCGTACAACCCTCCAAAGATGTATCCAAGGTGGCCGAGCTTCTCTATGAAGCCCACCAATCTGGCAATCCGTGCCAGCCGGTGAAGGACCTTCTTGAAGCTGGTGGGCCCGAGGCCGCCTACCAGGCTCAGGAACTGAATACCCAACGGTGGCTTGACGAGGGACGTCGATTGGTCGGCCGCAAGATTGGCCTCACCTCAACCGCTGTCCAGAAACAGCTTGGGGTCAACCAGCCGGACTACGGCATGTTGTTTGCTGACATGTCGGTTGACGAGGCGGCCGAGATTGAAGTCGGCCGACTCATGCAACCAAAAGCTGAGGCCGAGATCGCCTTTGTGTTGGGTTCGGACCTTCCCCATCCCGACACCACCACCGCGGAGATGATGCGGGCCACAGAGTTTGTTGTTGCTGCTTTGGAGATTGTTGATTCGCGGGTCGCACAGTGGAATATCAGTTTCCTAGACACGGTGGCCGACAACGCTTCATCCGGACTGTTTGTGTTGGGTTCCCAGCCAGCCAAGTTGTCTGAGGTAGATCTATTGTCTGCTGGCATGGTGATGGAACGACGGGGGGAACCCATTTCGACTGGCGCCGGACGGGCTTGCCTTGGTAGCCCAGTTAGTGCCGCGACCTGGCTTGCCAGGACCATGGCCCGGGCTGGTCGCCCTGTTCAGGCTGGCGACACAATCTTGTCTGGGGCACTTGGCCCGATGGTAGCCGTGGAGCCGGGAGACGTGATCGAAGCCCGTATCTCTGGCCTTGGGTCGGTTACTGCGGCATTCGGCCAGTGACTCCTCTAGCGACAAAGCCGAGAACGACCAGACCCACGACCACAAGCCCGAGAAACCGAAACGGACACTGATATGACAGAATCGCAAGCTCCCAGTTCCCTGTCGGAACTCGCAGCCATTGCCGACGAGGCGGCCCGTACGGCAACCGCAATTCCCCAATTTACCCATTCTCAACCCCTAGGCGTTGAGGACGCTTATGCCATCCAGGCCCAGTCCTTCGCTCGCAGGATGGCGCGAGGCGAGCGCATGGTTGGTATCAAGATGGGGCTGACATCGCGGGCCAAAATGATCCAGGTTGGGGTGGATGAAGTGATCTGGGGCCGTCTCAGCGACGCCATGCGAGTCGTGGATGGCGCTGAGGTCGCTCTGTCACGGTATGTGCATCCTCGGCTGGAGCCCGAGATCGCATTCCTGATGGGGGCTCCCTTGTCTGGCAAAGTTTCCGGAGCCGAAGCGTTGGCCGCGGTGGCCGGGGTCGCTGCGGCTGGGGAGATTATTGACTCTCGCTTTGAGAACTTCTCCTTTGCTTTACCCGATGTGGTGGCCGACAACTCTTCCTCGTCGGGGTTTGTGGTCGGCAAGTGGAATGACCGGTCTACTTCGATCCAGAACCTCGGCATGGTGCTGGAAGAAGACGGTCGTCCGGCTCAGATCGGTTCAAGTGCTGCCATTTTGGGTGATCCGGTTCGGTCGCTAGTGGAGGCCAGCCGAATGGTTGGCGAGGCTGGTCTGGTGTTGCAGGAAGGCTGGATTGTCCTGGCAGGCGGGGCAACCGCGGCTATTCCGCTCCAGGCCGGGTCTTCGTACCGGATCGTGGTTGAGGACCTCGGTTCTGTCGGCTTCTCGGCCCAGGCATAACACGATCCTGAGAAAGTAGTAGTAACCATGCCTTTGGTAAATGTTCACATGGCCGCTGGCCGAACTCGACAGCAGAAGACGGCGCTGATGAACGCCATCACCGATGCTATGGAACAACACATTGGTGCTCCGAGAGACTCGGTCCGAGTATGGATCAGTGAGTTCTCTAGTGACGACTTTATGGCTGCAGGCGAACTATTGACCGACAAACAAGCCCGACTTGCTCAAGAACTGAAGGAGGCAGAGTAGTGGCAACAGCAGCAATTGTTGGGTCCGGCAACATTGGCACCGACCTGATGTACAAACTTATGCGATCGCCAAGCATCGAACCCCGATGGATGATCGGGATCGATCCCGAGTCCGAAGGGTTGAAGCGGGCCGCGGGCGAAGGACTCGAGGCTTCACCCGAGGGGATTGACTGGCTCATGAGTCAGTCAGAACTTCCCGACATTATCTTTGAGGCAACCTCGGCCTATGTGCATGTCCGAAATGCCCCTCGATATCGAGAGGCCGGAATACGAGCCGTCGATCTGACACCGGCAGCCCGAGGTCCTTACGTTGTTCCGCCCGCCAACCTGACCGAACATATTGGCGAGATGAACGTGAACATGGTGACCTGTGGAGGCCAGGCAACCATTCCGATCGTTCACGCAGTTTCTCGAGTAGTGCCAGTTGACTACGCCGAGATTGTGGCCTCCATTTCTTCGGCCTCGGCTGGACCGGGAACTAGGGCCAACATTGATGAGTTCACCAACACAACCTCCAAGGCCATTGAAGTCATTGGTGGCGCGGCGGTGGGAAAGGCCATCATCATCCTGAACCCGGCCGAACCACCGCTGCTGATGAGGGACACGGTCTATTGTCAGATCCCCCTTGATGCTGACACCGACAAAATCGAGCAGTCGATCCGAGACGTTGTGGCCGAGGTCGCCAGCTACGTTCCCGGCTACCGCATGGTAGCCGAGCCCCAGTTTGACCTTCCGTTCGGTTCTGACAAGAGCGGCCGCGTTGCGGTGTTCTTGGAAGTTGAGGGGGCAGGCGACTTCCTGCCGCCTTATGCCGGCAATCTTGACATAATGACTGCGGCCGCCACCAAGGTCGGCAACGAGATTGCTCACCAGATCGATTCGTCAGTCCAGGTCGGAAAGAAGGACCAATAATGCCGTTTTCTGATGTTCTTGATGTTCGAGTAACCGACACGAGCCTGCGTGATGGATCCCACGCCAAGAGACACCAGTTCACCGAATCTGATGTCCGATCAATCGTTCGAGCGTTGGACGAGGCGGGAATGCCAGTGATCGAGGTCACCCATGGTGACGGTTTGGGAGGGTCCTCTTACAACTACGGCCGGTCGCTCGTTGACGAAAAAGTTTTGATGAAGGCCGCAGTGGATGAGGCAAAGCGAGCCAAGATCGCGGCCCTCATGCTGCCAGGTCTGGGCATCAAGGAGGACATTCAGGAAGCCCATGATCTTGGAGTCTCGGTGATTCGCGTCGCCACCCACTGCACTGAGGCCGACATTTCCATCCAACATTTCGAGCTTGCCCGCAAGATGGAGATGGAGACGGTCGGCTTCTTGATGATGGCTCACACCACGAGACCGGAGGCACTAGCTAAGCAGGCCAGAATCATGGCCGACGCTGGCTGCCAATGCGTCTATGTTGTCGACTCGGCCGGTGCCATGATTCTTGATGACGTCACCGAGCGAGTGGGTGCTCTGGTTACTGAGCTCGGGGGCGATGCCCAGGTTGGTTTTCATGGGCACGAGAACCTGTCGCTGTCCTTGGCCAACACAATTCTGGCTATCCGGGCCGGAGCGGTTCAGATCGATGGATCCACCCGTCGCTTTGGGGCTGGGGCGGGCAACACGTCGCTGGAAGCTTTCGCCGCAGTGGCCGACCGTCTGGGAATGAAGACCGGCCTCGATGTGATCAAGATGATGGACGCGGCCCAAGATGTTGTTCGGCCGATTATGGACGATGAGTGTGTCCTGGACCGCTTGGCTTTGGTGATGGGGTATGCGGGGGTGTACTCAAGCTTTCTAAAGCATGCTTACCGAGCGGCGGAACGTTATGAGGTCTCAGGCGCCGACATCTTGATGGAGTGTGGGCACCGCGGATTGGTCGGTGGTCAGGAAGATCAGATCATCCAGATTGCCGCCACCCTTGCTGGCCAAAAGGTTTTACCCAACAAGGTCTGATTCTGGTTCTATTTTTTGGTGTAGGTGAACCGGCTCAATTTTCTTCTTGCGGTTAGATTTAAGGTTTAGTGCCTCAACGAGCACCGAAAAGCTCATGGCCGCATACATGTAGCCTTTCGGAACTTTCTGCCCCATGCCCTCGGCGATCAACATCATTCCGATGAGCAGGAGGAAGGCAAGTGCTAGCATTTTTACCGATGGATGGTCATTCACAAATCGATAGATGGTCGCCGAAGCGAACAACATGACCGCGATCGACGTCATCACCGCGATAACCATGACCGCAACATATTGAGTCATGCCAACGGCGGTGATCACCGAGTCAACGGAGAACACCAAGTCGAGAATCATGACCTGCCCAATAACGGCGGCAAAGGTAACGGCTTCTTTCTCGGTTCCGACGCCTTGTTCACCCTCCAACTTGTGGTGGATTTCAGATGTGGCCTTGTAGATGAGGAACACTCCACCGGCGAGCAAGATCAGTTCCTTGCCGCTGAATCCTTGTCCAAAGACGGTGAAGAGTTCGGCTTTGAGCGTGACGATCCAGCCAATAGCAAATAGTAACAGGATTCGCATTCCGCCAGCAGCAATAATGCCAGTTCGGCGGGCTTTGTCCTGTTCGTGTTCTGGCAGTTTGGCAGCCAGGACTGAAATGAAGACAACATTGTCGACTCCGAGAACGATCTCTAGGGTGATGAGAGCAGCCAGAGCGCTCCAGGCGGCCGGGTCAGAGAGCCATTGCAAATCCATTCTTGTTGTCTATCGTTCGGGTCATATGGGTGCCTCTAGTTCAAGTCCGTGCAGCCGAATCCGCATCGAATCCGCATGGAAATAGCATCGAATTGGCCCCGTCGAGGTTTGAGCTTGGTCGGTTGGCTCACGCCGCTGGGGTTTTGAGGGTGACAAGAGCCCGGTGAATATCGGCCAGGCAGCACTGGCCGCTGGGGTTGAGGTGCTCACAGGCGCAGAATCCCTCCGCCACTGCGATCTTGATTGCGGCTTTGATGGTGCTGGTTCCATGGTTGGCGGCAAGATCAGCCGCGAGATCTTCGGTGGTGTGGGAGAAGCAGAAACACACTGGTGTTGGCCGATCTAAACCCTTGTTCGCCACCTGGGTTCGCAGTTCGGCTTCGGTCACGAGGGCGAACTGTCGGCCGGTGTCGCCCACTTCGGTATCGCCTAGTTTGGTGTCGCCCACTTCGGTGTCGCTGCGGGAGTCAGGGTTCTCGCTCCCGATGGGCCGGTTGTAGTAGACGACCGGGCAATCATGGGTTGGGCAGAACTGCCAATCGCCTTGGGTGACCGTCTTGCGATGGGGCTGAACCGGCTTCCAGCCAACAATGGGGCCAACAGTTCCACATTGGGGACATAGGTGGCTGTTGGCTTCGGGATCAATACTGCAACAACTGCTCACTACGTCGTCCGGTTGGCCGTCTGGTTGTTGGATGGGGTCTGCTGGCTTGCCATTTCTCATCGTGGGCCAAGAATAAACCTTGCCCCATAGGAGAAGGTCAAGGCTCACGCCAGCTCAGTGTCGCGTTTTCGACCCATTTGTGGGTCGAAAACGCGACAGGGAAGCACCTGTGGCACTGGGCAGCAACCAGATGACCAGCAGACCCAGAGGCACCCGCTAGACCCAGAACGCCGGTTGGACCCAGAGGCACGCGCTAGACCCAGAACTTGTGTTGTTATTCGGGTCGGCCTAGAGCCAGCTCGAAGCCCGTTGGAATCACGATGTCCGGCCGGCCGAGTTCGTGGATCGATGCCTTACCCAATCCGAGCAATGCCGAGTCGATCTCGCTACGCAGAAGATCCAAGACGTTCTCAACCCCGGCCTGCCCATTTGCCGCCAACCCCCAAAGACCGGCCCGTCCAATCATCACTGCCCGGGCACCGAAGGCCAGCGCCTTCACCACGTCGCTGCCTCGACGAATACCGCCATCGAGGACCACTTCGATCTCACCACCGACTGCATCAGCGATCGGCCCCAATGCCCGGATACTGGCTGGGGTGCAATCCAGGTTGTTGCCACCATGGTTTGAGACCGAGATGGCTGTCACTCCAGCGGCGACGGCTCGTTTGGCGTCGTCGATGCGGATTATCCCCTTCAACATGATTGGACCGTCCCACTCCGCTACGAGCCAAGCAACGTCATCCCAACTTGGGGGTGGAGTTTGCATCCACTCCCAGTACGCGCCGAAGAAAGTCGGCGGATCCTGCCCAGGAAGCGCCATGTTCGGTGTCGTGAGATCCGGGATCTGTTTGACTTTCAAGAATTCCAAGAGCCAACGTGGGTGGCGCAACGCGTCTGGGCCGTGCTTCAAAATCGTCTTGAAGTCGACCTTCTCTGGGATAACCGGACTGCCCCAGTCCCGACCGTCGGAGAACGACCAGTCCAGGGTCAAAATGGCGCCCCCAACACCGGCGGCCTTGGCTCGCTCCATTCGGGTGACCATGTTTTCCCGAGATCCGCACCAGTACAACTGCATGAAGGTCTGTGGGTTAGCATCGACGACGTCCTCTACCGTTCGGCTGGCAAAGGAGCTGAGACTCATCACAGTGCCGCGGTTGGCCGAGGCGCGAGCGACTGCGACCTCGCCATCGGGGTTGACGCCTTGGATGCCGGTGGGGGAGATCAAAACTGGAAGCGAGATCGGTTGGCCCATGATGGATGTCGCCTGGGCTCGATCGGCGTAGAGATCAGCGACTTTCGGGGCGAATCCAAGCTCCCCGAAGGCCTTCTTGTTGTCGGCCAGGGTCAGGCCCTCTTGGGCGCCGCCAACAATGGCTCCATACACCGAGGATGGCAGCCGCTTCTTGGCGCGTCGATGGGCCTCTGCGACCGTTTCAAACCAGGGGTTGGGCATGAGTCAACCTTTCTCTGCCGGGGCGACAGTATTAACTCCTCCAGGGTTCCCAATCAAGCTTGGGTTTGGTGCCGGTACTGCGTAATTCACGCCGCTGGCCTGTTGGGAGTAGTTGATCCTCGGTGACATCTGGCCCTAGTCACCTCAGATCCGGTTCTCTAGCGTCGAACCCAGTCGGGCAGGGGCACGGCTAGGGGAGCGTGCGGCGCTCCGCTTTGATTCACAGGAGCTAATTATGAGTGCATTCATTCACACGGTGGCGATGAACGTTAAGCCTGGGCGGCTGGCAGAGGCCAGAGCAGAAGTGGCTCGCATGGTTGCGGCGATCGAAAAGACGGGGGCGAAGGCTCGGCTGCTTGTTGCCATGGCCGGTGATACGAGCGAAGCGATTCTCGTCATCGAGTTCAAGAGCGGTAAGGCCTGGGCAAAGGTCATGCAGTCTGATGTGGTCCGTGAGGCTCGCCGTCGGCGCTATGAGTCAGACTTCCCGTTCACTGTTTCGAACACGTCGGTGTACCAGGAGTTGGACATCGACGAGTAACGAGTTCGTTGGAACGACAACTAGTTGGTCGGGTCGATGACTTGGCCCGCAAACAGTACAGCACCGCTATCGACGTGGCGTACCACATAGAAGAAGGGCCGCTCGGCCGCGATTACCAACTCGGGTTCGGGTGGCCCAGATTCATTGAAGCCAAGCGCGGTGGCTGCCGCGGCAACTGTTCCGTTCTCATCGACAGTGACATCGGCCCCGTGAACAGCCCCGGCCAAGAAAACGTCTGGCCCAATAGCCGGGTAGGCCCCGGGGGCAATACCCAGACCGGTCAACCAGCCAAGCAGATCGATGGCGCTGGTGGTTTCCCATTTGGGCATCCGTAGCTCGTAAGGCCCGGTGGAGAAGGTGTTGTCGATCTCGTCTAAGAGACCCTGTGACAGGCGCTGGCGGACCTCGTCGAAACGTCCCTCTTCGGGGATGATGAGGAGCATGGTGTAGTCGTTACCGAGGTAGGGAATCTCCGCCCCGGAGTAGCCATCGCCAACGCCACGAATGCCAGATTGCTCAAGGTCAACCAGGTAGCTGAGATCGACACTTGAGCCATCGAGTCGGGTGAAGGGCCCAGTTTCTGGTCCGTATTTACCAAAGACGTTTTGCCAATCGGCCTTAAAGTAGATGGTGTCGGTCAGCACCAGCACCGTGTTCTCTCTAATGAACCCTGGGGGGACGAGTTCGGGAATGAGGGCGTTGGTCTGATCCGAGATCCAGGAGTTGATTCGTTTCCGGGAGCCCTCGGGGTCACGAACATCGATGGTCTCGACGTCAACGCCATGGTAGGTGGCCAACAAATCAATCCATTCCTGACTGGGGTTGGCTTCGGTTGAGGGCCATAGGCGATCCGAGATGGTCACCACGGGGGTTTCGCTGCCGTCCAGGGCGGTTTGGCTCGAGTTCGAATCGGACATGGCGGTGTCCAGAGCGTTCCAGGCTTCGTGGGCCTCGTTTCCAGTTGGAAGGCCAAAGGCAGAGTCGATGGCGTCACCGGTTGAATCATCGGCCGCCGCCCGAGCCATGAGTAGGGCGTGTCCGATGCTAAGAGGACTGAAGATGAGGTTGGTGTCGGCTGGTTGGGTGCGCAGCAAGTCAAAGCCTGCATCGGTGAACCCGGCTGCCAGATCCTCAACCTTGGCCCCGGCTAGAACGGGGGCGCGCTCGATGTCGGCTGATGGCTCGATGATCGATTCGCTAGGCGCACTTGCTCCGCCGCCACAACTGGCGGCCACCAGGGTGACCACCAGGAAGGAGAGTGCAGCCAGTTGGTGGGAGTGTCTGGGCTTAGGTTGGCTCATATCTTGTAGACGTTGCTGGGACCAAGGTTAGTTCCCGGCCCTCTTATTGGGAGCCGTTCTTTGCGGGTGGCCCAGACGCCAAGCCGGGTTCAGTGCCGCGTTTGCGACCCATAACTGGGTCGGAACCGCGACAACGAACGAACCCTGCTCGCTTTTTAGCTAGCAAGAAAGCCCGGGGCCGAAGCGTCGTCGGTCGCTAATCTCGAATCAGCGGCCCCAGCTTGGTTTGGCGTATACCGCTTGGCCACCAAGGTAGGTGGCGAGCACCTTGGTCCGGCCAATGTCGGTCGGATCGATCTCGAACAAGTTCTGATCCAGAACCACAAAATCGGCGAACTTTCCGACCTCGATTGACCCAGTCACTTCGTCTCTGCCCATGGCGTAGGCCGCATTGATCGTGTGTAGCTTAAGGGCGGTTTCGAGGTCGGGAACGGCATTGGACTCGCGGGTGAGGGAGCGCTGGATTGTGCCCAATGGAGACAGGGGGCCAGCGTCCCAGTCGCTGGACAAGGTAACTGTCGCCCCAGCGTCAAGGAGTTGGGCTGTGGGTAGGAGATCAGACGCCCGCTCACCAATGAACTCTGATAAGTATTGGCGGTAGGCCGGGTCGATGGCATCTGCGCTCTGTTGGAAGTCGGCGACGACGCCGATCTGGGCGAAGCGAACCAGGTCGCTGGCATTGACAAGGTAGGTGTGGGTGATCCGATGTCGTCGGTCGGCGATGGTCTCTGGGTTGTCCCCGATTGCTTCGATTGCGTCGAGCCCATCCCGTATTGCCTGGTCCCCGATGGCATGAATGCTCACCCGGTAGCCCAACTGGTGAAGTCGCGAGACATAGGTCTGGAGTTGGCCGGCAGTGAAGTAAGGGAAACCAGAGGGATAGAGCGGATCGACGGGGACGTCGTAGGGTTCCAGCAGGGTCGCTGTTCCAAGATCGAGGATCCCATCGATGTAGATCTTGGCCGTGTCGAATCGAAGCAGGTCCGAACTGTTGTCGAATCGAGATTCGAACTCGGCGAGCTGGCTGTCGATATCGAGATCGGGGTACACATACAGGGAGTTCGCCGCTCGAACCGTAAGCGTCCCCTCGGTCTGCGCTCGTTCCCAGGCCGCTGGGTGATTTTGGGCCCAGAAGCCACCGGCATCGCTTACCGAGGTGATTCCGTTGGCATTGAGTTCTTTCATCGCGGTGAGGAGGCCGGCGTAGTTGTCATCCCCGTTGCCAGCCGCCGCGTTTCGAACGAGTTGTTGAGCATTTTCGAGGAGTAGCCCAGTGAGACGACCGGAGGCGGGGTCGCGCTGCAACACGCCTCCTTGTGGGTCGGGAGTGTCGGGTCCGATGCCTGCGGCCCGAAGGCCAAGGGTGTTGGTCCATGCAGCGTGCCCCAGGTCGTCCAGGATCAACGCCGGACGGTCGGGGATGGCCCGGTCAAGAACGTCGATGGGCAACTCCTCGGAATTGCCTGGACCGACAGTGTTGCCTAGATCAAAGAGCGACGGTCCCGCCGCCATAACCCACTTGGAGTCGGGTTGGCTCTTGGCGCATTGGGCTGCCTCGGCTTCCAGACGGGGAAGGTCCTGGCCAGACATGAAGCAGAGGTTGGCATTGATCCCGGCCTCGACGACGTGAACGTGGACATCCCCGAATCCAGGCAGGATCATGTTGTTTTTTGCGTCTAGGATTTCTGCCCCGGTACCTGCGGTGGCGAGCACGTTTTCGGTAGAGCCGACGGCGATGAGGATGCCGTCACCGTCATAGGCAAGTGCTTGGGCCCAAGGTTGGTCGGGGTTGAGGGTGTAGACCCGTGCGTTGGTCAGGACTGTGATGCCGTTGTTGGAGGTGGGAGATTCGTTTTGCGTCGCGCTCGAGGAAGTACAGGCCGCGGCGAGCATCGCCATGGTGAGAGAGCTAGCGATTAGGGCAGTTCGGGGGTGGACCACGCGTGAGCTTCCTGAAGGCAGAAAACGGGTTGCTACCTAACACGGTGAGGATATGGGCTCAAACACGAGCCCGGGTCTGGTTGTGACCACCACTCACGCCTCAGTAATGTCGAGGGTCATGGCACCAAAGAAGATTCGTCTTCGCATCGGAAGCGTGAAGAAGGCGGTACTGGTTGCTGGTCAGACCTATCAGGACCCAAAGGACGCACTCAATGAGTTCGTGTCCAACGCGGCGGATGAATACACCGAGACCGAGCGAGACGGAGGGCGCATTCGAATCATCATGCGGCGACGGGGGAAGTACCCAACTATCGTGGTTGATGACGATGGCCGAGGGATGTCGCCGGAGCGACTAGAAGAAGTGGCCAAGAATCTCTTCAACTCCAACAAGGTTGGCGATGAGCGAACCCTGGGCGAGAAGGCCATTGGCATGCTGGCCTTCCAACAACTCGGTGCCAAGCTCGACATTGTTTCGCGTCGTGAAGGCTCGGCCGAGACCCATGTGTTGAAGCTCGCTCGGGGACAGGTGAGCGCCACCATCGACCGCGAGAAACGACGGGCCCGAGATCGGCCAGGAACCAGCATCTATATCGGGCATCTGGACAAGGAAGTCCTCCGGATGATCACCCAACGAAAGATCGTCGCCTATCTGCGTGAACGCAGAGCGGCCGCGTTGTCCTCCGGCTTGTATGAGATTGAAGTGATCGAGGGATCCAAGCGAGAACTGGTGACCCCGGAAGAACCGGAGGGGGTCAAGGTGCCGCTTCGCCCGCATCAAACCTTGTGGGGTCTTCTTGAGTTTTCCCTGTATGTGGCGCCGCCCGGGGTGAGTCGTTCGGTGGCAGTCGTCGGTCGAGCCGGGACTACTATTATTGACGATCTAACGGAGATGGAAGAGTTCGATCACCAGCCTTGGACCGGCGACCAAGTGCTTGGCCGAGTCCAGTTCCCAGCGCTCAAGCAGTCGGCGGGTCGTCGGGCAATATTACGGGACGATGAGGCATGGCCGATCTTCGTTGAAATCGTCAAGTCGGTCGAGCCGCTGGTGGCAGCCATGGCCGAGAAGGTTCGGGTCGAGCTGGATCGAGACATGGCCGACCGTATGGGTGATCAGATCCGTAAGATTTTCAGCCGGGTACTCAAGGAACTCGACGACTTGGATAACCCGATGCGCACCCTGATGGGTGACGAAGTAGGGGAGGGCGGATTGTTGTCTGGTCTAGGGTCGGGCAGTGGCTCCGGATCGGATGAGGACGCCTCGAGTGATGGGTCGGCCAATGATTTGTCCGAGGAGTCTCCATCAATTGATGCGCTTGCTCCTGCGCCAGGGCCCGATCAACCCCCACCCTTGCCTGAAGGGGCCAAACCTTCGGGCCGTCGCGCAAAGCGACTGCCGACGGTTGCGGTTGATCCGTCACCTGGGCGTGATCGAAGTCGGTTTGACGCCGAAGCCAGTGTGGTGCTCTATAACCAGGATCACCCCGACTTTCTGATGCTCAAGGACGATGAGTCAGCCATGCTTGACTATCTGGCGACGCTGGTGGCTAAGGAGTATGTGCTCTACAACAACCCGATGGCTGCGGCCGATGAACTTGCCGAGGAAATGGTGCGGATGGTGGTTCGTGTTCGTCGACACATGCGCTAGCTGGTCGCTGAGACGGGCCCGACCCCACTATGGGGTTCCAAGCGCTGTCGCCTGGTTTGGAGGCATCGGAGTTTGGGGAGGTGGCTTGCCAGCCATGACCGCCCGTTCGGTGAAAGTTCGGGTATGACGGTGGCTGCGTCAAGATCATCCTTGGGACGATGGTTCTTGGCTTTGAACAGAAGTTGGAGTTTAGGAGCGAGGTAAAGGATGAGATCAAGGAGCGGATGAAGGCGGAGCTCGGCTACAAAAGACTTGGGACCAAGATCAATGATGCATTTGATAGAGCGATTCGACGAGCAGTCTAAGGGTCCGACCGCTTTCCTTTCGAGGTTGCAGAGGAGGGTACGGGTCGAGATCTTTGGACTCTGATGTACCCCAAGATGATCTTCCACGGGCGAAATGAGTTCGGGCGCGGCGTTTATCTTGAACAGGATCATCCAACCTCGTTGTTCGACTTGTTCTTCAAGAACCTTCAATTGAGGTTGAACGGTTTTGCGAACGCCGCGGTTGGTTGCCGCGAGCTCGCCAGATCATCGAAGCTGGTGTAATCGACCCGACCGAAGTCATTTCACACCGGGTGTCCTTGGCCGATTTTCCCGCCGCAGCCAAGGATTTCTCCGATAAGGCCCCCGGCACCCACAAGCTTTTGATCACCCCATAGCCGCTTCGCTAGCCGCGATCGCCTAGTCACCAAATAGGTCGGAGAAAAAGTCGGTCATGGCCCGCCACGAGCGGCGATTGGCTGCTTCTTGAAAGAACATGCCATTGTCGGGGTCCTGGGCTGCCGGATTGGTGAACGCGTGGGCGGTATGGCCAAAGGCCAGAATCTGCCAGTCGGCTCCCCGATCGGTGAGTTCGGCCGCCAGGTCAAGGACCGAGTTGGGTGGGGCCAGGGGGTCGTCCCAACCATGAAGGACGAGGATGGAGGAACCAATGGGACTGCTTCGGGCTCCTTCGGGTGGAGTAAAGATTCCGTGGAAGCTGGCTACGCCTAGCACGTTGGATCCGGATCGGGCAAGGTCCAAGACACACAGACCCCCAAAGCAAAATCCGATGGCCCCGGTTCGGGTCGGGTCGACCAATGGGTGCTTAACCAGAACTTCGTGGGCCCGGTTGATTCGGTCCGCAAGCAACTCCCGGTCAACGAGCAGGGTCTGCATGAGTTCTGAAGATTCCTCGGGCGTGTTGGCCCGAACCCCTTGGCCATACATATCTAAGGCAAAGCCGACATACCCCAGGGCCGCGAGCCTTTGGGCCTTTTCAGTGTCGAAGTCGGACTGTCCACCAAAGGCGTGGGAGATCATCACCCCGGGACGTGGCCCATCAACCGAGTCATCCCAGCTGATTGTCCCTTCGAAGGTACCGCCGGGTCCGTCATAAGTCATGGCTTCGGTTTGAATCATGGTCTCATTGTGCCTCAAGGTGCGCCGGGCGTGTATTCGTGAGGGGCAGCTTTCCAACCTGTTCCGTTGACGTCGATCTAATAGAGCTGGCTATTGATTGTGGCTTGATCAAAGTAGACCCGCTCGGAAATGATCAGTAGGTCAGTGGCCAGCGCCAGTGGCCTTCTTCACGCCACGTTCGGCGGTGGTCAAGTTGACCAGGATGCGAGAGTAGAGCGGCATGCGGTTCGGGGCGCAACAGCCAACCTGAAGGCGACCGATCTGGGCGCCTGCGTTCTCCATGTGGACCATCGCTTCGGCCATCGCTCCATCTTCGTCATCACGGTCCAAGGCGGCCCTGGCGTTTCCCAAGGTGTCGCCAAGGGCCCTCATCTGAGGGCTCCGCTCCTCCTGACAGCACCGCGATTCGAGTTCGGTCAATGCCTCGTCGCAGTCGACCAGAGCTTCGTAGGCGGGTTGGAGTGAATCTGTATTTGACATGGCTGACAGGCTAGTGGTCAGAACCCCGAATAGCGAACCGGGGTAGGGTATGAACAACACATCGAACAGGCACGAGAATTTCTTCCGCGGTAGGGTGCGGGGGTATGGTAACTCGTAGTCCCGAGAAAGCTGGCCAATGACTCCTGACCCACCATTGTTGGACGTTCGCGACCTACGAACGTATTTTCTTACCGACTCCGGTGATGTACGAGCCGTCGATGGGATCTCCTTCTCAATGTCAAAGGGTGAACGACTGGGTGTCGTTGGTGAATCTGGGTCAGGAAAATCAGTGACAGCCGCCTCGATCATGGGACTCATCGAACCTCCCGGCTCTGTGGTCGGAGGGCAAATTCGCTTTCGAGGTCAAGATCTCCTTCGGCTCTCAGAGCGGGAGATGCAAAAGATTCGTGGTCGAGAGATTGCCATCATTTTCCAAGATCCAATGACGGCTCTGGACCCAGTGTTCACCGTGGGAAGCCAGCTCACCGAAACATTGCGAATTCATCGGGGAATGTCCCGCCAAGAAGCCCGCACGGTAGCGATTGACACCCTGGCCGACGTTCACATTCCAAGTCCGGAAAAGAGGTTCAAGGACTATCCCCACCAGTTCTCGGGCGGGATGCGTCAACGGGTAGTAATTGCTATGGCTCTGCTGTGCGACCCGGCCCTGCTAATTGCCGATGAGCCAACGACGGCCCTCGATGTAACCTCCCAGGCTCAAGTCATGGATCTCATGCTCGGCCTGGCCGATGATCGCGGTACTGCGGTGATGCTCATCACTCATGATCTTGGTGTCGTCGCAGGCTTCTGCGAGAACGTGCAGGTCATGTATGCGGGGGAGATCATCGAGCGGGGACCTGCCGGTCAGCTCTATGCCAACCCCGAGCATCCCTACACCCGTGGGTTACTCGAATCAGTTCCTCGACTCGATGATGACTCTCAGACCAAGCTGTATTCGATTCGTG
Organism: Actinomycetes bacterium; assembly: GCA_024276425.1. GTDB lineage: Bacteria > Actinomycetota > Acidimicrobiia > Acidimicrobiales > SZUA-35 > JAJRQY01. The sequence goes on along the minus strand of JAJRXF010000153.1, from coordinate 17,178 downwards.
GCGTCGCTCCGTCCATGATCCAGCCCCCGCGTGGCTGTCGTTTCTGGCCTCGTTGTGACTACGCCACGGACAAGTGCGTCTCCGAGCGGCCCAGGAGTTGCTGTGGTGATTCACCCAAGGAATGCGCCTGCCACTTTGCCGGACAGTTCAATCTTGAGACGGATCGAGCAGGCGTATGAGTAGCCAAGAGGTTGTTCTCACCGCTGCCAAGGATTCCGATTCCGACGTCGTTCTCCGGGTGAGAGACCTGACCAAGAGGTTCCTCGTCAAGAGAAGGGGGATTTCCGGCCCGGCCCAATACCTCCAGGCCGTGGCCGGAGTCTCCTTCGATGTGAAGGAAGGACAAACTCTCAGCCTGGTGGGTGAATCGGGGTGCGGAAAGTCAACCACGGCCCGTTGTGTTCTTCGGCTGATCGAACCGACTTCGGGCCAGGTCTTGTTTCGTTCTCCACAGGGGCGTCCTTTGGCCGGGGATACCAGCCCTTCGAACCAGAGCAAGGCCCCATTTATCGACCTAACCCAGGCCGAGTCGCGAGAATTACGTGAGGCGCGTCGCAATGCCCAAATCGTCTTTCAGGATCCGATTGCGTCGCTTAACCCGAGAATGACTGTGCAAGCCATCGTGTCCGAGCCCCTGGTAGCTCATGGGGTTGGATCCAGGGCTTTTCGGGCTGAGCGAGTTCAGGAGCTTCTACAGCTTGTTGGCCTGAAACCATCCTATGCGACGAGGCACCCGCGTTCGTTTTCGGGCGGTCAGCGCCAGAGGATCGGTATAGCTAGAGCCCTGGCGTTGAATCCATCCCTGGTTATTCTGGACGAACCAGTCTCGGCTTTGGATGTTTCGGTGCAGGCTCAGGTATTGAACCTGCTGGATGATCTACAGCAGAAGCTCGGACTGAGCTACCTGTTTATTGCCCACGATCTAGCCGTTGTCCGGCATGTCAGCACCGAAATTGCAGTCATGTACCTGGGCAAGATCGTCGAACGCGCCACTCAGGCTGACTTGTTCGGATCGCCCCTCCATCCCTATACCCAAGCCCTAATGTCTGCGGTCCCGATCCCCGATCCGGTGATTGAACTGAAGCGGCGGCGAATCATTCTGAGTGGGGAACTCCCGTCGGCTATTCGAAGGCCGACCGGTTGCAGTTTTCGTACGCGTTGCCCGGTTGTTCAAGAACGATGTGTCCAAGAAGAACCGCAACTGGAAGAACAGCTACCCGGACACTGGGTCTCGTGCCACTTCCCTCAGCTTGATGGGTCCACAATGGTGACGCCTTCGGCTTGATCGCTGAGATCAATCAGTTGAGGCTCTTCGAACTTGGTTTGCAGGTACCGCCGACGACTCTGAAATTTTGACCGGCTAAGGGTTGCGCCCCCTGGGTCAAATACGTCTCGTAACCCATCGCCAATGAAGTTGACGGAGACGACGGTGAGGAAGATCATGACCCCAGGGAACACGGCGGCCCACGGGGCAGAAAAGATGACCTGTTGGGCGTTTCGCAGCATGGTTCCCCACGAGGATGCTGGCGGCTGGAGCCCCAGACCGAGGAAACTGAGTGTCGACTCGGCGATGATGGCCGATGCAACCCCGAGCGTTCCGGCCACGATCAGAGGGCTGAGGGAGTTTGGTAGAAGATGTTTGAAGATAATCCCGAACGTACGCGTTCCGGAGGCGACAGCGGAGAGGGTGAACTCACGTTCCCGAAGGGAGAGAAAGGAGCCTCGGATCAGGCGGGCAACATTCATCCAACGAACCAGACCAATGATAATCACCATGGTGACGAAGCTTGGTCCCAGTAGCGATGCTGCCAGAATCAACAAGAAGAGGTCGGGCATTGAGAGGGCGAGGTCGGTTAAGCGCATCAACACGTTGTCGACCCAACGACCGTAGAACCCGGCTATAGAGCCGATGGTTACGCCGACAGTGAGGGCCACCGTGGTGGCCAGTGCCGCCACTCCTAGGGAGACGCGTCCGCCTGCCAGAATGCGGGTCATTGAATCTCGACCAAGCTCGTCGGTTCCCATGGGGTGGGCAAAGGATGGGCCCTGGAGTCGGTTGCCCAAATCTTGTGTGAGGGTGTCATAGGGGCTGATCATTGGCCCAAAGATGGCCAAGGCCAAGATTGTGATAAGGACAATGAGTCCGATCGTGGCCGGGCGGTTGCGGCGAAATGCGCGCCAGTTGCGACGCCAGTTCGCCAACTCATCGACTTCTTCATCGCTCGCTAAAGCGTCAAAGTGGTCCGAGGTTAGGTTCTGTCCGGATTCCGGAGCGTGCTCACCCGGTCGGCGGCTCGTGGACATTTCAGTCAAAGCGAACCCTTGGATCTAGTTTTGCGTACAGGACATCGGCCAGCAGGTTGGAGGCTAAAACCATCAACGAGCCGAGCACCAAAATGCCCATCAGCACGGGATAATCGAAACGCACGGCGGAGTCCCAGAAGAGCCTTCCAGTTCCAGGCCAAGTGAAAATTGTCTCGACCACTAGTGCACCAACAAGAAACTCCGGAATGTGGATGGCTACAACCGTCACGAACGGGATACCAGCATTGCGAAACGCGTGCTTCATATAGCGCCGCATGGGCGGGAGGCCACGAGCCTTGTTGAAGCGCATATAGTCCTCGTCCATCGTTTCGATCATGGACGCCCGCAGGTATCGGGTGAAGAACGACAGGGACACCATCGACACTGCCACGGTTGGCAGGGTGAGGTATTTGATTCTGGTCATGACTCCGATCTCTTCGCCCGGCGGACCCATGCCGCCAGTCGGGAACCAGCCAAGCCATACCGAGAAGACAATGATGAGCATGAGCCCAAGCCAGAACACCGGGATGGACAGGCCAACGAAACTGGCGAAGGTGAGCACATGGTCAACCCAGGTGTCTCGTTTGATGGCCGCCAGCAAGCCCAAGGGGATAGCCAACAGTAGGGAGACGGTGATCCCCGACGCCATGAGCAACAAGGTTGCGGGCAAGCGCTCCATGATCAGCCCAAACACTGGCACGCGGGCCACGAAGGAGATACCCCAATTGCCCTGTACAAACTTGCCAAGCCAACTGAAGTACTGGATGAAGATTGGTTTGTCGAAACCAAGCTCGGCCTCGATCCGGGCCAAGTCTTCGCCCGTGACATTGGCTATGCCCCGATAGGCGGCGGTCGGCCCGCCGGGAGTGAGTTGGAGCAGAATAAACGTCACCAACGATATGCCAACGAGGATGGGCACGGCTTGCAAAACCCGCTTTACCACGAACTTAAACAAAGCGTGACCATCCTCTCAGGCGACGACTACTTCTACTGGCCTTGGACTAGTTGCTGATTGTCCAGTCTTCTGCGTTCCAGGTCAACTCACCCCACGGGTTCGGAGACTGGCCGGAGACTTTCTGGCTGAAAGCGTCGAGCTTGGATCGCTTGTACAGAGGGATGTAGACCCCCGCAGCCAGGATTTCTTCAACCGCTGTGCGGTAGGCGGCTCGACGAGCTTCGATATCAAGGGTGCTTGCACCCTCTTCGATTGCTGCGTCCAAACGGTCGCTTTGCAAGCGGAAGAAGTTCCATCCCTGTCCGCCAGGGTCTTGCGGAATTGACTTGGAATCAAAGAGAATCCCAAGGAATCCGGCTGGGTCCAGGTCGGGTCCCCATGTGTCCATGGTGATATCGAAGTCACCACGCTGCAGCTTGCCGTTCTCGGCCCAGTTGCCGAACAGGGTGGCTGCGGGCACGTTGTTGATCACGAGTTCAATTCCGACGGCCTTGAACTGCTCTTGCAGGACCTGCTCGGTAAGTTCACGAACTTGCTGACCGGTGGGGGTGGAAATTTCCAATGTCAGCCTTTGTCCATCCTTTTCTCGGATGCCGTCGCCACTATCGACCCAACCGGCTTCTTCGAGCAGTGCTCGGGCTCCATCGGGATCATACGCAGGGTTCGAGAGCCCCTCAGGAGCGGCCCAACCGAGACCGATAGGTGAGGTCGCCGCTTCGGACAAGCCGAAGAGTAGTTCTTCGATAATGGGAGTGCGGTCGATGGCCATGGCCAAGGCAAGCCTCACGTTTGGATCGCCGAAAGCGAAGTGAGGTGTGTTTGGATCAGAGCCAGAGCTTAGGTTCAAGCCGAGGTACTCCACATTGGAGGACGGTGTGACCTGTACGTCCACCCCTTCCATCCCATCAAATTGATCGATGACAGCGGAGTCAACATTCCAGAATACATCGATGTCGCCGGTCCGCATTTGGGCGATGCCTGCGTTCTGGTCGGGAATGATCTTGAAGATGATTCGGTCGAGTTGGGGGCTGTTCGCAACTCGATAGTTGGGGTTGCGCTCAAGAATAATGGACTGGCCAGAGTTCCATTCCGCAACCATGAACGGTCCCGTTCCTTCGGGGATCCGGTTGAATTCGGCGTCACCGAATGATTCGCCTTCAAGGACGTGGGCGGGGAGGATTGCTTCCGGGATACTGAAGAGCGAAAGGGCCGCAGAGTAGAGCTTGGTGTAGGTCACCACGACCGTTTGGTCATCAGGTGTCTCGATGGAGGCGATGTCTTCGTAGCCCTTCTGAGTGGTGACTGCGTTACCCGGGTCCATTACGGTTTCCCAGGTAAATTGCACGTCTCGTGAGGTGAACGGGTGCTCATCGGACCAGGTAATACCGTCGACCAGATTGTAGGTGACGGTTAGCCCATCCTCAGAGATTGTGCCATTGTCCACCGAAGGAACTTCGGCCAACTCCGGAACATAGTTGCCGTCTGGATCAGCATCGACCAGACCTTCGAGTACGAGGTCACGAACCATGCGGCTCGCCGTCTGCACCGCCAGGAAGGGGTTGAGGTTGTCGGGCTCTTGGAACAGGCCGATTGTGAGGGTGCCTCCGGACCCAGTGTCGGCGGGTGCCGCGGTGGTTGTCGGCGAGTCGGTTTCGGTTTCGGTGTCAGTGGCTGGTGCCCCTGAACTTTCGCCGTCGTCGCCACTGGAGCCACCGCATGCGGCAGCTACCAGCGTCAGCGCAACCAATAGGGCTGTCACTCTTTTCATTGGGATTGACTCCTCGTGGGCCGCGTCGGCCCCAGAATTGTACGGGCTATCAAATGGGCCTACCCCCTAAGGGTACCCGTTCGGAAGCTAACAGCCGGATCTACGTGAGGCAAGTCGGATTTAAGACTTGGCTGAATTGGGTGCTCGTTCGCTAGCCCGCCTAGGTGCAGGGCAAGACCCATCGTGAACCCAGGAATATTGCTGAGGGCTATACCGACTACTCTGGGCGATTCCCTCGTGTCATGTCTCGGGCTGGTTGAGTCTCTAGACGCGGGAGTCGTTGTTCGATGTGCTGTCGCCGTTCAATGTGCTGTCGCCGGCGGCGCCGTGACTGTGCTTGCCGCCATGGTTTCCACCGTGCATTCCACAACCGCGACCGCTCAAGTGCATTCCGGCGAAGGCTCCAACCAGCCCGATCCAAAGCCAGTTGTCTGCCAGGTAGGAGATCATGGTTGCCTTCCTCAGTGAGGTAGTGGTTCGACCGGCACCGTCATTACGATACCCCCCTAGGGTATTGCAGGGTAGATATCAACGGATGGGCCGAAAGTCCCTACCTGTTACGCCAAGCCCTCAGGCCTTGCCTCGGCTAAGTTCGGAGCCGCTTCGAGTAAAGGCAGTCGCTTGCAGGGCGACAACTCCTAGGCCCGTGATGAGGAAAGGGAGCCGGAACCAGTCGAGGTCTGGGGGAGCTGCCTTATGAAATGACAGGGTGAAGTGAATAAACAGAAAATAGCTGCCGTGTAGAAGCGAGAGGACGAGGATGGTCTGGGTAAGGCGGTGAAGCCAACTCCAGGCGGGGCGACCAAGTCGCCGCAGGGCCCGATCAGAAGAGGTGGCGGCCAAAACCAAGGCAAGAATCAAGGCGACGATGCCGATCAGGTTGGCAAGCCCAAAGCCCGGTTCGAGACGAGCCTCACGGTTCAACTGAGGGACGAATTCATAACCAAGGAAGCGGCGCAGACTCCAGCGCGCCCATCCATTAAGAATGAGGCCGCCGTGGAGTGTGGCAGCGAGGGCAAACCAGATACCAATTTGGCGGCGCCACCGGAGCCACCCCCGAGTGGCAGGTACGAGACGAGTGAGAGGTCCGAGTGTGAGGGAGGCAAGCAGGAGAACGTATGCCGCATCGCCGACGGCTTTCCAGAGTCGCATATCGGCCACCCAGTTTGAGCGGGTGGCCCAGAAAAATCCGACAAGGGCGGTGGAAACGAGGGCGACAACTGCGTGACGAATGAGCTTTTGTCGTTCCCTGGACTTGGGTGTGGTCTTGGTTGTGGTGCGTGTTTTTGTCGGCATCAGAAGTCCAATTCGCGGGCGCTTAGCGAGACAGGGAAAAGTCTGGCGGGACAAACAATAGTGGTCGAAGACGATCAGCTAGCGTCGGTGCCAGAGATCGGTGCTCGGGTGCGAAGCCCGATCAGGCTCGGCCATGCGGCTAACAGTTGGTAGAGGACTGCGCCAAACACCCCTACCCCCAAAGGAATGTGAAGCGCGGCAGCACCCTCGGAGTTTCTCGCTGAATAGCCCAACCCGATCTGAGCGCTGACAAGCACGATGATGACGATCCCGATCACACCAAGGGTGTTGCCGTCGAATTTGAGGAAGGCAATGGCCGTGACAAGAACGGCGATCCCGAATGTGGCATTCCCGAGGGCGGCATGTATCTCGATGCCCCAGGTGCCGAAAATGTGCTGCCCGGCGATGATGGCCTGCACAGCAACAAGCGCGATCAGGAGTGCGCTACCGGTTCGATGAAGGGATGTCCACATGGATGCTAGTTGTAACACGGTTGAGGCTCAGTCGTAAGTCGGTTGGGTGAAGAGTTTTTGACCTACGGGTTGATGCTCTATGTGGTCCCAGTCTAGGTCTGTGCCATACTGCTGATCGATGAAGATTCGACCCAAACTGTCTGGCGCTCCCTTGGGCTACACACTGGCGTTGGTCGATGGCACAGCCGATGCCTACAAGGCTTTCGGCCAGGCTGCGTGGTCTAGCGACGGAACCGTTGCGCTGCGTCTAAAGGAACTGACCTTTATTCGATCATCCATTGTCAATCGTTGTCCGACGTGACTGAGCAGTCATGTTGTCTCGGCGAGACGACGAGGAGTCTCCGAAGATGAGGTCGAGGCACTTCAGGACTCTGCATGTTGGGCTGAGGTGTTCGACGCCAAAACGAGGGCTGCATTGCACCTTGCCAACGCGATGTGCGGCCCGGACACTGATGCTCTGCCCCCTAGTCTGATCGCGGAACTCAAGGCTCAGTTTGCAGAAACTGAGCTGGCCGAACTGATTCTCGTGTGCGGCCAGGCCAACCTAAATAACCGAGCGGGGAACGCAGCCAAACAACTGCTGGGCGACTAAAAGCGCCTAGTGTCCGTGGATGAACTCTTCGAGGGAAGACCACGAACCAGGCCACGGCGCAGCGACCGCCTCCGATGCCACCCTAGATGCAGAGATCACCCTGCTACCCGTTCTCGATCACCTGGAGTCGCATATTCCCTCTGGCAGAGTTAACCGCCTGGTTGATCTTGGATGCGGCCACGGGATCGGAACTGTGGAGCTTGCCAAACGATTCCCAGCAGCCACCGTTATCGCTATCGACGTTTCCCCCGCGATGTTGGAATCGGCTTCGAACCGTGTCGAGGACGCCGATCTTTCCAACCGAGTCGAATTCTTGCTCGGTGACTTTGACGTGGATCTTTGCCAGCTTCTTGAGCCGGTCGACCTGGTGTGGGCCTCGTTGTCACTCCATCACACAACGGACTCGGCCAGCGGGCTGAGGAACGCGGTGAAACTTGTCGCTCCAGGTGGGCGAATAGTTGTCAACGAGTTTGGCGCCGAACTCCGTGTGTGGCCCGAAGCTTCCCCCGTCACCGCTGATGGGGTCTGGGTTCGCTTCGGCCAGGCTTTGGCCACAAGTCGGATCGATCACCTTGGACACGATCCTTCTTCCACCAATTGGGAGGAGCTCCTCAATTCCCTCCGGCTCAGTGAAGTTGGTGCAACCGAATGTCAGATCTTACATTCACCCGTGCTAAGCAGCCGGGAGCGGCGTTGGTTGACCAGATACCTGCGCCGGGCTGTCGACCGTTGCGCTTCCTACATGGAGGCTCAAGACGTTCTTGTCATTGAGGAGTTGCTGGATTCGGCACACCCCGAGGGAATTGAGCTGTCTACCGACATTTCCATTGAGATGAGCCGGATGCTTTACACCGGGGTGCGGGCATCGGGTAGCGCCGCCCAAGAGGGCAAGTCGTCCTAGCATCCTGGCCCCCTGGTTGAGGAGCGGTTGCGTGTTAAATGAGAATGGGCAAGAACGCCATGTCGAGGACCATTGGCCGGACCAGCCGAGCGAGTTCTCAATCAGTGATGAGCACACCGCAGTTGCCCTAATGGGGCTTGATGATCTGAACTTGGAAACGATCCCGCCTGGCTACCTCCGAAGTATAGAGACCGTCGCGGACCAGAGGCGCGAAGGTTAAGTTGCATCCTGATCGTCCGAGGCCCGAATATCGTGCCTGCCTCTTACCTTCGCTGCTTTAGGCTGCCAGCGGTGATTACTCTTGATGATGTTTGGAATGCGGCGAGCAGACTAGCCGGCGTGGCTACCCACACGCCTGTGATCCTCAGCCCCGAGTTGGACGAGTTGGCCGGGTGTCAGTTGTTTTTGAAGGCCGAGAATCTGCAGCTCACCGGGTCCTTTAAGTTCCGCGGGGCCTACAACGCCATCCGCTCTTTGGATGCCGAACAAATAGGGGCTGGAGTCGTTGCGTTCTCCTCCGGCAATCATGCCCAAGCAATCGCCAGAGCAGCGGCCCTGTGTCAAACCACAGCAGTAATCGTGATGCCAACTGACGCCCCACCCGAGAAGGTCGAAGGGGTAAGGGCCAGCGGCGCCACCATTGTCAGCTACGACCGCTATGGCGAGGATCGTGAAGCCATCGCGCAGAGCATTGCTACCGATGAGAACCGGGTGTTGATCAAGCCCTATGACAATCCATTGGTCATGGCAGGCCAAGGTACGACTGCTCTTGAGTTACTCGACCAGGTCGGCAATCTTGACGCGATCTTTGTGTGTGTTGGCGGTGGTGGTCTCCTGGCCGGCTGTGCAACGGTGGTTTCGGCCTTGGCTGGTGAAATCGAGGTTCACGGAGTGGAGCCCGAGGCTGGCAACGACCACGCCCTTTCTCAAGCAGCGGGGGAGCGGGTGGTGATCGACATCCCCCGAACGATTGCCGACGGCCAACAGGTTTCGACTCCCGGCGAACTGACCTGGCCAATCACCAGTCGAGGGACAAAGTCCTTCCCCGTCGTTAGCGACCAAGAAATCGTGTCGGCGATGCGGTTGTTGTTCGAGCACACCAAGCTGGTGGTCGAGCCCAGTGGCGCATCCGCCTTGGCCGCGGTTCTCAATCGAGGTGATCTCGGCTTGGAGGGCAAGCGCGTCGGCGTGACCTTGTCTGGCGGCAACATTGGCTGGACTCGCTTCTGTCAGTTGATTGGTGACCAGCCAGACACAGAGGTGGTGGACTCGTGATTCTCGAATGCAAATCGATTCGAAAGAGGTTTGGAGACCACACTGTTGTTGATGACGTCTCGTTCTACATAGCTCCCGGAGAAACCTACGGTTTGCTGGGACCGAACGGCGCCGGGAAGACCACAACGATCTCCATCGTGTGTGGGCTGCTTGGCAAAGACGGCGGTGAAGTCCTCATCAAGGGCCAACAAATGAATACCGGCACCGTGTCCCTACGCTCCGCGATTGGGTACGTGCCACAAGAAATCGCCCTCTACCCGGAACTCTCGGCCCGTGAGAATCTGGTCTTCTTTGGTCGTCTCCAAGGATTCAAAGGACCCCAACTAAAGAGGCGGGTGGATGAAGTGCTCGACGTCATCGGTCTGGCAGATCGCGCAGATGATCTTGTGGCGGAATTCTCCGGCGGTATGACTCGAAGGTTGAACATCGGGGTTGGGATGACTCATCGGCCCGAGTTACTCATACTGGATGAGCCAACTGTCGGAGTCGACCCTCAAAGCCGCAACGCGATTTTGGGTGCGGTCGAGCGTCTCGCCACCGAAGGCATGGCCGTGCTGTACACCACCCACTACATGGAGGAAGCCGAACGTTTGTGCAACCGCGTTGGAATTATTGATCACGGAAGCGTTATCGCCGAAGGAACCCAGCGAGACCTCGTGCGCCAAATCGGCCAACTGGATCGTGTGACTATCGAAAGTCCTGGAGCCCTCAGCCCCCTGGTCGAGCAGATTGAGGCGCTCACATTTGTGTCCACAGCCTCCGCCAAGGAGGGCCAGTTGCGAGTTCTACTCCGAGATGGTGGCCGTAACTTAACGCGCATTCTGCACCTGTTCGAGGACAATGATGTTGAAGTCCGCGGAGTCCAGATTGATGTTCCCGACCTGGAAGCTGTCTTCCTTCACCTCACCGGTCGGGCCTTGAGGGACTAGTTGATGTCTGCCATCGCGACCATTGTTGGCAAGGATCTACGTCAACGAATGCGGGACAAGTCATTCCTCATCATTGGCATAGTTGCCCCCTTGGTCCTGGCGGTTGTTCTTGCCACCGTGGGAGGGGATGCATTTGCTGGCAGGGTCGAGATCAAGATGCAGATCATCGACGAAACCGGGGAGTTCGCTGGTCCACTGTTGGCTGGCCTTGAGGAGGCCGGTCTCACGGGGGTGACTCTGGGGGAGTCCGAGCTCTTGGCACGCTCCGCAGTGCAGGATGGCGACTTAAGCGCCGCACTAATAATTCCGAAAGGGTTCCTCACCGCCCTGAGCGACCCGTCCCAACCCGCTCGGATCCTGGTATTGAAACGTCCAGATGCGCCGATTGCGGCCTCCGTTGCCCAAGCCGTGGCCGACCGCCTGGTCCTCGACGTTAACTTCGACCGACTCGCCCAGGCTTCGGTTCGGGTGGCGGGCGGCGGATTAGATCTTGATCTGTCCTCGCCAACTCAGGATTCTCGGATCGACCTCAAACCAATCGGGACTGAGACCCGAGTTCTTGACGGGGTCACCTACCTGAGCATCGGAATGGCAACCTTCTTTCTCTTCTTTGCCGTGCAGGGTGGAGTGATGTCGATCTTGGAGGAACGCCGCCAGCACACGATGCAGCGGATGCTGGCTGCACCGGTATCTCGCAGTTCGGTGATGATTGCAAAGTTTCTGTCGGCGGGCGTGGGAGGCCTCGTGTCGATTTTGGTGATGGCGGCCGCGACCTCGCTCATGCTTGGTGCGAAATGGGGCTCGCTCCTTGGCGTGATTTTGTTAGCCACCGCGGGAGTATTGGTGGCGCTAACACTGGGGGCTGCCGTTGGCGGACTAGCCAAGAATGTCGATCAGGGACAGCAATTTGGTGCCATCATGGCCACCGTTCTGGGCCTCATTGGTGGAGCATTCTTTCCGGTGTCCCAGGGTCCGCCGTCGTTGCGGTTGCTGTCCAAAGTTAGCCCGCACTTCTGGCTTCTCCGGGGGTTTGGTGCAAACACGGTCTCACCTGACCCGCTGTGGCCCACTGGTTGGGACTTCTGGGGCTCGGTGATTGTATTGCTTGGCATGTCTGGCGCGCTCGCTGGCATTGGGTACACCGGGCGAGCCAAACTGACTGGCCTTGGGCGATGAGTAGGCCATGATGGGAAAGGTATTCAGTATCGCCACCATGGAACTGAGAAGGTGGCTACGGGAGCGTTCCAACATCTTCTTCGTCTTCGTGTTTCCCATTCTTATGGTTTTGATGATTGGGCTCATGTTTGGGTCGAGCAACCTTCGGATCGGTGTCGTGGTCGAACCTGGAGATCGACTGGGTCCGGAGCTCATCGACGATCTCGACCGGCAAGGAATAGAAGTTGTTGCAATCTCCTCAACCGAAGCGGGAGTCACGGCGGTTGAGCGCGGCGAACTTGAAGGATTGCTGGTTCTGGAGAGTAGTGGGAGCCCCCGATTTGCTGCTCGCCCCGACACGGCGGCGGAGATCGGAACTCTTCTGGAGGCCTCGTTGGCTCGGGCGTCGATTCAGTATCGGGTGGCCGACCTCATGGCCGAAAGGTTGGAACTCGATTCGGCCCAGTCCTTAACCATTGTCAACCGAGCGGCGGCGATGTCGCCTCCCTTGGTTACGGTCGAATCAGAGACTGTTGGCAGCGCGCTTTTTGGTGAGGCGGAGACCCGGTTTGATCTCGGCGCCTCTCAACAACTTGTCCTGTTCGTTTTTCTTACCTCGTTGGCAAGTTCGGGTCAACTCATCCTGTCGCGCAAACTTGGTGTCATCCGTAGAATGACAGCTACGCCGACCTCGAGCCTGACCGTGTTGTTGGGGGAAACTGCTGGCCGGTACCTCATTGCCCTAGTCCAGGCCCTATTCATCGTGGGGGCAACCATGTTTCTCTTTGGGGTGAACTGGGGTTCTTTGTTCGGGGTGGGATGGATCATCGCCCTGTTCTGCCTAGTTGGAACTGGTGCTGGGATGCTCCTCGGATCGATTTCGTCCAATGAGGAGCAAGCCAGTGGAGTCGGGGTAATGCTCGCACTTGGCTTGGCGGCTCCGGGTGGAGCGATGGTGCCAGCGGAGATCTTCTCGAACACGATGCGCACCGTGGCTAAGCTCACCCCTCATTCCTGGGCCCTGCAAGGTTTGGGTGAACTTCAGTTTCGTGGTGGGGGAGTGGGGGACATCATGGCCGAGTTGGCTGTACTCGCTACCTTTGCGGTTGTCCTGCTGCTGGCGGCTACCTTGTCGCTTCGCCGGAACATCACCCCATAGCGTTCCCAAGGTGTCCGTCGGATTGGACCCTCGGACTGCGCGACCCGTGACCTGACGTGCAAGAGTGTTGGCATGGTCGACCCGATCCGTATGGCCCAACTATCCGACACCCACTTCCTGGAAGAGGGGGCGAAGCCCGAAGGCGGGTACTCCTATGACACCGACGCCGCGTTCGAAGCTGTGCTCAAGCACCTGGGGGATCACACCCACCTTGACATGGTGGCGGTGACCGGAGACATTGCCGACCATGGAAGACCAGAGCAATACCAGAAGGCCTCGACCGCTTTTGCCCGGCTGCAAGCACCGGTCAATGCCTGTCCAGGCAATCATGACTTTGATGTCGCCTTTCATGCCGGGGTTGGGAGCCGGGGAGCTGGAACCTCGCGAGTGGTAGAAATCGAGAACTGGGCGTTTCTCTTTGTCGACTCCAACGCCGGAGTAATGAAACCCGATGATGCTGGCATTGCCGTCGATCCGCCGGGCCAAGAACGGCTGCACAACAATGGAGCGCTTGGTCCCAGCGAATCAGCCTGGATCAGCCAAGTTTGTGACCAGACCCCGGCCGATCACGTGTTTGTCTGGCTGCATCATCCGCCAGACGTACCGGTTCCACTGTCACATTCTGAGGAGTATGCCAGTGAGTGGCGAGCCCTTCTGTCCGATCGGCCGATCATTCGCGGACTTGGGGCTGGCCATACCCACATCCCCGACGAATACGAACTCGAGGGTCGGCCGGTTTTCGTGGCGCCCTCGCTGAAGAACAATTTTTCGCTCGATCCCCAGACGTGGCTTCCTCCGGGCTATCGAACGTATGAGTTTTCTGCCGACGGTTCGATAACCAGCGAGGTGCAACTTGTCGAGGATGAGCGGTGGCCCCGAAAGCCGTTTGGGAGAGCGCTAAAGTCTCTGTTCATGGGGGAGATCACCTTCGACGAACTGGCAGCCATTGCCGCCAGGCGGAACTAACGTTGTCTGCCATGAGTGACTCGGTGCGAGTTGTTGGCCACGATCATGTGGTCCTGATCGTCGCCGACCCGGAGCGTTCGTTGGTGTGGTACCGCGACAAACTTGGGTTGCAGAGTGAACGTGAGGCCGAGTGGCGGGCCGGGAAGGTTCCCTTTGTGTCACTACGGGTGAATAATGGCACGGTAATCGACCTGTTTCAGGGGGATCGAACCGGGGTCAATGTGGATCATTTCTCGATGCGTGTCAGCGACGATACCGATCTCGTGGCTGTGGCCGAGTCCGGTCAATTCGACGTGGTGTCCGGGCCTTCAAGAATCTGGGGTGCAGCGGGTCACGGCATTGGGATCTATGTTCGTGATCCAGACGGCAACACGGTCGAACTGAAACACTATGGCCCGGACCGGGCTCGGCCTCGCGGTTGAGTATTGCTGGCTAGCCAACGGCATTGCCGTACATCTCACCGAGTGGATCGGCGATGAGTTCGACCCGTTCGCTGTCCGGGCCAGCGAAGTAGAGCGAGGTACCGCTAACCACCTGCGATTGGATTCCAGCTTGTTCCACCTTGTGTCGAAGGCGCTGCCATTGGTCTGGGTGAACAGATATTGCAATGTGATGGAGGCCGCCAAAAACCTCTGAGTAGTGATTGAGATCGAGCCCGGGAAAATCGAAGAAGGCCAAGAAGTTGCCGTTGCCAATGTCGAAGAAGAAGTGGGTCGAATTCTCATAGTCACGGTTCTCGAATAGTTCGGTGAGGGGGAACTCGAGCAGTCCCTGGTAGAAGTTGATGGTCTGCTCGACATCCCGGCAGAGAAGGGCGACATGGTGCAGGCCGCGGGCCGAGGAGGCTGGCCTCTCACCGCTCGATGCCAGGTATGTGTCTCGCAACCGGTTCCATTCGTTGGCCCTATCCGCAGACTCGCTCATCGGAGCGTCTCGACCAGGTTTGGGTTGGTCGAGGCGGGAATGCTGGCGTAGGCCCGCACCGTGAAGGTTCCCGCCCCTGTGATCTTCGGTGGCACAGCGCTAAATCGAAAACCAGACGGAGGAAGACTGGCCAGGTTGGTGAGGTGTTCGATAATGGGGATGCCATCAGCCAACAAGATGGAGTGGGCAGGCAGACCGGGATAGGTCGTCATGCCATCGAAAATCACGTGGCTCAGATCGATGTGTCGCTCCGGCCAGGTCATGTCTGGACTAGTCATGCCTGGGATAGTAGCGATGTTTCATCTAGCGACTCATGGCGGTGTCCTTCGCTTCAGTGAACCCACGGCCAGACTGGGCTTCGTGGCGGACGGACTAGGCTTTCAGAGGATCAAGCCTGGCTTGATCGAGCGACAAATGCTGAGCGACAAATGCTGAGCGACAAATGCCGAGCAACGAGTAAGGAAGGAACCACAGGTGAACCAGCCCTATGATCCGGCGGTCGAAGGCGCCCAGATGTCCTTTGACGGCCGGATGTCCTATGGCGACTACTTGAATATCGACCAGATCTTGACCGCTCAGCATCCTCGCACCAATGCCCACGATGAGATGCTGTTCGTGATTCAACACCAGACCTCTGAACTGTGGATGAAGCTGGCTATTCATGAGATCGCCGCCGCTCGACTATCAATCGAAGATGACCACCTGGCTCCGGCGTTCAAGATGCTGGCCCGGGTTGCCCGCATCTTTGAACAGCTCAATAGCGCTTGGGATGTCCTACGCACAATGACACCGAGTGAATACACCGACTTTCGGGATGAGCTGGGGCAATCATCTGGTTTCCAGTCTTATCAATACCGGCTCATTGAGTACGTGGTCGGCAATCGAAACCGGGCCATGTTACGCCCCCACCAGCACGATCCGCAGGTGACAGCATTGCTTGAAACCGAACTTGGTCGACCATCGTTGTACGACTCTGTTCTGGCTCACCTGAGCCGGGTTGGGATACCAGTACCAACCGAGGTCTTAGAGCGAGATACTTCCTTGACCCATACTCCCAGCGATGGAGTTGTCGACGCGTGGAAGTTGGTCTACCAAAGTCCGGAAGAACACTGGCAACTCTACGATTTGGCCGAAAAGTTGGTTGACTTCGAGGACTATTTCCGCCGCTGGCGCTTCAACCATGTGACGACGGTCGAACGCATCATCGGCCACAAGCGTGGCACCGGCGGAACCGGGGGAGTTAGCTATCTTCGGCGGATGCTCGACGTCGAGATTTTCCCGGAATTGTGGCAGGTCCGAACGGTTCTTTAGCGACCGAGTTCCTACTGTTGGGAAGACCTTCGGCGGTATCCTTATGGTACGGAATCGGCAGGATCGACGGACTATGACGGACAACACTGAAGGTCGAGGTTAGCGCCTGGAGGGGCTACTCAGGAGCGAACTGAGTCGAGTTCTCGTAGTCGTTCGTGGTACTCCTCCGAACTTAGATCTCCTGAGGCGAAGCGCTCGGCCAAAATGGTTCGAGCAGAACGGAGGTGGGCATCGGCCGCTGGGGGTTCGGGCAGCGGGCTTGTTGGAGTCGTGCTTGAGCGGAAAGCCCAGGCAAGGAGGAAGACAAATCCTCCCATCATGAAGGTTCCCCAAACAAGCATCCACCAGCCGCCATCCCATCCCATGTGGCCGTCCCAATCAGCTGAATCAGCGAGGATTTGCGCGAGTGCAAACATTTGACCTTTCCTTTCGATCTCCATGTCCACATTGGGGACAATCCGAGTAACTTGCCAGGGCATTTCGCCCCTACCTACGACAATCTGTAGGACTAAGCAGTGGTAGGGACTGGAGCTGCGATCCGGAAGAGTTCGCCATTGCCGCCAGACCTTGTTAGAGCCGGGAGCGGATCTCGTCTCGTAGCGACACCATCGCCCGATCGGTCCACAGCATCTGGACCTTCTGGTCAGCAATGGTATTGCCTTCGGGCCGGTCCTTCAGAACAAACTCGGTGAAGGTTTCGGTCATGTCTTCTACTGGACCCGTCGTGGCGTAGTCGCTAACGAAGGACTCCACATTGCTGGTGTAGAAGCTGTCGAGGCCATCCCAATCGCCAGCTTCGCTCAGGCGTTCGACCTCATCCCGCATTGGCTGTGGCCAAAAGGCAGCGACAAATCGGGCCAATGTTGACTGGCTGAGGGCGCAACCCTCACCGGGATTGAAGGTCGGGCATGGTTGATTGTCAAAGCCGGGTGGAACCTCACTGGCTTTAAGGGTCAGAAGATGGCCAAACTCGTGGATTAGGGTGTAGTCCAGCTCCTCACCAGTGGTGGCCGTGTCCACCCCTAAGATCCATTTGGTTGGATCGGCCTCGTCCGCGTAAACGTGGGCACCCGCATACTCCGCGCCCATCAGTTCGAAGCCACTCACCATCGTGCGCTCACTGGCAGGAATGATCTCGGTGAAGCGATTCCAGATGAGGTTGGCCTGGTC